>DWWZ01000153.1 GCA_019119435.1 Candidatus Butyricicoccus avicola
TGCACTTTGCATTCCAGCCCATTTTATGGTAGTATGGTATCAAACTCTATCGTATACGGCGAGAGCGATTTATTTTGTCACCTTATAGCTTTATATGACAATCTCGTCATATACGCTTCATGTGTTGACCCCGTGTCGTATTGTTCCAAAAAAGGAGGCGTTTTTTGTGAAATATATTCATGAACCCCACCGGATTTTCGCCTGTGATCCCGACGGGCAGTTATTGGCCGAGATCACCTTTCCATTCTCCGCTTCCGAAGTTGTAAACATCAATCACACCTATGTTCATCCTGCCCTGCGCGGCCAGCAGATCGCCGACACGCTCATCCGTCTGGCTCTTGCCGATATCCGCGCTCAAGACTGGCGTTATACCCCCACCTGCGCTTTTGCGGTCCGATGGCTTGCGCGGCATCCAGATGAGTCCTAATGTTGTGTTGCCGGCTGTGCACCAGAGCAGAAAGCGCGCACAACTTACGATAATCTCCTGCGCCTGATCGATGATCCGGACGTGCGCGATCCACTCAAATTCCTGCGTGAGCGGGAAATCGTACATTTCCAGCGTTTTGGCGATGTCCTGCGCAATCTGCAGGAAAATCTGGATGCCAAAAATTACTATGCATACAACCCATCCTTCGATGTGCAGCAGGTGCCCGACCCGCGCCGGCGTGCCAATCTCTAAGTGTCTCTAGATATCTTTGCGCCCCGATGCCCCGCCTTGGTGGGTCGGGGCTTTTTTCCTGTCCGCTCCTTACCCCCTCATGCTCGGGAAAATTGCGCTTGCATGGGTTTGGCCATGCCGCTATACTAGAATGTATCAAAAAAGGGTCCCCAGGATTGATATGGGAGCTTTCTTCATCTCTGACTTCCACCGGAAAGGATTTGTTATATGAATATCACAAAGCGTGACGTATTGGAACTGCGCCGCCGACTGACCAAGAACGGCTGCTCTTTCACCCGCATGGCCGGCTGCTATGTCGGCGGCAATCAAAATAGGATCGTCCAGTTTGCACAGCCTTTTTTGGGCCTTGCGGACGAAGAATTTCACAAGTATCTTGAAATCGCGCGCAAAGTCATTTCCGGCACCCCAGGCGGCAATTTGCTTGAGCTGTCCCTACGCGCAGACGCGGATGCCGATGCGTGCCGCAGCCTATTGCTGGCACTGCGTGATTCCGGTCTCAAGAATGATGGCCTTTTGGAACGGTTTTACGAACAAGTTATTGCGCACTATCAGTGCGCAGGCAACTATCTAATCCTGCTGTTTCACGATATTTATGATGTTCCGGTGCGTGCCGAAGACCACGCCAAGCTGGACGAGTCAGAAGAGGTCTACACTTATCTATTGTGTGCCATCTGCCCGGTCGAATTGTCAAAACCCGGACTGGGTTATCTCGAGACGGAAAACCGGTTTGGGCCGCGCATTCGCGATTGGGTCGTCGGTTTGCCCGAAATCGGCTTTCTCTATCCGGCTTTCAGCGACCGCTCCAGCGACCTGAGCGCTATCATGTACTATGTAAAGCCGGGTAAAAATTCTCAGCCTGAGCTGGTGCAAGAAGTATTGGGCTGCAGCGCGCAGCGCACAGCAGCCGAGGAAAAGCAGGCATTCCAGTCCATTGTCAAAGAGGCATTTGGCGCCGAACAGGAGCAGGCGCAGTCCGCGCTTCTGCATATCCAGAAAAATTTGCATGAACTGGTCGCAACGCGGGATGAAGACGGCCTGCCCCCGATCGAATTGACAGCAGCAGGCGTCCGCGATGTGCTCTCCGATGTCGAGATTCCCACCACGGCCAAGGAACAAATTGCACAGACCTATGAAGCTACCTTTCACGACACACTGCCCTACGCACAAAATTTGGTCGACAGCAAGCTTGTGCAGGCTGGCATCGAGCGTGAGGCAACACTTGCGCTCACCCACAAAATCGCCTCTCTCGAGCAGCAACTTGCCGACAAAGAACATTCTGCTCTGTCTGCATCCGCTCCCTCTGCCGATGACCTCCCTTGGGATTCATCAGCGCCTCAAATCGTGCTCCAAGTGCCCACAGAAAAAGCATCCCGTATCCAGACACAAGTGATCGACGGGCAGAAATGCCTCGTGATTCCAGTCGATGACGGCGAATCCGCGCGTATCAACGGCGTTGCCGAATCCTTTTAAGCGATTTCCTTCGCTCACCTCAAGATCCGCACTAAATTTATCAATAAGTTTATCATTTTATCGCCATCTTTGTGGTTTTCTTGTTGTGAAATCATCAAGCTGCCCGCATATTGCTTGACCGCATGCGCGAAAAAACGTATAATAAGGCTGTATGGTTTTGGGTATTATGATTTCATATAAGGAGGAGTCCTTTCATGTCTTTTCAACAGGAGTACCAGCGCAAGCTCACCACCCCTGACGAAGCAGTTAAAGTCGTCAAATCCGGGGATTGGGTGGACTTTGGTTGGTGTACCGGCACCCCGTACGTTCTGGATTGCGCGCTGGCCAAGCGTGTGCCCGAACTGAGCGATGTCAAGTTCCGCGGCGGTATCCTGCTGCGCCCGCTCGAGACATTCCAAGCGCCCGAAGCGAATGAGCGCCTGACCTGGAATTCTTGGCATATGTCCGGTATTGAACGTAAAATGATTGCAAACGGCAACACATTTTATGCCGCGCTGCGTTATTCTGAGCTGCCGCGTTACATTCGTGAACACTGTGACCCGATCGATGTCGCGATGTTCCAGGTATCCCCGATGGATCAGCACGGCTATTTCAGCTTTGGTCCCAATGCGTCCCACATGGCCGCTGTCTGTGACCGCGCCAAAGTGATCATCATTGAAGTGAACCCCAATATGCCGCGCTGCCTAGGCGGTTTTGAGGAGGGCATCCACATCTCCAAGGTTGATATGATCGTCGAGAGCGATGCCCCGCTGGGCATCATGGGCGGCGGCGGTGCTGCAACCGAAGTCGATCATGCGGTTGCCAAACTGATCGTCGAAGAGATCCCGAACGGCGCCTGTCTGCAGCTCGGAATCGGCGGCATGCCCAACGCTGTCGGCACGCTTATCGCGCAGTCTGACCTGAAGGATCTCGGCGTACATACCGAGATGTATGTCGACGCCTTTGTCGATATCTCTATGGCGGGCAAGATCAACGGCTCCAAAAAGGCCATTGACCGCGGCCGCCAGACCTTTGCATTCGGCGCCGGCACCCAAAAACTCTATGACTTTGTCAACAACAACCCGTCCTGCATGAGTGCGCCGGTTGACTATACAAACGATGCGCGCACCATTTCCCAGATCGATAACTTTATCTCGATCAATAATGCGGTCAACATGGACCTATTCGGCCAGGTCAACGCCGAATCCGCCGGTATCAAGCAGATCAGCGGTGCAGGCGGTCAGTTGGACTTTGTCCTGGGTGCTTACCTTTCCAAGGGCGGCAAGAGCTTTATCTGCTGCTCGTCTTCGTTCACGGACAAGCAGGGCAATCTCAAGTCGCGCATCCTACCCACGCTGGACAATGGCTCAATCGTAACCGACGCACGTCCCAATGTCCATTATGTTGTCACCGAGTATGGCAAAGTCTGCCTCAAGGGCATGTCTGCCTGGCAGCGTGCCGAGGCGCTTATCTCCATCGCGCACCCGCAGTTCCGCGAAGAGCTGATCGCGCAGGCGGAGAAGATGCATTTGTGGAGACGCTCCAACAAGCGCTGATTTTCTCCAACATATTTTCGCCCCTGCCGGAAGGCAGGGGCATTTCCTGGCAAGGAGGTATTTCTTATGGCAAGCGAAGCATTCCTGCATGAAATCCAGACGCAAGCGCAGCAGGCGACGGAAAGCCTGCTCGCCCAGGCCAAGTGCCACCCTGGTGATTTGGTCGTTGTCGGCTGTTCTTCGAGCGAAGTCCTTGGCTCGAAAATCGGCACCGCTTCCAGTCCAGAGGTCGCTGAAGCTATTTTGCACGGGCTGCTGCCGGTGCTGTCTGCGCACGGGCTGCTGTTAGCCGCACAGTGCTGCGAGCATCTGAACCGTGCCCTGATCGTTGAACGGTCTACCGCAGAAAAGTTTGGCTATGAACCAGTTAACGTCGTGCCGCAGCCCAAGGCTGGCGGCTCCTTTGCAACCGCGGCCTATCACACCTTTGCACAGCCGGTGGCAGTTGAATTTGTTCAAGCCAGCGCTGGGCTTGATATCGGCGGTACGCTCATCGGCATGCACCTCAAGCGGGTAGCCGTGCCGGTCCGCCTATCCGTACAGAAGATCGGCGAAGCCATTGTGTTGGCCGCACGTGTACGCCCGAAATTTGTAGGCGGCGCACGCGCGGTCTATGATGATACGCTTCTCTGACCCCCTCCTGCCGGCATCCCCTACTCTGCGTAATGAGGAGTCCCTATGAATTTAAAAGCAATTCTATTCGACTTAGACGATACCCTATATGACGGTTTTATCCCAGGTGATCGGGAGGGGTTTTCCCGCTGCGGTCAGTATGCTGCCGAACATCTCGGTATCCCAGCCGAAACGTTTTCCGATGCTATGCTGCGCGCGCGGCAGGCACTCAAGGCGCGCCTGCCGCGTGAACCTGAGATTCACGACCGCGTACTCTTTGCCCAGTATGCATTGGAGTCTCTGGGTCAAAATCCAATCCCACATGCAGAAGCACTGCATGATTTGTACTGGTCTGGCGTTTTAGACCGCATCACGGTGCGCCCTGGTGTACCTATGTTTTTGGACGAACTGCGCGCCTGCGGAATCGCGGTCGTTGTGTGTACCAACATGCTGGCCGGTATTCAGATGCGCAAAATCCGGCAGCTTGGCCTTGCGGAACGTGTGGACTTTCTCGTGACCAGCGAGGAGGCCGGCCGCGACAAACCTGACGCTGCCATTTTCCGGCTTGCACTGTATAAAGCGGGCTGTGCCGCGTCGGAAGCGCTGATGGTCGGGGATAATTTTGCGCATGACATATCCGGCGCGCACCAAGTTGGGATCACCGGGCTGTGGTTGCACGTGCACGGAGAACCCGCTCCCCAGGCAGACTTCCCGTTTGCCGAGGCATCTAGTTTTACAGAAGCCGCCGATCTCATCCGACAGCGGTTTTTGCGATAAAATCCCATAATATTGAAGGAGAAATTCATCTTATGCAGCACTATATGTGTAAACCCCAAGGCGTCTGCGCACGTCTCGTAGAATTCGACCTGGACGGCGATGTCGTTCACAACATCTCGTTTGTCGGCGGCTGTAACGGCAATCTCAAAGCCATCGGCGCGATCTGCGAAGGCATGACGGTCGCACAGATTGAAAAGGCTTTCCACGGCATTGACTGCGGCGGAA
This sequence comes from Candidatus Butyricicoccus avicola, assembly GCA_019119435.1. Classification (GTDB taxonomy): domain Bacteria; phylum Bacillota; class Clostridia; order Oscillospirales; family Butyricicoccaceae; genus Butyricicoccus; species Butyricicoccus avicola. The sequence goes on from DWWZ01000153.1 coordinate 5,299, forward strand.
AGGGTACTTCGTGCTCTGACCAGCTCGCAAAATGCCTGCATGAAGCGCTCGCCAGCGCACAAAAATAAAAAAGCTCAGCGCCAGAGGCCGTGAACAGGTCCAGTAAAAATGGACAGTGACAAAAGACCCCCTGATGTAGGAAAATAGACTACATTAGGGGGTTTAGTTATGGGAAAGCGAAATTACACACACGTTCAAGTATTGCTGCCAGAAATCAAGGCAATGCTGGCAGAGGGGAAAACCCAACGAGAAGTTGCAGAATACTACGGCTTTCGGGATAAACAGGTGGTAAAAAGGCTGCTTGAGCGTGAGCGGAGAAAA
>DWWZ01000154.1 GCA_019119435.1 Candidatus Butyricicoccus avicola
TAAGCAACTGCATGCACATCATCCGGCAGAATCAATCTAAGGTTCTGATTTGTGGATTGTATATTACCAACAAAAAGAACATCTAGAAACATTTCTAGATGTTCTTTTTGTTGGCTTACAAATGGTAGGCAGTTTTCGCGTATTTGCTTATTCGGATAGAAGTCCCTACTCTGAATTAAACAAAATCTTTATTTTGTTTAATTCATAATCCATCAAAAAATCCGCCCTATCCGGCGGATTTTTCTGTGCTTATACATTTATTGCTTTGCAGCACATTCTATTTGCGCGATTGCCTGCGCAATGGCATCCTCTGTGTTGCGGCCTACCACACAATCTGCACACTGCAAAATTTCTGCATCCGCGTTTGCCGGCGCAAATGCAAAATCCGCAGCCTGAAGCATTGACAAATCATTCCCGCTGTCGCCAATGGCGTATGCCCGCCGCGCATGTAGCTTATGCTTTAGCAAGCGCAATGCCTCACCTTTATTGGCCTGCATCTGCGTGACCTCCAAAAATGTCGGTGTCGATGATGCAACTGCATAGTGCTCCAACATCGCTGCACACGCCTCGCGCACCTGCCGCAAAATATCCGGCTGGCCGGTAAAATTAGCCTTATATAGCACATCTGTCTTTCGGAATGCCGCGAAATCGGTAAATTCACAATGAGACATCTGCTGATGCTGCATAGATTCTGGGCTGGCCTGATAGAGATAGATTCGGTCTTCTGCAAACAGTTCGCAGCCAACCTGCGGAAATTGCTTGGTGATCTGACCGATCAAGGGCCAAATTTCCGATTGCAGCTGGCATGCCTGCATCACAGCGCCATCTCCCGAACGGATGAGCGCACCGTTCAAATAGACTTTTGGCATGTTTGGAGGCAAAAACGGCTCAAAATCTACCGTAGTCACAGGCGGCCTGCCGGTTGCCATACAGAAAATCCCGCCTGCTTTCGTAAACCGCTCAATTTCTTGTCGATTTTTAGACGAAATCTGCTTTTGGTCGTCCAAAAGTGTACCGTCCATATCGCTCAACAGCAAAATCCCATCAAATTTCCCCATATTCCCGCACCATTTTCTCTAAAATTTCGGTAAAGTACGCCGGAAGCGGCGCTTCAAAGACCATACGTTTCCCCGTACGCGGGTGGTCCAACGATAGACGGTATGCATGCAGGCATTGTCCGTCTAAATAGCCGAATCGGTCCTTTTTGAGGCCATACAAGGGGTCACCAATGATCGGATGGCCGATCGATGCCATATGGACACGGATCTGGTGGGTCCGCCCGGTCTCTAGCTGGAACTTCATCCTGGCATAGCCGCGATACCGCTCCATCACCTGATAATGCGTCACTGCCCTGCGGCCGTCCGGCACAATGGCCATTTTCTTCCGGTCAATTTTGTGCCGGCCAATCGGGCGGTCAATCGTACCTGTATCCTCCCGTGGAGCGCCGACCACAATTGCTTGATATTCTCTCGCCGCCGCGTGGCAGGCAATCTGCTCGGCCAGGGACTGGTGCGCCAAATCATTTTTGGCCACGACCAGCAGGCCGCTGGTATCTTTGTCGATACGATGGACGATTCCTGGTCGAATCTCACCGTTAATCCCAGATAGACTATCTCCGCAGTGATACATCAGGGCATTGACCAGCGTGCCGCTCCAATTTCCCACTGCCGGATGAACCACCATTCCCCTCGCCTTATTGACGACAATGATATCGGAATCCTCATAGACAATGTCCAGAGGAATATCTTCGGGCATAATCTCGACAGTCTGTGGCTCGGGCATCTGCACAAGGATCTGCTCGCCTGTTGCCAACTTATAGTTTTTCTTCACTGGTTTTTCGGATGCCAAGCGGACATTCCCCTGTTCGATCCAGTTCTGCACCATGCTGCGTGTCACACCGGTCAGCCGTTCGGAGAGATAGGCGTCGATCCGTTTTCCCGCGTCATCATCGCCCACCCAAAATACCTGCTCAGTCATGTCCCTGCACCGCCTTATCGTGCTGGATGAGGTAATAATAAAAGAACAGCAGCACACCGACCACGACATAAATATCCGCGACATTGAACACCGGAAAATGGATAAGCCGGAAATCGAAGAGATCGACGACAAAGCCATGCCATGCGCGGTCAATCAAATTGCCGACTGCCCCGGCTGCAATCAGGTATAACGACAATCGCCCAATCCGCGTACGAATATAATTTTTGTGCAGCAGATAGGCCAGGACCGCCAGAATGACCGGCGTCATGAGCAGAAACAGCCAGCGCTGATCCTGCAGGATGCCAAAAGCCGCACCGCGATTCTCGACATAGGTCAAGTGGAAGACGCCGTCCAACAGCGGGATTGTGCCCTGAGCGGACAGATCTGTCAACGCCCAATATTTTACCGCCTGGTCGACGAGTACCATCAGTACAATCGCAAGTATAACGATCATAGAAAGAACTCCTTTAAAAAGGGCAGGCATCGCTGCCTGCCCTTTGGTAGTTATCCAATTTTATCCCACGACAGCAGCGCAGCGCGCGCACAGGGTCGGATGCTTGGCATCCTGACCAACCGAATCTACATACATCCAGCAGCGTTCACACTTGTCGCCGGATGCGCGTTCGATTGCGATCTGGACACCAGGCAGGTTCTCGCCCTGCATGCCTTCGCCGCTTCCGCGAATTACGCGCATTTTGGACACGATGCTCAGCGCAGCCAGCTCATCCGCTGGAATAGACTCCAGCAGGCCGGCAACCGCATCATCCTGTACATAGACAGTGACCCATGCCTCCAGCGGCTTGCCAATGACCTTCTCCTTGCGGGCTTCCTCCAGCGCCTTGTTGACATCGTCGCGCAGCGCAGTCAGCTTGTCCCACTTATCAGACATGTCCTGCGCAAAGCTCCAGGCCGGATTGACCTTTGGCATGCAATTGAGCACAATATTCGCGGTATCATCGCCATCGCGATGCGGCATCGCCTGCCAAATCTCGTCTGCCGTGAAGCACAGGATCGGGGCGATCATGCGTACCAGCGCATCCAGGATTTCATACATCGCAGTCTGCGCCGAACGGCGCAGCACGCCGTCCTTCTCCTCACAGTACAGACGATCCTTGATGACGTCCAGATAGAAGTTGGACATATCCACGACACAGAAATTATGGATGGCGTGTAGGACAACATGGAACTCATAATCGTCGTAGCCCTTGATCACCTTGCTGACCAGAGCATTCAGTTTCATCAGCGCCCAGCGGTCAAGCTCGCACATCTGATCGTACGGTACCAGATCGGTCTTCGGATCAAACCCGGCCAAGTTGCCTAAGATATAGCGGGCGGTATTGCGGATCTTGAGGTAATTCTGTGCCAGGTGCTTGAACATGTCCTTGGAAATACGCATATCCTGGCGGTAATCAGCCGAAGATACCCACAGGCGCAGGATATCTGCACCATACTGCTTGAGAATCTCCTGCGGGCTGATTCCGTTGCCTAGCGACTTGGACATCTTCTGACGCTCCTCATCCACAATCATGCCGTGGGTGATGACCGTCTTGTAGGGCGCAATGCCCTTGGTCGCGATCGCCGTCAGCATAGACGACTGGAACCAGCCGCGGTACTGATCGTTGCCTTCCAGGTAAACATCGACCGGAATGCTCTGCCCCTCACGCTGCTCGATGACAGCCGCCCAGCTCGAACCGGAGTCGAACCAGACGTCCATGGTATCGGTCTCCTTATCAAACTCGTGGCATCCGCACTCACACTGGATGTCTGCCGGCAGAATTTCGCTTGCATCCATCTCAAACCATGCGTTTGCTCCCTTTGCGCGGAACAGGTCGGACACGATCTTGATCGTCTGCTCATTGACCAGCGGCTTACCGCACTTTTTACAGAAGAAGATCGGGATAGGCACGCCCCAGATACGCTGACGGGAAATACACCAGTCCGAGCGCTCCATAATCATAGAGGTCATGCGCTCTTCGCCCCAGCCAGGCAGCCAGGTAATCTCATGGCAGGCCTTAACCGCGTCATCCTTGAGGGCATCGACCGAACAGAACCACTGCTCGGTTGCGCGGAAGATAATCGGGTTCTTACAGCGCCAGCAGTGCGGATAGCTATGCACAATATCCTCGATGGCGAGCAGCGCGCCGCATGCGCGCAGATCGTCCAGAATGACCGGCGTAGTCTTTTCGTAGTACATACCGGCATACTTACCTGCGTCCTTGGTCGCATAGCCCTTGCCGTCCACTGGGACGATAATCGGGATATGATACTTCTGGCAAACGATAAAGTCGTCTGCACCGAAGCCCGGCGCCGTGTGCACGCAGCCAGTACCGGCGTCCAGCGTGACATGCTCACCGGTGAGCACAACCGACTCGCGGTCCATAATCGGATGCTGGGTCTTCATCATTTCGAGATCCGAGCCAAGCAGTGTAGCAAGTACTTCCCAGGACTCAATACCGGCTGCTTGCATAACGTTCGAGACCAGCTCCTTAGCCAGCACATAGATCTCGCCGTTCGGTACCTTGACCAGATCATATTCAAAGAACGGGTTCACCGAAATTGCAAGGTTGCCCGGCAGCGTCCAAGTCGTCGTGGTCCAGATAACGAAGTAGACGTTCTCCTTGGTGCCGATTGCCTTCTCAATGACGCCCTTGTCGTCGGTGACCGCAAATTTGACATAGATCGAAGAGCAGGGCTCATCCTGGTACTCGATCTCGGCCTCAGCCAGCGCGGTCTCATCATGCGGGCACCAATAGACCGGCTTGAGGCCCTTATAGATATATCCCTTCTTAGCCATCTCGCCGAAAATCTCGATCTGCTTGGCCTCAAAGTCATGTGTCAGCGTCAGATACGGATTCTCCCAGTCGCCAATGACACCCAGGCGTTTAAACTGCTCACGCTGGGTATTGACATGGTCGCGTGCAAATTCCTCACACTTCTGGCGGAACTCAGCCACAGGGACCTTATCGCGATCCATGCCGTAGGCCTGGATCGCCTGCCGCTCAATCGGCAAGCCGTGCGTATCCCAGCCCGGCACATAGGGCGCCTGGAAACCGGCCATATTTTTGTAGCGGATGATGAAATCCTTGAGTACCTTGTTGAGCGCGTGGCCCATATGCAGATTGCCGTTGGCATACGGAGGGCCATCGTGCAAAATGAAGATCGGCTTGCCCTCATTTTTTTTCATCAGCGCATGATAAAGCGCATTGCCTCCCTGCTCCCATGCCTCCAGAAAACCGGGCTCTCTCTTGGGCAGGTTCGCCCGCATGGGAAAGTCGGTTTTTGGCAGGTTGATCGTTTCGTTATAATCCTGCGGCATTGTACCGTGTCCGTCCTTTCGTTGGTTTCTCTCTTAATCGTTCTCGGGTTTATAATCTGCGCCGAACTTCAACTCGCCAAAGTCAAATCGGGCGGTCGCTTGCTCGTGCAGGCGCTGAGTGTCCGAGCTAATCCCATGCTGCCTGCTCGATGCAAGATTAATCTCCGAAATTGTAAACTTCTTTTCCTTTTGCTGTTCGACATACTGTCTGGCATCCTGCGGCAATTCCACATTGCGCGGGATCTTCGCGGTCTGCTGCTCAGCCACAGCCGGTGCAGCCTCTGCCGGCTGCGCAGCCATTGCGGACGCGGCGTCTATCGGCGCCTGCTCGGCCGGCTGCTGCTCCTGCGGCGCAATGTTTTCAGGCTCTGATGTGCTGGGCTCAGCCGGCTGCAATTCCGGCGCGGCCGCCAGCTTGACCAGAATCTTCTGCTGGGCCTCATAGACAGCCGTCATCTTGCTGAGGAAATCCGCATTGTTCTTCTTTGCGATTTCCAATCGCTGTTCTTCGGCGGCAATTTCCGCCTTCAGCTCCTTGACGCGTACCTCATACTTGGCCTTGGCCTCGTCAATGATCTGCTGCGCCTCGAGCTTGGCCTTGTCCAGCGTCTCCTGCGCAATGCCCTGCGCCGAAACCAGTGCGCGGCGCATACCGTCCTCAACCGAGCGATACTCGTCGATCTTATCGACCAGCACCTTCATCTTTGCCTTGAGCGCGGCGTTTTCTTTTTGCATCGCAGCATAGTCCTCGGTGATCTGCTCGATCACCTCGTCAACCGATTTCGGATCATATCCGTTAAACATTGCCTTTTCAAAGGTCAATGCCTGAATTTCCTGAACCGTCAGCATAGTTTTTATCCTCCGAAATACATTGAAGTGATTCTCTTTCCTGCAAGGCAAAATGGCCGGAGTACCCCCAGCCACCTCACACTGTTATACGATCAGACTGTATAAGAGGCGTTCCACAAAGATCAGCGCGACGAACCCGCAGAGATACGGAATATCGATCATCATGCCGCGGAACGCATTTACACGAGAAAACAGCGCACGAAACGGCAGGATGATCGGCTCAGTTGCCAGATACAACAGCTCACTGATCTTGCTGCCGCGCGCCTGCGGGAACCAGGAGAAAATCGCCCGGGCGAACATTAGAAACTCAAACAGCCTAATAATCCGCGTTACCAAAAAAACAAAATAATAAGAAAACACGCTATTCCTTCAATCAGATGTAGAGTCCGTTATTCTCCAGCTCATCAATCAGATCGCCGAGGATATCTACATTGTACGGGGTGATGATAAACGTGCTGTTGGCGACCTTCTTGATCTTGCCTTCCTGGGCATAAGCGACACCGCTCAAAAAGTCCACCAGGCGACGCGCAACATCCTTGTTGGTCTGCTCCAGGTTGAGCACGACCGTGCGCTTCTCCTTGAGATGGTCTGCAATCTCAGCCGCATTTTCAAAGCGGTCCGGCTTGACCAGGACGACCGCGAGCTGCGCTGTCGTGTTGATATTTACAACATTGTTGCGGCGGCCGCTGTGCGACGAAGACGTGCTGTTATAAGAAGAAGACGTCTCAGCCGGCTGCTCAGCCTCCAGCTCTTCTTCGCGCTGCACAGGTGTGAAATCGTCGAAATCCTCTTCCATGTCCTCGCCTTTTACCCAATCGAGAAAACCCTTGATCGATGCCATATTTCCAAAACTCCTTTGTGGATAACTTTAATTCTTTTTTTACTGGATCTCCCTTGTCGGATCTGCATTCATCGGATAGGGTCGCTTGCCAAAGATGGCCGTGCCAATGCGGACGATATTGGCGCCGCAGGCAATGGCCTCTTCAAAGTCGGCAGTCATTCCCATCGATAAATAGTCCATAGATACATTATCGTATTTTTTTGCCGATATGTCAACAAATAGTTGATGCATTTCTGCAAAATAACGCGAACTTTTGTCCATACCTGTCGGAATTGGCGGGATTGCCATCAAGCCGCGGATGCGAATAGAATGCAAACTTGAAAGTGCCTCCAATGCCGTGCCGAGATCCTCCACAAAAAAACCACTTTTGGCCGCTTCTCTTCCAATGTTGATTTCCAGCAGGATATCCTGGCACACAGCATGCTTTTTGGCTTCCTTGTCAATGCACTGTGCCAGTTTCAGCGAGCTGACAGATTGGATCATTGAAACTTTTCCAATCAAATATTTGACTTTATTGGCTTGCAGGGTCCCGATGAACTGTAGGTCAGCACCTTCATAGGCACCCTGTTCATACTTTTGCAGGAGCTCCTGAACCCGATTCTCCCCACAGGCGGTCAGGCCCGCCTGGATGGCCGTCCGGACTCGTTCAGCATCATTCATCTTGGTTGCCGCGACCAAATGGATGTCTGCCGGGTCCCGGCCTGCGGCGCGGGCTGCCTGCGCGATCCGGTTTTGAACGGCATGGAGCCGTTCCACAAGTGCACTACGTTCTGTCTCTGTCATCATGATGAAATCACCTTCAAATTATTGGAACCGCTGGGATGGACGACAACTTCATCGTTCAGCAGCAAATATTTCTGCGTCGTTCCCTTGGGGACGATGTAGTACTCCTCCCCTTTATAGGCATTTTGTACGTCGATCTGTTTGAACCTGGCGATATTGCCTGTCAAAATCAGCACACCGGTGTTGCCGTTTTCATCCATCGTAATCGCGGACACTGGAACGCGCAAGCCCGCATGGGTAGCAAGGACAATGTCGACCTCCTGCTGGCGGATCGATACCAGCTCTCCGCTTACGATCTCGCTGGAAAAGACCACGAGGGATTCCCCGGTCTGCTCGTCCGTATTGATCGCTGTGACCTCCGCCGCCGCGTCGGCTGCGATTTGCGAGAACTTGAGCGTCACGTCCTGTCCTACCTGAAGCCTCGCCGCATCGTCCGCGCCTAAAATGGTCGCAAACTCCCAGGTGAACCCTTTGACGACCTTGCCGAGCTTGCCCTGCGGCGCTGTGACCTGCTGCGTGGTCAGCTGCTTGAAGGTCTCCGGCTGCATGGTCTCCACTTTTTCCGGTGTCAAGATGTCCTCATAACCGTCTACGACCTCGGAAAAATATCCAGATGCCGGCGCACTGATCGTGTTGCTGCGGCCATACGCCTTGCCGGCAAGAGTCTTCTGTTCATTTTGAAGGGCAACGATTTCTGAGCGGATCGCGCCGACATCCAGCGAAGATGCATTCCGACGCAGCGCAAGCTCACGCAGTTCGGTCGCCGTCTCGTAGGCATCTTCCGGCATACCGTCCTCGGTCTGTTCGGCCAGCTGCTGCATCTGCCGGACGATCTGTTGGTCGGTCTTAGTCGTATCGCTCATATAATTATCTGCCGACTGCAGCGCCGTATTGAGAAGGCTGAGCTCGTCCTCAATCTCCTCCAGGCGGCGGCTGGCCTCCATGATACTCTCATCGGCATAAACAACGGCAAGCGCCGCCGAGTCCTGCACCTTTTCCCCGTTTGAAACGATATGCTTGACCGAACTGCTGGACGTCCCATCGGCAATCGCCTCATCGCGCACGAACCATCCCTCCGCCGAGATCGCATCGTCCATAGTCACATAGACCGCAGGCGTCGTCTCGATGTTGGCGGCCAAGGAGTGGATGCACTGCACGACCAGATACACCACAGCAAACACTGCAAGCAGCACAATCAGGACGTTCGTGGGGCTGATTCGCTTCCAAATAGGTTGTTTTCCCACAATCTGAATCTCCTTGTTTAGCTTGACGCACGCTCCTCCCTACGGGTATAAAATTCCACCCGCTGGCTTGGGATCATGGTCGAAATCGCATGTTTGTAAACCATCTGCTGTCTGCCGTCGCTCTCTAAAATCACGATGAAGCTGTCAAACCCACGGATGATGCCCCGCATCTGATACCCGTTCATCAGAATAACCGTGATTACCTGAGCCTGCTGGCGGACGACATTCAAAAAGGCGTCCTGCAAATTAATATCGTTTTTCACAAGATATACCCTCCATATTATGTAAATTCATGGATTCATTGTATACCTTGAGACGCAAGATAATCTGTCGAACGCTGAAACACCTCTGCAAAATCCGCATCCGCGTCATATGTCAGCCAATGGACCTTAGGGTCCCGCCGGAGCCAGGTCAACTGGCGCTTGGCATAGTTGCGTGTGCGCCGCTTAAGTGTCTCGATGCAAGTCTCGAGCGGGCTGTTTCCCGCAAAGTAATCCGAGAGCTCCTTGTAGCCGATAGCCTGTGCGGCCGTACCGCACAGCTTCCCGTCCCGAAAGAGCCGCTCTGCCTCCGCAAGCAGCCCGTCTTCCATCATCTGGTCGACCCGACGGTTGATGCGCGCGTACAGGATTTCCCGGTCAGATGGGCACAAGCCAATTTTTATCGCATTGTACCGGGGTTCCGGCCGTTTGTTCTGCGCATTGAAGGTATCGATCGGCATACCGGTCTGTTCAAAGACCTCAAGCGCACGGATCACGCGCTTGAGATTATTCGGGTGCAGCCGTGCTGCGGCGACCGGATCGACACGCATAAGGCAGGCGTGTACAGCCGTATTCCCCTGTTCGCGCGCCATTCTTTCATACTTCTCCCGGATGGAACGGTCGGTCTCGTCCCCCGGGAAATCACTGCCCTGGATCAGGGCATCCAGATAGAGCCCGGTCCCGCCAACTACGATCGGGATTTTGCCGGATGTCAGCAAGGTCTGTGCACAGGCATCCGCCATCTGGACGTAGCGCGCGACCGAAAACGCCTCACCCGGATCAACGACGTCGATCATATGATGGGGGACCATAGCTTGCTCAGCCGCTGTGGGCTTTGCCGTGCCGATGTCCATCCCACGATAAATCTGCATGGAGTCCGCCGAGATAATCTCTGTGCCGCGCGCCTTTGCCAGCGCGATCGAGAGCGCGGTTTTCCCGCTGGCTGTCGGACCGGTAATACAAATTAGCTGATTGTGCATGGCCGCCTCCTCACTGGTTGACGCGCTTGAACATCTTGTCCAGCTCATATTTGGTCAGACGTACGGTCACCGGCCGTCCATGCGGGCAGCACACGACGTCGGGGTCTTGCAGCACGCGGTTACAGAAATCCTGCATTTCCGGCAGAGACGTGGTCATGCCTGCCTTGATAGCCGCCTTACAGGATACTGTATGGATCAGGTCATCCAGCCGGTCGGGCACGGGGACTCGGTTATTCATCAGTTTGTCCGCCATCTCGCTCACGGTCTCCTGGACAGCGGCGCAATCCAGATACGCCGGGATCGCGCGCACGACAAAGCTGTTCTGGCCGAATGGCTCGATATCAAACCCAATGCTGCGGATCTGTTCGATCTGCTCGCACAGTGCTGCATACTCGGTAGCCGTAACTTCGGCTACAACGGGGGTGAGCAGTGTCTGCTGCTCGATATCGACCTGCGCGCGCAGGCGATTGAAGATCATGCGCTCGTGCGCCGCATGCTTGTCAATCAGCAATAAGCCCGTTTCATCTTCGGCGACGATATACGTGCGAAAAGCCTCGCCGAGCACACGTGCGCCACCCGTGGGGACTGCCATGATATCTGGCTGTTGCTCCTGCCGCGGCGGATCGGACACCTGCGGCTCTGGCTTACGCATGGCATCCGGGACAACCAGCTGAGGCAGGTAGTCCCAGTCCAAGCCCTCCTCGTCATCGGCATCCACATAGGGTTTCTTGGGCCGGTTCTGCTGCAAAGAGAGCTTATCTTTCGGGTAGAGCGAGTGCACCTTGACCGTACGCCCCAGCATGGCATAGGAGTCGGTCACCGGATAGCGCTCTGGCTTTTTCTCCGGCTCTGCAGGTGCGCCAGCGGGCTGCGACGCGGGGCGCTGCGATGTCCTGTCTTCCGTTTTTGCGGACTGTACAGCGGGCGCGGCCTGCATGCGTGCCGCCGGTATCGGCTGCGCCTGCCGCTCTTCCTGCGCCTGTTGCGGCACGGTCAAGGGCTGCTGTTCGCCGGTGATCTGCTCCTGCGGCGTTGCTTTTTTGTCCTGATGCGCCCGGATCTCCGGAATGTTGTCGTCCTGTTCGAGCGCATTCTTGCACGCGGCATAGACGACCTCGAACACAGCCTTTTCCTCGGCGAACTTGACCTCTGTTTTGGCCGGATGCACATTGACATCCACCATGTGCAGCGGTATCGTCAGGAAAATCGCGCATGACGGGTACTTCCCGGTGATAATCCGGTTGCGGTAGGCCTCTTCCAGGGCCGCCTGCATCACCCGTGATTTGATATAGCGGCCATTGACAAAAAAGTGCTGCATCGAGCGGTTTGGCCTTCCTGCATGCGCCTTTGTGATATACCCCTTAGCCGACAGACTGCCGCGCGAAAACACAGGCACCTCGATGAGGTTGGAAGTCATGTCCTTTCCAAAGACCGAAAAGACTGGCGCAATCAATTTGCCATTGCCCGGTGTAGCGAACACCTGTCTGCCGTCGCGCAGCATGGTAAACGCGATCTCCGGATGAGACAGCGCCGCATGCTGCACAACGCCGACGACATAGCCTGCCTCGGTAAAGTCCTTGCGCAGGAACTTCATACGGGCCGGCGTGTTGTAAAAGATATCCCGGATGATCATTGTCGTTCCCTCCGGGCAGCCGGCATCTTCATTCTCTGTGATTTCTCCGGCTTCCAGGTGTAGATGCACTCCGGCCAGCGTACCCGCCTGCTTTGTGAACAGGTCAATGCGCGAAACTGCCGCGATCGCCGCAAGCGCCTCGCCGCGGAACCCCAGGGTACCGATGGCGGCCAGGTCTTCTTCCGTACGCAGCTTGCTGGTCGCGTGCCGCCGGAAGGCAATCGGTGCGTCCTCGGGCGCCATGCCGCAGCCATTATCGGTAATCCGCAGATAGGAGATCCCGCCGTGCTCGATCTCTATGGTAATCTGGGTCGCACCGGCGTCAATGGCGTTTTCCACCAGCTCCTTGGCGACCGAGGCAGGCCGCTCCACCACCTCGCCCGCCGCAATCAGGTCGGCCAGATGGTCGGATAATTCATGGATGACCGGCATATATTCCGCCTCCTTCCTGTCAGCTCAACATTTGTTTGAGTTCATAGAGCGCAGTCATCGCCTCAATCGGCGTCATGGTTTCGATCTGCATGGCGCGCAGGCGCTCCGCAACAGCATTCGTCCCGAGATCAAGCATCGAGACTTGGGCGCTCTCCGGTTCATCGATGGCGCGCACCTCAATGCGCGGCGCTTCGGTCTCCAGATCGGCCAGGATGCGCTTGGCACGCTTGATGACAGCGCTCGGGACGCCGGCGAGCCCGGCGACCTCAATGCCATAGCTGTCATCCGCGCCGCCGCGGACAATCTTGCGCAGGAAAGTGATATTGTCCCCGCGCTTTTTGACTGCAATATTGTAGTTTTTGATGCCATCTACCAGCTGTTCCAACGAGGTCAGCTCATGATAATGGGTGGCAAACAGGGTGCGCGCACCGATGCGCTTTTTGTCCGCAACATACTCGACGACTGCCCGCGCAATCGACATGCCGTCGTAGGTCGAGGTGCCGCGGCCGATCTCATCCAAGATAATCAGGCTGTTGCGCGTTGCGCCGCGCAGAATATCGGCGACCTCGCTCATCTCGACCATAAAAGTCGATTGCCCGCTGGCCAGATCGTCGGAGGCGCCAACCCGCGTATAGACCCGGTCCACAATACCGATCCGCGCCGAGGAGGCGGGCACAAAGGAACCCATCTGTGCAAGAATCGTGATCAGTGCGACCTGGCGCATGTAGGTAGATTTGCCCGCCATATTGGGCCCGGTAATGATAGCAACCCGGTTGTCATCCTGATCGAGCAGGGTGTCGTTCGGGATAAACATGCTGCCGTGCAGCATCTTTTCCACAACCGGATGGCGGCCGTCTTTGATGTCGATCCGCCCGGAAAAATCCACTTCCGGACAGACGTAGTGTTCGTTCGCTGCGAGGTCGCCCAGCGCTGCGAGCACGTCCAGATTGGACAGGGCGTGCGCCGTGCGCTGGATGCGATGCACCTGGCTGGCGACGCGCTCACGCACCTGACAGAACAGGTCATACTCCAGCGCGGTCAGCCGTTCCTGCGCGCCAAGCACCTGGCCCTCCAACTGCTTGAGCTCGTCGGTAATATAGCGCTCACAGTTGGCAAGCGTCTGTTTGCGGATATAGTGCGGCGGTACCGCATCTAAATTGGCCTTGGTCACTTCCAAGTAATAGCCAAAGACACGGTTATAACCGATCTTCAATCCCTTGATCCCGGTCGCCTCGCGCTCGCGCTGCTCAATCTCGGCAATCTTGCCCTTACCGCCCGAAGCCAGGCCGCGCAGCTCGTCCACCTCCTGCCGGAACCCCGTGCGGATGATGCCACCCTCCCGGACCGAAACCGGCGGTTCCTCGACGATCGCTGCCGCGATCAAGTCACAGATATCTTCGAGCGGGTCAATCCGCTCATTGAGCTCATGTAAAAGCGGGATATTCTGGATTTCACCCAAGAGAGCCTTGATGGCCGGCAGCCGGGCCAGCGAGGTCTGCATAGCCCGCAGGTCTCGGCAGTTTGCCGTGCCATAGACTACGCGCCCGATCAGGCGCTCGATATCGAAAAGCTTGTCCAGCTCCTCTGCCAGGTTGGCGCTCAGGAGCGGATCGTCGCATAGCGCGCCGACTGCCTGCTGCCGCTTTTGGATATGCAGTGGATTGAGCAAAGGCTTTTCCAGCCACTGTCGGATCATGCGTGAACCCATGGCGGTCTTGGTGCGGTCAATGACCGAAAGCAGCGATCCCTTCTTCTCCTTGGTACGCATGGTCTCGCACAGCTCCAGGTTGCGGCGGGCGGTCAGGTCAAGCTCCATATACTCGCCCTGCTGATAGAGGTGCAGCGTATTGAGGCCTTCCAGGCTGGACTTCTGCGTATCTTCTAGGTAATACAGCAAGCCGCCCAGGGCGCGCAGCACGATCTCATTCTGTGCCAATCCGTTGCGCTCCATGGCCTCATTGCCAAAGCATGCCTCGACCGCGCTCTGCGCTTTGTCGGGCGCAAACGCCTCCTCCGGCAGCGGCGAGAAGATCGATTCGGCGCGCTCCTTGAGGAAGCCTTGTAGCGACTGGTCGGTCACGGACTCACCGCCCAGCAAGGTCTCCCGCGGCAGGAAGCGCCCGATTTCGCTGAGCAGTTCACCTGCCGTCCGCGTCGCGGTCGCATACACCTCACCGGTCGAGATATCTGCAAAGCACACACCTCCATCCCGGCCCTGGGTATACAGGCAGCACAGGAAATTGTTCCGGTTCTCATCCAGCATGGAAGCATCGATCACCGTGCCCGGCGTGACCATGCGCACAATCTCGCGTTTGACCAGGCCCTTGGTGGACTTTGGATCTTCGACCTGTTCACAGATCGCAACTTTATATCCCTTGCGGACCAGGCGGCCGATATAGGACTCGCTCGCGTGATAGGGCACGCCGCACATGGGCGCGCGCTCCTCCTGCCCGCAGTCACGGCCGGTCAGCGTCAGCTCCAACTCGCGCGAGGCCAGCAGCGCGTCGTCATAGAACATCTCATAGAAATCGCCAAGGCGATAAAACAAAATATAATCGCGGCACTTCTGTTTGATCTCGAAGTACTGCTTCATCATGGGCGTAAGTTCTGCCATGTGTTTTCCTTCTTTTCTCGGTCTCATTCGCTTTGTCCAAACAGGCAGCGCAGGGAGGTTTTTTCAATTGTGACAAAGGCAAACTCGCCGATGCGCAGGTTCTCCCCAGCGCAGCAGACCAGCAGCCCGCCTTCCGTGCGCGCGGTCAAGGGGTATTCTGTCCCCTTGCTCGTGCCGTCCACCAAAACGCGCAGCCGGCGGCCTTGATAGGCGTCCTGCCGGGCCTGGACGGTCTCGTCCTGGGTCTTGAGCAGGCGCTCAAAGCGGGCCTGTTTGACCGTGTGCGGCGTGTCGTCCGGCATCTGCGCGGCCGGCGTACCGCTGCGCTTGGAATATAAAAAGGTATACAGCATGTCAAAGCCGACCTCCGCGACCAGCTGCCGCGTCTGCTCAAAGTCTTCCTCGGTCTCGCCGGGGAACCCGACAATGATATCGCTTGACAGCGTCATATCCGGCATCCTGCTGCGCGCATAGGCGATCAGATCCCGATAGTGCGCGGCCGTGTAGCCGCGGTTCATGCGCTTTAGAATGCGGTCGCTGCCCGACTGAAAGGGCAGATGCAGCTGCTTTGCGACCTTGTCGCAGGCCGCCATGGTGTCAAACAACTTGTGCGAGGCGTCTTTCGGATGGCTGGTCATAAACCGCAGGAGGAAGTCCCCAGGTACAGCGTTGAGACGCACGAGCAGGTCAGAAAAATCGATGGGATTGTCCAAGTCCTTACCGTAGGAGTTGACGTTCTGTCCCAAAAGCGTGATATCCTTATAGCCTTCGGACACAAGCTGTTCGAGCTCACGCACAATCTCTTCGGGCGTGCGGCTGCGCTCCCGGCCGCGAACATAGGGGACGATGCAGTAGGTGCAAAAATTATTGCAGCCATACATGATCGACAGCCACGCCTTGACCCCGCCGTCCCGCAGGACAGGCAGTCCCTCGGCGATATAACCGGCTGCGTCGCCGCTCGTGTCAAAAATGCGCTTGTCCCCGGTCAGCCGGCGGTAGAGCAGTTCCGGAAAGCGCCAGAGCGCATGGGTGCCAAACACCAGGTCAACCTGTGGATAGCTCTTCTTGATTTTCTCCGGCATGTGCTCTTGCTGTACCATGCAGCCGCATAGGCAGATCGTGACATCCGGGCGCGCCTTCTTTAGGTGGGACAGCGCCCCGACATTGCCGAGCGCCCGGCTCTCGGCATGTTCCCGGACCGCGCAGGTATTGATAACAATGACATCCGCGTCCTCGGTCCGGTCGGTCTTTTCATAGCCCATCTCATCCAGCATACCCGCAATCCGCTGGGTATCGGCCTCATTCTGCTGGCATCCAAATGTCTGCGTGAAGGCGCGCAGCTTGCGGCCGCGCACCTGGGCTTTCTCTTCGTTCATCCGGGCGATGAACTGCATATATTCATACTGATGTGCAATCTGTTCTTGCGAAACGACTGTCTTATTGTTTGCCATGTAACGTCCTTTCCGGAAAACTTATCGGAATGCCTGCATGCGGTCGTTATACACGCACAGGCGATGATATGCGGCGCCCGCGATCTCATATTGCGGCAAATATTGGGCAATTGCACGGGTTAGGTATTCCGGGCTCATATTGTTGTTGCCCGCGGCTGTCACCGCCTCGGCCACAGCCTGTCCGTCCTGTTCGGCCAGCGAAAAACCATGCATCAGCTCCCGCATGTTGACCGTCTTCTCCCCACGCTTGGACCGCTTGACGATCTCGACGGTGTCGCGCGCAAACAAAGCCTGCACGTCCTGCACAAAGCCCGCAGGGATGCCGTCCGCAAAGGACCAGGTAATACGGTACTTGGACCAGGCGATATCCCGCAGCGGCATACCGCCGTCAGTGAGCGGATAGATCTCGATGGCGCGCAGTCCCTCCGGGAATACATCGTTGAGCGCCTCAACGGCATTGACCGGAACGGCTTCTGAGAGCAGATTAAAGTCCAAAAACTCATACTCGCCCGAATAACCCGTCGACAGCGGCAGCGCAACCGAAACATAAGCATGCTGGTTAAAGCCCTCGGTAAACCAGAGCGGCATTTGACAGCGCGCCATAGCGCGCTGCATTGTGTGCATAAGGTCTAGGTGCGAGATATATTTTGCGCGGCCTTCCTTGGCAAAGCGCATCCGAGCTTTAAACACAGCACTTCCCTCCTTCCAACAGGCGATTTGCGCCGCAGCCTGCGCACTGCTGCATGCAGTCGGGCGTCACAACAGCTTCGCGTGAGCGCTCCCATTCACGCTTGAGGTGGTTTTTGAGCGTACCGCAGCCGATATGGTCCCACGGAAAGACTTCATCGAGCGGGCGCTGGCGATAGGCATAGAACTTGGGGGCGAGCCCGCACGAGGCGAAAGCGTCCATCCACTTTTCGTATGAGAAGCACTGATCCCAGCCGTCAAACTTGCATCCATTCTTCCAGGCGGCATAGATCGCCGCACCCTGGCGGCGGTCTCCGCGCGCAATGACGCCCTCCATCACAGAGGTCTCGGCGTCATGCCAATTGTACGTGACGTTCTTGGTGCGCATGATCTTTTTCATGTAATCCTGCTTGCCGCGGAATTCTTCCAGCGAGTTCTGGGCATCCCACTGAAACGGTGTCTGCGGCTTGGGCACGAAGCACGAGGCCGACGCCGTAATCTTGACACCGCGCTGGCGGTTGTCCGTGTTCATACGCCAGCAATAGGCGACCTTTTTACAGATCTCAGCAATGCCGTCGAGATCTTCCGAAGTCTCAGTCGGCAGGCCAATCATAAAATAGAGCTTGACGTTATTCCAGCCGCCCTGGAACGCGATCTCGCAGGCGTGCAGTACGTCGTCCTCGGTGATATTCTTATTGATAACGTCGCGCAGGCGCTGGGTCCCCGCCTCGCAGGCAAAGGTCAGGCCGCTCTTACGTACTTTCTGTACGCGCTGCATGAGCTCCGAACTAAAGCTGTCCGCACGCAGGGAGGGCAGAGACAGGCTGATATGCCGCGGCTCGCAGTAATCCAGCATGCACTCGGTCAGTTCGCTCAGCTCGCCATAGTCGCTTGTGGACAGCGAGGAGAGCGAGATCTCCTCATAACCCGAGTTTTTGAGCACGGCTTCGGCCTGCCGCATCAGAGTCTCCTTGGACTTGCGGCGCAGCGGGCGGTAGGTATGGCCGGCCTGGCAGAAACGACAGCCGCGCGGGCAGCCACGGAATAGCTCGATCATGGCGCGGTCAAAAACGATATCGGTCGAGGGAACGACGAAGGACTCTGGATAATACATGGCATCCAAGTCCAGTACGATGCGCTTCTGCACAAAAGCCGGGGCGCCCTTTTGCGGCGTGACCGCCGCAATGGTGCCGTCTTCGTGATAGCTGACCTCATAAAGCGCGGGCACATACATGCCGGGGATCTTCGCCGCCTCGGCAAGGAAGTCCTCCTTGGACAGGCCGCGCTGTACCGCGCTCTGATACAGCCGGGTCAGATCCAGCATGATTTCCTCGCCGTCACCGATCATAAACAGGTCAATAAAGTCGCATAGCGGCTCGGGATTATAGGCACACGGGCCGCCAGCCACGACGAGGTTTTTAAGGCCCTTGCGGTCCTTTGCCAGGACGGGTACGCCGCCAAGATCCAACATATTGAGGATATTGGTAAAGGACAGTTCGTATTGCAGGGTAAAGCCGATGATGTCGAAATCTGAAAGCGGGTCGCCGCTCTCCAGGCCATAGAGTGGGATACCGGCCCGGCGCATCTCGTCCTCCATATCGATCCACGGGGCAAAAACGCGCTCACACCAGATGTTTTCCTGGTCATTCAGCAGGCCATACAGGATGCGCGAGCCGAGATGCGACATTCCGACCTCATAGACATCGGGAAAGCAAAAGGCAAAGCGCAGATCAATGTTGTTTTTATCTTTGGTCACAGATCCCCACTCGCCGCCGACATAGCGCGCCGGCTTTTGCACGCGGGGCAGAATCTGTTCCAGAGCAGTGTGCAGCATGACAATCCTCCATTTCGTATACGGAATTTATTATATTACGAATCGGTTCCGAGTGCAATTCAAATCGAGAAAAAACGGGTTTTCAAAATCAAGATTGTCATTTTAAGCCAAATCTGGCGCCAATCATCCGCCCATTTTTTCAGCAGGCGCACAGAACCCGACGGGCTTATGGAACGGCAAGAGGGAGACGCCTACGCATCTCCCCCGGTTTCTTCCTGTACATGTTCCATCCCCTGCTGCAAGATGGCCCCAATATGGCCGTCGCACAGGGTGTAATAGACCGTCTTTCCCTCCTTGCGCCCCACAACCAGCCGCACCTGCTTGAGGAAGCGGAGCTGATGAGAAATTGCAGACTGGGTCATCCCCAATAGGTCCGCAATGTCACAGACGCACAGTTCATGGATGGCCAGCGCAGATAAGATGCGCAGGCGCGTTTTATCCGAAAATGCCTTAAAAAAGTCTGACGCCCGCAGCGTAGTCTGCTCGTCCGGCATCCGGCATTTGACCTGCTTTACCGCCTCGCAGTGGACGCAGTCCTCTTCGCAGCGTAACAGATTGTCCTTGTCCATGCGTTTCACCTCATACTGTGTGTGAAATGCCCTACAAAGGGCGATATCTCTATTATACACGATTTATGCTGCTTTTCCAGATATTTTTCCAGGCAATGTCGTGTAAAGGTGAATGCCCTTCCACATTTAGTGTGTTTTTTTTGGGGATTTGTTTTTAGATATCCCACGTTTTGTATAATTAACTATGAGATTTTTTTGCGGCGCAGAAGAAATACTGCGCCGCAGGCAATATTTTATTTTGATTTCATTCCTTCGGCCGCATCGTTTGTAAGGACCTCCTTCAGGCCCGCGGCCAGACCTGCCAATCCCTGGATCTCCGACGGGATGATGATCTTGGTCGCCTTGCCGTCCGCTGCCTTGGCAAATGCCTCCAGCGCCTTGAGCCGGATGATCGGGTCGGTCGGTGCGGCCTGATTGAGCATCTGGATGGAGTCCGCCAGCGCTTTCTGCACCGTCAGGAGCGCTTCGGCCTCGCCCTCCGCCTCCTTGATCTTGGCCAGGCGGGTTGCCTCCGCACGCAGTACCATGGACTCCTTCTCGCCCTCCGCGACCAGGATCTTGGACTGCTTTTCGCCTTCTGCGGTCAGGATGGCCTCGCGGCGGTCGCGCTCGGCTTTCATCTGCTTTTCCATGGATTCCCGGATCGCAGTCGGCGGAATGATATTTTTCAGCTCCACACGGCCGACTTTAATGCCCCATGGATCGGTGGCTTCATCCAAGATGGAGCGCATTTTGGTATTGATGATGTCGCGGCTGGTCAGCGTTTGGTCCAGTTCCAAGTCGCCAATGATGTTGCGCAGCGTGGTCGCCGTCAGATTCTCAATGGCCGCCATAGGATTTTCGATGCCGTAAGTATAGAGCTTCGGATCGGTGATCTGGAAATACACAACCGTATCAATCTGCATTGTAACGTTGTCTTTGGTGATAACCGGCTGCGGTTCAAAATCCACCACCTGCTCCTTGAGCGTGACCTTGCGGACAATACGTTCAAACAGCGGGATCTTGACATGCAGACCGGTGTTCCACGTCCCCTGATACGTGCCAAGCCGTTCTACGATATAGGCATGTGCCTGTGGGACGATGACAATATTTTTGGCCACAATGATCAGCACAATCAGGGCCAGGATAATCCAGAAAATAATCATAAGCTGCCTCCTCGTTTCATACCTGCTTCATCTGCGTAATCGGCTCGACAATGGCTTTTACGCCGACGATCTCGCGCACCCGGACTGTCTCGCCCGCGGCAATCGGCACGCCGTCGGCCGAACGCGCCGTCCAGTACTGCCCCATCACCTTGATCTCGCCTGTGGCCTGCGTATTGTCGATCGCCCGTGTGACAATCGCCTGCTCCCCCAGAATGCGGTCCGCGTTGGTCGCTGCCCCCTTGGGTTTGAGCACCCGCCGTGCAAACGGACGCACCAACAGCAGGAAAATGGTGGAGACGATCAGGAACACGATCCACTGCGTCGGGATGGACATCCCCAGCGAGGCCGCCACCAGGCCGCCTAGGCCGCCGATTGCAAACCAGACGGCGTTTAAGTTGAGGGAAACGGCCTCGATCACAAGCGCCGCCACAATCACAAGAATCCAGCAGGCGCTGTCTGACAGCCAGATCGTTGACATGGCATAAGCCCTCCTTTCCCTATCTGCCGGGCATTTTGATATCCTGTATTATCTTACCCGCCCGGCTATCGTTATTATACTGTATGTCTTCTAAAAAGTCTATCGCCCTGGACGATTGCTACCAAATTGTCATCCTTTCCGCCCCTACTTACCCATGCCGTCCCATCCCGAAAAAGAAGAGGCAATGCCCGTCCGCAGACAAGCATTGCCTTTTCTCAATTACATCTCTAGCTGTGATTGGCCTGTTATTAATACATGCCGCCCATATCCGGTGCCGGAGCCGCCGCAGGCGCAACGGGCTCCTTCTTATCTGCAACGATGCTCTCGGTGGTGAGGACCATAGAAGCGATCGAAGCCGCATTCTGCAGGGCCGTACGGTTGACCTTGGTCGGGTCTACGATGCCAGCCGGGATCATGTCACAGAACTCTTCCTTGTAAGCGTCGAAGCCGTAGCCGACCTTGCCGGAATTCTTGATGCGGTCCAGGATGACCGAGCCGTCCACGCCGGCATTCTCCGCGATCTGCTTGACCGGAGCTTCCAGGCCACGCATAATGATCTTCACGCCGGTCTTCTCGTCGCCCTCGACCTCATCCAGCAGCTTCTGGACAGCCGGGATCGCATTGACGTATGCGGTGCCGCCGCCGGCAACGATGCCTTCCTCAACAGCCGCACGGGTTGCATTCAGGGCATCCTCGATGCGCAGCTTCATTTCCTTCATCTCGACCTCGGTCGCAGCGCCGACCTTGATGACAGCTACGCCGCCGGCCAGCTTTGCCAGGCGCTCCTGCAACTTCTCACGGTCGAAATCGGACGTGGTCTTTTCAATCGCGTTGCGGATGGAAGCAACACGCGCCTTGATGGCCTCGGGATCGCCTGCGCCGTCAACGATAGTCGTGGTTTCCTTGTTGACCTTGATCTGACGTGCCTGGCCCAGCATCTGCAGGGTTGCGTCCTTGAGCTCGATGCCGACATCCTCAGAAATGACCGTGCCGCCGGTCAGGATTGCGATATCCTGCAGCATCTCCTTGCGGCGATCGCCAAAGCCCGGTGCCTTAACAGCGACACAGGTGAAGGTGCCGCGCAGGCGGTTGACAATCAGGGTGGACAGGGCCTCGCCCTCGATATCCTCTGCGATGATAAGCAGCTTGCGGCCCATCTTTACGATCTGCTCCAGGATCGGCAGCAGATCTGCGATGACCGAGATCTTCTTATCGGTGATGAGGACCAGTGCGTCGTCCAGAACGGCCTCCATCTTCTCGGTGTCGGTGACCATGTAAGGCGTTACATAGCCGCGATCGAACTGCATGCCTTCAACAACCTCGGAGTAGGTCTCTGCGGTCTTGGACTCCTCGACGGTGATGACGCCGTCGGTCGAAACCTTCTCCATCGCCTCAGAAATCAGCTTGCCGATCTCGTCGTTGCCCGAAGAAACTGCCGCGACACGCGCGATGTCAGCCGGGCCGTCTACCTTCTTGGACTGCTCATGGATAGCCTTGACTGCGGTGTCAACCGCCTTGGTCATGCCCTTGCGCATTACCATCGGGTTTGCACCAGCTGCCAGGTTCTTGAGGCCCTCGTGTACGAACGCCTGCGCCAGCATGGTCGCGGTGGTGGTGCCGTCGCCGGCAACGTCGTTGGTCTTGGTCGCAACTTCCTTGACCAGCTGCGCGCCCATGTTCTCATACGGGTCGTCAAGCTCGATCTCCTTGGCGATGGTCACACCGTCATTGGTGATCAGCGGTGCGCCAAACTTCTTTGCCAGGACAACATTGCGGCCCTTCGGACCGATCGTAACCTTTACGGTATCTGCCAGCTGGTCGATACCCTTCATCAGTGACTTGCGTGCTTCTTCGCCGAACTGAATCTGCTTCGCCATAATTACATTACGCTCCTTCGATATTTAAGGGATATTCTGATGGATTACTCAACGATTGCCAGGATGTCATTCTGGCGGACGATGATGAGGTCTTCGCCGTCAATCTTGACCTCTGTGCCGGAATACTTGCTGGTGATTACCTTATCGCCAACCTTCACCTGCATGACGACTTCCTTGCCGTCTACCATGCCGCCGGGGCCAACCGCCAGGACCTCAGCAACCTGGGGCTTTTCCTTCGCAGAGCCGGTCAGGATGATACCGCTTGCGGTGGTCTCCTCGGCCTCGACCATTTTAATTACCACACGGTCGGAAAGGGGCTTTAAAGTCATAATCTATTCCTCCTAAAAGATTAGAATACAAGATCACTTAGCACTCAAAGTACCTGAGTGCTAATCCGGTTATTATAATACATCAAGTCCCCTGGAAACGCAAGTGCTTTTTTGAAGAAATTAACAAAAAATTTGTGAAAATTTTGTGAATGCTCAGCCGTGTTTCGGTTTTCTTTGGGTTGGCACTTTCCCATCTTCCCTGCCAAATAACTTTCGTGCCGCTGCCGGTTTGAAATACATGTACAGATCGCATTTGATCATCCCGTTATAGAGCTTGCGCCTCTTGTCCGCCCGGTATCCATAAAAACGCTCAAATTCTTCGTCCGAGGTGAGATAATACTGCCGTAGGCTGCTTTTGCCCAGCGTCCTGCCCATCGCGCGGTAGAGTGCCTGTGCACTCTCATGATCCAGCAGGCGCTCGCCGTAAGGCGGATTGGCAAAGAGAACACCGCTGTCCGGATAGTCCCGTGCCGCAGCGTCTGCCTGCTCAAACCGGATCCATCGTGCCACACCCGCCTTTTTGGCGTTTTCCTGCGCGAGCTGAACGCAAGCGGGATCGATATCGCTGCCATACAGCACGGGCGCGGCATCGGTGCGCACGGCCGCAATCGCCCGCTCGCGGGCTTGCTTCCATCGCTCGGCCGCAATCCATGTCCATTTTTCCGCGTCGTAGCTGCGCATGAGCCCGGGCGCGCGGCCCAAGGCAATCATCGCCGCCTCAATCGGGATGGTGCCCGACCCGCAGAAGGGATCGATGAGCGTATCCCGCCCGCGCCAGCGGGCTAATTTGACCATAGCGGCTGCCAGCGTCTCACGCAGCGGCGCTGCATTGGCATTGGCCCGATAGCCACGCTTGTGCAGGCCCGCACCTGAGGTATCCAGGTAGATCTCGGCGATATCGTGCATGATGGAAAACTGTACCTGATACCGCGCGCCGGTCTCCTCAAACCAGTTCACGCCGTAGCGTGCTGACAGCCGGGTGACAATCGCTTTCTTGATAATCTTCTGGCATCCCGGTACGCTGTACAGTTTGGAGTTCAGCGCATGGCCCTTGACCGGGAACTGTCCATCTACCGGCAGGAGATCCTCCCACGCAATGGCTTTTACCCCTTCAAACAGCTGATCAAAGGTTTCTGCCCGAAAGGAAGCCAGGCGGATGAGCACCCGCTCGGCGCAGCGCAGATTCATATTCGCCCAGATAAGCGTATCTTCATCCCCGGAAAAGAGCACCCGCCCATTTTCCGCACGCACATCTTCCAACTTCCCGCCAAACCGCAGTTCATCCGCCACGATCCCTTCCAGCCCAAATAGGGTTGGGCAGCAAAATTCTAACTTCATCGTTCCACCTCATGTCGTAGTATCTTTATAATAGCCTTTATGGCCTCCATATACCTGCAAAAGAAAGGCTCCTGTCGCCAGACAAGAGCCCATCGTCTTTTCTGTTCCCCATCATACCCTTTCCGCCCGAGAAAGTCAATAGAACAGCATAAAATCATGCGCGGGACGCCCGCGGATGGACAGATACCGCTCTAGACGGATGTCGAACAGGCGCAGGAAGCATAGGTACAATATCACCGAACAGCCAGCGGCGCACACCAGCCCAAGCCATTGCCCGCCCAGCCAGCCGATAAAAAATGAGTAAAAGATCCGGGTCCACAGCCACACGGCAAACCCACATAGGAGCGGCGCGCCCAAAAAACGCTGCAGGCGGATGACCAGCGCCTGGCAGGCCACAAGCCGCGTGAGATTGCACAGGGAGACACACAGGGGCGCAATGCACTGTGCGGCCAGATAACCATATACCCGCAGGTGCGGCTGGCCCGCCAATACGTAGACAAGCGCCAGCTGCAGCGCCTCCCCGGACAGGGCCGAGGTCACAGAAAACTGCTGTTCGCCGATCCCGTTGAGCAGGCAGGCCGTGATCATCTGATAGTAGCATAGGACCGCCGAAAGCCCGATGAGCCAGAAATATGCCGTGGGCACCGCCCGATAGAAAAATAGGCGCGCAATCACCGGCGCCAGCGGCAGCAAGAGCGCGGTGGCCGGAATCCCGACAATCCCGGTTGCAAACAGGCTCTGGGAGGTAAAATGCTGCAGCTGCTTGCGGCTGCGGCGGGAGGCATACCGGCTGGCCTGCGGCATGGCGACCGTACAGAGCGAGGACAAGAGCGCAATGGGCAGCAACATGATCGGGGACGCAATCCCTGAGACAATGCCCAGAGCCGAAATCGCCTCGGTCCGCGACAGGCCAGACGCCACCAGCCGAGCGGGCAACACGACCGAACCCGCCGAGGCAATGCCATTGGTCAAAAGGGCCGAAGCGGACACCGGCAGCACGATACGCCAAAAGGGGTCTTCCCCGGATGGCGGCGGGCAGACCGGCGGCAGCCGTAACCCGTGATACATCCGCACCATGATGAGCGCACTGATGCACTCGCTGATGGCCATACCGGTAAAGATCAGGACGGCAATCCGCCCGAGGTCCGCCGTCTGCTCAAAAGACAGGAGGGCAATGGTCGCCCCGATGCGCACGATCTGTTCGGTCAGCTCACTGACCGCAGCATTGTCCACCCGGTTAACACCGATCATGGTGGACTTGAGCACATTTTCGATGCCGGTCAGCAGAATGCACACCAGCATCATCGGCATGGCGGCCACCGTGCGGTGGTCGCCCAGAAGGGACGTGCCAATCCAGTCTCGGAACAACAGCAGCACCGAGCTCGCGCACAGGAAGAAACACAGGAACGTCCGAAACGCCCGCCGGACGAGCCGGCCGATGGCGCCCGCCCGCCCCTGCGCACTCCACTGCGCAGACAGGCGCGTGCAGGCCATCGTGATCCCGGACAGGCTAGCGGCATGGATAACCGTATAGGCAGAAAAGGCCAGGCGATAAACGCCAAGGCCCTCTGCGCCCGCAAAACGGCTGAGGAAAATCCGGTATACAAAACCCAAAAGCTGCAGGCCGATATTGGAAACACAGAGCAGCAGCAGCCGTTCCATAAAACTATCGCACTTCCGCATGCACACGCCCCCTTCACTCTCCTTGCAAGTATACGGGGGCCGCAGACAAAAAAGACCGCACGGGGCTGATTTTGCACCGTGCGGCCGTTGTGCGGCGTATAAAAGCTTGCGCCAGCTATTTTGCTCTTAAATACGGCGGGCCAGCTTCTCGCTGTACTCCGCCCGGAACGCCTCAAATGTGCCGTTGTCCAGGGCCTCCCGGATCTTGACCATCAGATGGTTATAGAACCACAGGTTGTGCTGGACCAAGAGCCGCTGAGACAGCATCTCGCCCGCCTTGAGCAGATGGCGCACATACGCGCGCGAGAAGCGGCGACAGGTCGGGCACTGGCAGCCCTCCTCGATCGGGCGGTCATCCGTCTGATACTTGGCATTGTGGATGTTCATAATGCCGTTCCAGGTGAACAGGTGGCCGTGGCGGGCGTTGCGGGTGGGCATGACGCAGTCAAAAAAGTCAATGCCGCGCGCCGTACCCTCGATGATGTTGGATGGCGTGCCGACCCCCATGAGGTAGCGCGGCTTGTTCTCCGGCGCGTGCGGTAGGACGACGTCCAGGATATGGTACATGGTCTCGGTGCTCTCCCCCACCGCCAGGCCGCCAATGGCATAGCCCGGCAGGTCGAGCTGTGCGATCTGCTCCATATGGGCGATGCGCAGCTCGTCGTAAGTGCCGCCCTGATTGATGCCAAACAGCATCTGATGGGGATTGACCGTGTCCGGCAGGCTGTTGAGGCGTGCAAGCTCGGTCTTACAGCGCATGAGCCAGCGCGTGGTTCTGTCGCAGGAATCCTTGACATAGGCATAAGGGGCAGGGTTCTCAATGCACTCGTCAAACGCCATAGCGATGTCCGAGCCCAGGTTAGACTGGATGCGCATGCTCTCCTCGGGGCCCATAAAGATCTTGCGGCCGTCCACATGCGAATTGAAGGTCACGCCCTCCTCGCGGATCTTGCGCAGGGAGGCAAGCGAGAAAACCTGGAAACCGCCCGAGTCGGTCAGCATGGGGCCATCCCAGCGCATGAACTTGTGCAGGCCGCCCATCTGCCGAACAATGGCGTCGCCCGGGCGGACGTGCAGATGATAGGTATTGGAAAGCTCGACTTGGCAGCCCAGCTCCTTCAGATCAAACGCATCGACCGCGCCCTTGATGGCGCCGGCTGTGCCGACATTCATAAAAACCGGCGTCTGCACCAGACCGTGTGCGGTCATAAACTCACCGCGGCGTGCGCGGCCTTCGGTCTTTTTGATATGGAATGTTCCAATCTCCATGTTGTCACCTCTCGAATGTAAATCTTCTCACAAAAATAGTGTACTGTCTCCAAAGGAAAAGAACCGATATTCGTTCTCGACTGCGACCTTATACATATCCAGCACCCGCTCGCGGCCGGCAAAGGCCGAGATCAGCATCATAAGCGTGCTCTCCGGCAGGTGGAAATTGGTAATGAGATGGTCGATGCACTTAAACCGGTAACCCGGATAGATGAAGATATCGGTCCAGCCGGACTGCGCACGCACGGTGCCATCGTCCGCCGCGATGGTCTCCAGCGTACGGCAGGCTGTGGTGCCGACCGCAAATACGTCGTGGCCTGAGGCGTGCGTCTCGTTGATCGTGCGCGCGGTCTCCTCGTCCATAACATAGAACTCCGAATGCATAATGTGGTCGGTGATCTCCTCTTCCTTGACCGGGCGGAAGGTGCCAAGGCCGACGTGCAGCGTGACAAAAGCGGTCTTGACACCCTTGGCGCGGATCGCATCGAGCAGCTCGGGCGTAAAATGCAGGCCGGCCGTGGGCGCGGCCGCCGAGCCGGGCGTCTTGGAATAGACCGTCTGATATCGCTCCGGGTCGTCCAGCTTTTCCTTGATATAGGGCGGCAGGGGCATGGTGCCGAGCTTGTCCAAAAGCTCGAGGAATACGCCCTCATACTGGAAGCGGATCATACGGTTGCCGTCCTTGGGGTTGACCGACTCGACAACACCGGTCAGCAGGCCGTCGCCAAAGGACAGCTTGACGCCCTCGCGGGTCTTCTTGCCCGGCCGGGTCAGGCATTCCCATATGCCGTCGCCGTGGTCGGTCAACAGGACGACCTCGATCGGCGTAGTGCGCCCCTCTGCGCGGCCCATGAGGCGCGCCGGGATGACGCGCGAATTGTTCATCACCAGGCAGTCGCCCGGCTTGACATACTCGATGAGGTCGTGAAAGTGCCGGTGGGACAGGGCGCCGGTCTTGCGGTCCATGACCAGCATGCGTGAGCTGTCGCGCTGTTCCAGCGGATGCTGCGCAATCAGGCGCTCGGGCAAATCAAAATAAAAATCACTTTTTTTCATATCAGCTAAAATCCCGGGCGGGCCGGCCCGGATGCCTCCTTTGTCTGTTCTCTCGTAAAATCAAAGGCCCCGCCGGAGCGCGGCGGCGGCCTTGCAGGCCCGGACGCCGTCGCTTTTTCCGCAATCCCTTCTTGACAAAACGCAGCCTGTGCAATAGAATAAAGGCATATATTTATACTTTATCATTTGCACTTTACCTCGCAAAACGAAGACGAAATTTCCTTCAGATAGAGGCGCGGTGTTCATCAGTATCGTCTGGGAGGGGCCGCAACCCCATTGACCACACGAAAAAGGGGCCACCGCCGAAGGTTTGCCCGGCGTTGCGGCGCGGCGGCCTGGACGGCCCGGAAAAGATCCCGCCGTCTGTCACTGCATAGCACCCGATCAAAACGCTGTGCCGGTGGAGCGCTGTCTTGGATGGTTGGGACAAGAATCCTGTCTTTCCATTATAGTGAGTCTATGCCGGTTTTTCAACCGGTTTTTTTCATATCTGCCTGGAATTTCGTCCAAACGGGGAACGGTGACAGGAGGCTCTCTAAAATCATGAAGCAGTATCAGGTAGGCATTGTGGGCGCGACCGGCATGGTCGGCCAGCGCTTCTCGCTCCTTTTGGAAAATCATCCCTGGTTCCACGTTGTGGCCCTCGCAGCCAGCGGCCGCAACAAGGGCAAGACGTACGCCGAGGCCGTTGAGGGCCGCTGGAAGATGGCCCGTCCGATCCCTGCGTCCATGAAGGACATGGTGCTTTTGGACGCGACCGCGGACGCCGAGGAACTGGCCGCACAGGTCGATTTCATCTTCTGCGCCGTGGACATGAAGAAGGATGAGATCCGTGCACTGGAAGAGCGCTATGCAAAGCTCGAGTGCCCGGTCATCTCCAATAACAGCGCCAACCGTCTGACCCCGGACGTCCCCATGATCATCCCCGAGATCAACGCCGACCACGCAAAGATCATCGACGCACAGAGAAAGCGCCTTGGCACCAAGCGCGGCTTTATCGCGGTCAAGTCCAACTGCTCGATCCAGAGCTATGTGCCGGCGCTGTCGGCGATCTGGGACCTCGGCATCGAGGAGGCGGCTGTGTGTACCTACCAGGCGATCTCCGGCGCAGGCAAGACCTTTGAGACCTGGCCCGAGATGATCGACAACGTCATCCCTTACATCGGCGGCGAGGAGGAAAAGTCCGAGGTAGAGCCCATGAAGGTATGGGGCCATATCGAGGGCGACCGCATCGTACCGGCGACTTCCCCCAAGATCAGCGCACAGTGCCTGCGCGTGCCGGTCGCGGACGGCCACATGGCGGCTGTCTTCGTCAAGCTCAAAAACAAGGCATCCAAGGAGGAGATCATTGCCAAGTGGCGCGCCTTCTCCGGCCGTGCGCAGGAACTGCACCTACCCTCTGCCCCTGAGCATTTCCTGACCTACTTCGACGAACCCGACCGTCCGCAGACCAAGCTCGACCGTGACCTGGAAGGCGGCATGGGCGTCTCCATCGGCCGGCTGCGCGAGGACTCGATTTTTGACTATAAGTTTGTCAGCCTGTCGCACAACACCCTGCGCGGCGCGGCCGGCGGCGCGGTCCTGATGGCCGAACTGCTGTGCGCCGAAGGGTATCTGGATTAAACCACAAGGAGGAAACATTTTATGAAGAAGCCCGTATTCACCGGCGCAGGCGTCGCCATTATCACCCCGTTTACCTCCACCGGTGAGGTCAACTATGACGAGTTCAAGAAGATTCTCGACTATCAGATCGACCACGGGACCGACGCAATCATCATCGTCGGCACGACCGGAGAGTCCTCGACCATGACGCTCAAGGAGCACGCCGAGGTCGTTGACTTTGGTTGTTCCTATGTCGCAGGCCGTGTGCCGGTCGTCGCAGGCGCAGGCTCGAACGACACCGCCGCGGCGGTTGAGCTGACCCGCGAGGCAGCAAAATCGGGCGCGGACGCCGTCCTGTCGGTAACCCCGTACTATAACAAGACCACCCAGCGTGGCCTGATTGCGCACTTCCAGGCGATTGCAGACTGCAGCGACTGCCCGGTCATCCTGTACAACGTGCCCAGCCGTACCGGCCTGTCCATCTCGCCTGAGACCTACAAGGTGCTGTCCGAGCATCCGAATATCAATGGCTCTAAGGAGGCCAGCGGCAATTTCTCCCTGCTGGCTGAGGCCATGCACCTGTGCGGCGACAACATGAACTTCTGGTCGGGCAACGACGACCAGATCGTCCCGCTCATGTCCATGGGCGGCAAGGGCGTCATCTCGGTCCTGTCCAACGTCGCCCCGGCCCAGACCCACAAACTGACCCAGCTGTGCCTGGAGGGCAAGTTCGACGAGGCCAGTCGCCTGCAGATCGATTACATGCCTCTTATCAAGGCGCTGTTCTGCGAAGTCAACCCCATCCCGGTCAAGAAGGCCATGGAGCTTTTGGGCTGGCAGGTCGGCGACGTGCGCCTGCCGCTGGTCGGCGTGACTGCGGAGCACGAAGCACTGCTGCGCCGCGAACTCGACAAGATGGGCTGCAAGATCTGAGGTGAGTATCCATGCCTAAAATCGTCCTCTCCGGATGCAACGGCCGCATGGGCCGTGTCATCACCGAAATCTGTGCCGCAAAGCCCGACATGCAGATCGTCGCAGGCTTTGACCTAAACACCCAGGCACTGGCCGATTATCCGGTCTTTGCGCACCCGGCAGATTATACCGGCCCGTGCGACGTGGTCATCGACTTTTCCAACGCCGCGCTGACCGAAGACCTGCTGGCCTACTGCAAGGCCCGCAAGCTGCCCGTGGTCATCTGCACGACCGGCCACTCGCCCGAGCAGGTCGCCATGATTGAGGCGGCCTCCAAGGAGATCCCGGTATTCCGCTCCGGCAATATGTCGGTCGGCATCAACCTGATGATGGATCTGCTCAGAAAGTGCGCGTCCGTCCTGGGCGCCGACTACAATGTCGAGGTCGTCGAGGCGCACCACAACCAAAAGCTGGACGCGCCGAGCGGCACCGCCCTCATGCTGGCCGATGCCGTATCCGAATCCCTGCCCTATGAGGCGGCGTACGTCTATGACCGCCACGAGCGCCGCGAAAAGCGCCCGCCGCACGAGATCGGCATCCACTCAATCCGCGGCGGCACCATCGTCGGCGAGCACAGCGTACTGTTCTGCGGCCGTGATGAGGTCATCGAGATCAAGCACTCTGCGCTCTCGCGCGAGGTCTTTGCCACCGGAGCCGTGCAGGCCGCGGCCTTCCTGGCCGGCAAAACCGCCCCGGGATTGTATAATATGAGCCACGTCATTGCTGCACAGTAATATTTTTTATCGCGCTGATACGAAAAATCCGGAGAAAATCTCCGGATTTTTTCATTTTCCTGTATAAATTGTGCCGCTTTTTCGGCCGCAAGTAAAATTCCACAAAATTTTGCGTAGACTTACCGCACCTTTTGTGGTATAATCACCATAAAATCTTACTTATTCTTACATCCTAGGAGGTATCCCTTTTTCATGGACAGTAGCCACATAGTCCCGATCATCGCCATCGTCCTGCTCATCGTCTTTTCGGCCTATTTCTCGGCCACCGAGACTGCATTCTCTTCGCTCAACCGCATCCGCCTGAAGAACATGGCGTCGGATGGCAATAAGCGTGCTCAGCTCACGCTCAAGATTGCAGACCAGTACGACCGCCTGCTGTCAACCATCCTGATCGGCAACAATATCGTAAATATCTGCTCCACGTCCATCGCCACCGTGGTCTTCATCGCCTGGCTTGGCCCCTCGATCGGCCCCACCGCCTCGACCGTTATCATGACCATTGTGGTCCTGATCTTCGGCGAGATCTCACCCAAGAGCCTGGCAAAGGAATCGCCCGAACGCTTTGCCATGTTCTCGGCCCCCATCCTCCGCATCTTTCTGACCATCCTCGCGCCGCTCAACTTTTTGTTCAGCCAGTGGAAAAGGCTGCTGTCGCACTTCTTCCCCTCTGACGCAGAGACCGGCATCACCGAGGACGAACTGCTGACGATCGTGGACGAAGCGACGAGCGACGGTACCTTTGACGAGCAGGAGAGCGATCTCATCCGCTCAGCCATCGAATTTAACGACCTGGACGTCATCGACGTATTCACGCCCCGCGTCTCGGTCTGTGGCATCGAGGACACGGCAACGAACGACGAGATCAGCGCGGTATTCCGTGAGACCGGCTTTTCCCGTCTGCCGGTCTACCACGACAACATCGACCACATCGTTGGCATCCTGCATGAGAAGGACTTCTATAACCATGTGATCGCCGAACAGCAACCGGTTGCAGCCGTGCTGCAAGCGCCGCTGTATATCGCCCCCTCGCTGCAGATCTCTGACCTGCTCCGCCTGTTCCAGAAGAGCCAGACCCATCTGGCGATCATCACGGACGAATATGGCGGCACGGCGGGTATCGTCACGATGGAGGATATCTTGGAAGAGCTGGTCGGCGAGATCTGGGATGAACACGATAAGGTGGAGCCTGAGATCGAGCAGCTATCCGAGACCGTATACCGCGTGCGCGGTGAGACCCGTCTGTCCAAGCTGTTTGACGAGCTCGACCTGGACACGCCGGAAACCGATCTGACAACGGTCAACGGCTGGCTGATGTCACAGCTCAACACCACCCATGAAAACCAGGTCTTCTCCTACGATGGCCTGCGCTTTACCATTGAGCAGACCAATGGGCGCTATATCGCTTTTGTCCGCGTCGAGCGCGTCGCAGAAGACGCGCCGGAGGCCGACGAATCGCACAGCATGGAGGAAGACAAATAAACCTACACAAAAAGAGACAGCCCCCGGCCTATCGGCGCCAGGGGCTGTTTTTTGTCATTTGAGCAGGGCAAAGAGGATACTATCGGTCAGCCTGCCGTGCTTGTATACACGGTTGCAGAAATAGCCCTCCCGCTGAAAACGATTCTTTTCCAAGACCCGGATGGAACCCGGATTGCTCGCGAGGACCTCGGCCTCGATGCGCACAAGGGGCGTTTCCCGGAATGCCTGCGCGCACAGGTCATGCACCACCTGGGTGGCAATCCCCCGGTTCCAGTAGGCCTCTCCCAGCCAGAACCCGAGCGCGGCGTTTTTGCAGTAAACGTCGTCGCCAAAGTCCAGCGTAACACCGCCGGCCACCGTGCCATCGACCTCGATCGCACGCACCCAGGCGCGGTCGCAGTGGGTGCGCAGAGCGCGGTTGATAAAGAACTGTGCGTCCTCCTGGGTGTAGGGATAGGGGAAGGTATTGCGCAGATTGTCCGATACCCGGCGGTTGTTTGCCTGCGCGGCCAATGCGGCCGCATCCTGTGGCTTCCAAGTGCGAATGTTGACTGTCATTTTGAAATCCCTCATTTCCGAAAACGTCTGGTGACGGGATGAGGGGATCAAAAAAGCCCTCGTCCCTTGACTACTGTGCAAGGACGAGAGCAGACGGCTGCTTCGTGTTACCACCTTCACTTTATCCGCACCTCACGGATACGGACCTCTGCGGGTACGGAGCGGCGCCAAAAGGCGGACGGCTCGATATCCAGGCGCTGTAATGGGCACACCCATCGTATCCTCAGTGCATCCGCGGGCGGTGCAGGTCGGTACGCGGCTCCAAGGCCATTTTCCGGACGCGCCTCCAGTCCCCGTTCCACCAAAGCCGGGGCTCTCTGCGCTTTCAGCCGCGCCGTACTTTCCTTTTCATTGCCTTTTCTATCTTTTCAGATTGTTTTTAGTATAACACAGGCGCGCAATTTTGTCAACCACAGGTCCTCACACGCCCTGCCCGTCAAACGCCGGGATAAAGCTCTCGCTGATGGACTCCCCATCTTGCAGGAAACCTGCAAGGCCCAGGTCCGAAAACAAATGCACGGCGTCCTCATACTCGCTGTCCGTGATCTTCCGATCGAGCTCGGGATAGGCCTCCATGCCAAACGGGGTGTACTGCCGCATAAGGCTGACCAGGATGCGGTCGCCAAAGTGTTCGGCCAAATACCGCAGGACCTGCGCCGTATCCCCTGCCAGGCCGGGCAGCATGAGATGGCGCACGACCGTGCCGCGCGTCATCAGGCCGGCGGCGTCAAACTGCGGTGCCCCGGTCTGCCGCACCATCTCTGTGAGCGCCTCGCGGGCAACGTCCGGATAGTCGGGCGCGCCCGAGTACAGGCCGGCATAGTAGGTGCTGTAATACTTGAAATCGGGCAGATAGATATCGACCAGTCCGTCCAGCAGGCGCAGGGTTTCGACCGTCTCGTAGCCGCCGCAATTGTACACCACCGGGATGCGCAGGCCGTCCCGCCGCGCCATGCGCAGCGCGCGGCAGACCGAGGGGGCATAGTGCGAGGCGGTGACAAGGTTAATGTTGTGTGCGCCCTGCGCCTGCAGTTCCAGAAAAACCGCGGCCAGGCGCGCCGGTGTGACCGGGCGGCCGCGCACGGCCGTCCGGCGGCTGATCGTGCGGTTTTGGCAAAAGACGCAGCCCAGCGTGCAGTGTGTAAAAAATACCGCACCCGACCCGCGTGTGCCCGAAATCGGCGGCTCCTCCCAGGCGTGCAGCGCAGCCCGGCCGACGTACATCGTATCCGACGCGCCGCAGAACCCGCGTGCGCCCGCTGTGCGGTCCACACCACAGGCGCGCGGGCACAGTGTACAGTGCTGATAGGCCTGCATAGACGACTCCCCTTTCCTCTCTGTGTCGTGTCTGCCTCCCATCTTACCACATCTCCCGTCGTTTTACAACGGGTGGCCAGGATCGTCGGGCAAAGCGGCTTTGACGAACGGGGACGGACGTAGTACAATGGAAAGGAACGGAACCGAACCCCCAAGGGAGGAATTTTCTATGCGATATGTCATCTCGGAATATGCGCACGACGCTTGCCCGCTGCTGCGCGATTTCCTGATCTACCTGACCACCATCCGCGGCAAATCACCCAAGACGGCGTTTGAATACTTTCTCGACCTGCGCCTGTTTTTGCGCTTCATCAAAATTAATCGCGGTCTTGCGCCGCGCGACGTCCCGCTCGAAGAGATCTCCATCTTCGATGTGGACGAGGCTCTGCTGCGCACCATACGCCTCAAGGATATCTATGACTTCCTGACCTATATCGGCGAGCAGCGCCCGACCCAGGCCAACAGCCCCTCGACCGACTACGGCCTGTCCCCCATCTCCCGCGCGCGCAAGGTATCGTCCCTGCGCTCCTTCTTCCGCTACCTGACCGACAAGGTCCATGTGCTCGACTCTAACCCGGCTGGCGGCCTGGAGCTGCCAGCAAAGCCCAAGGAGCTGCCGCGCTACCTGACGACTGACGACTCCATCCACCTGCTCGAGAGCATTGAGGGCAAGTACGCCGAGCGGGATTACTGCATCTTGACACTGTTTTTGAACTGCGGCCTGCGCGTATCCGAGCTGGTCGGCCTGAACCTGACTGACGTGCGCGACGGCACGCTGCGCGTACGCGGCAAGGGCAACAAAGAGCGTATGCTGTACCTCAACGAGGCGTGCGAGGACGCCATCGCCCAGTATCTGCCCACGCGCATCACGCCGCATGAGGCCGACCGCAACGCCCTATTCGTCAGCCGCAACCGCAACCGCATCAACACCCAGACGGTCAAGTGGCTGGTCAAAAAGTACATCACGGCCGCCGGGCTCGACCCGACCAAATATTCTGCCCACAAGCTGCGCCACACGGCGGCCACACTCATGTATCAAAACGGCGTGGATATCCGCACCCTGCAAAGCGTGCTGGGGCACGCACGGGTGGACACCACCATGATCTACACGCACATTGCCGACCAGCATGTGCGCGAAGCCTCCGAGCGCAATCCGCTGGCGCACATGACGCGCGGCAAGCTTGCTGCAAAAAAAGAGGAATCTGAGGATTCGTGATAGGAGCGCTCCCCGTGCATCCAAAAAAGCCATTCCCGCAAGTTAAACCGCCCCAGTAAAACCGAACAATCGCCAAAAGCCCCCTAATGTAGGAAAATAGAACTACGTTAGGGGGCTTCGTATGTCCGGGAAAAGCTGAATGCTTCATATTTCCCTACATAGGTGTCTCTTTGTGCTGTCCGTATAATTTGGGGCGGTTCACAAGAGGAAACGGCTTTTTTGATCTGCCGGGCGCCGCTCAGCCGCGCATCGTCTTGACCGGGTCCAAGTGCGCCGCATGCAGGGCGGGCGCAATGCCCGACAGAATGCCGCAGGCCACAGCCACGCCAAAGCAGCCCGCCGTCAGGCTGGGCGAAACCGCAATCGGATAGCCTGTCCACTGGGCGGCAAGCAGACAGAGGATCTGTGCAAAGGCTATACCGCAGGCCGCGCCCAGCGCGCAGATGATCGCCGCCTGCAGGAGGAACAGCCAGAACACATCGGTCTGCCGTGCTCCGATGGCCCGGTAGATCCCGATCTCCTCCCGCATGTCGTGTGCCGCCGACAGCATGCCGCCCGCCACAGCCCCCAGCGCGACCACCATCGAGATGCCGGCCACGAGCAGGAACACCCACACTGCCTTCTGCGCGAGGTCGTCCACGGTACTGAGGTATCCGCTCAAGTTCTGCACCCCAATCGTGCTGCGCAGGCCGAGCGGCCCTTGGGCGACCGCGCTGAGCTGCCGCTTGACCGTCTCGGTATCCCCCGTACACGACAGGAGCACCTGGTCGGCTGCCTGGTTGGCATCCGTCAGGAGCGCATAGGGCAGGTAGATGACGGTCGGCACCGCCGACCCGGCAATGCCGGACAGGAGCTGGGTCTGATCGCGGATGACACCAATGATCTCGAAGATCTGCTCCTGACCGGCAACCGTCAGATAGAGCCGCTGCCCGGTCACGTTGGTCCGCCCATAGAGCTGCTCGGCCAGCGACTGGCTGACGACCACGCGGCGGACCATACCGGAGGCCTCGCCTGCAGTAAACAGGCGCCCGGCCAGCAGTTCGACATCCAGCACCTGGCCCATCTGCTCATTGACGCCGAACAGCAGCGCACTTCCGCTGTGAAAGCCATTCTGGTAGCTTCCTGTCTGGTATTTGACCGGCATGGCCGCCTGGACGTCCGGGCAGGAATCCATCACCGTCTCGGCAAAAGCCGGCGTCAGCGCCTCGCCTGCCGCCGCATCCTCCAGATAGCAGGTCATGCCGCGCAGGCCGAGCGAAT
Organism: Candidatus Butyricicoccus avicola; assembly: GCA_019119435.1. Classification (GTDB taxonomy): domain Bacteria; phylum Bacillota; class Clostridia; order Oscillospirales; family Butyricicoccaceae; genus Butyricicoccus; species Butyricicoccus avicola. The sequence goes on from DWWZ01000154.1 coordinate 37,784, forward strand.
GGATCGCCGTGTGCATCTCATCCTGTGCCACCTGTCCGACCGCGCCGATGACCGAGATGGCGCACACGCCGATGGCCACCGTGCAGCCGCACAGCAAGCTACGCACGCCGCCCCGCCGCACCTGGCCAAAGGCCAGCCGCACAAGGTCAGCCGCCCGCATCCCAGCGCACCTTCTCCCCATCCGACAGCTCGATGTTCCCATCCGCTACCACCAGGTCACCCGCTTCCAGCCCGGACGTGACCTGCATACCCTGGCTGAGCTGGTAACCGGTCTGGATCTCCTGCCGCCGTACCGTGCCGTCCGTCTGACAGACAAAGACATACGGCTGCGTGTCCTCCTGCCGCACAGCGGCATAGGGCACAGTGACAGCGTCCCGCACGGTATCGGTAAACAGCTTGACGTCCACGGTCGTGCCCGGCATCAGGCCGGTGTCTGCGTCGCTGATATCTAGGCTGCACCGCACGACCGCCGACTGCGTGCCGCCGGTCAGGCTGAAGGTCTGAACCGCATAGGGGGCGATCTCGGTCAGGCTGGCCGAAAATGTCCGGCCGGTCTGCGAGACAGGGGTGATATTGGCGCGCTGGCCGACCGCCAGGTCGGCGGCGTACAGTTCGGGCACCTTGGCCTCCACCGTCAGGCGGGAGAAATCCCCCAAGCGCACGGCCGTCACCCCGGGCAACAGCAGGTCGCCTACCTCGGGCAGCTGAGCGACCGTGCCGTCCATGGACGCGCGCACAATCGGCCCGCTCTCCTCTGCCTGGCCGGGCGCCGCGTTGGCGCTCTGCTCCAAAAATGCCTCGGCCGCCCGGCCGGCCTCATCCACGGCCTGTGGGTAGCTCACCCGCAAAAGCGCCTGCCCCGCAGTGACCGTGTCGCCCAGCGACACATAGCACGCCTCCACCCGGGCAGGCGCATAGACAAACTCCTGGCTCTCCCGCGCGGCGCGCACGGTGCCCTTGACCGAGATGCTGTTATAGATGTCCTCCTGCGCCGCCTGGACAACCGGGACGGCCTTGGGCGGCACGGGCTCGGTCAGGACCGATAGAACCCACAGGCCAAGCACAATGCCGGCCGTGGCCACAAGCATCCAGCGGTATCGCCTGTCGCGCATACACATCATTCCCTCCGCAAACAATCTCGCAGTCAGTTTGCGGCAGAACCCAGATTTTTATGCGCGGCGGCCAAGGATCACAGGACGGCCTTGAGCGCCTCGCGCACCGACCGCACCTGGACCACGTTCATGCCTTCGGGCAGGTCGCCCACCTCTTGCTCGGGCATGATGCAGGTGTGAAAGCCCAGGCGATATCCCTCCCAGATGCGCTGCGAGGCGCAGCTGACCGCGCGCAGCTCCCCGGTCAGGCCGACCTCGCCAAAGCTCATAACGCCCTCAGGCAGGGGCTTGTCCCGAAAGCTCGAGGTGATGGCAAGCACCATGGGCAGGTCGGCCGCAGGCTCATCCAGGCGCATGCCGCCCACCACATTGACATAGGCGTCGCTGCCCGACAGGAACAGCCCGGCGCGCTTCTCCAAAATGGCGAGCAGCAGCACCATGCGGTTGTAGTCCACGCCCGCAGCCGTGCGGCGGGGCACGCCAAACTGGGTCTTTGCCACGAGCGCCTGTACTTCGGCCAAAAGCGGGCGGCTGCCCTCCATGACACAGGCGATGCAGTTGCCCGAGGCGCCGGTCGGATGCCCGGCCAGCATGGCGGCCGACGGGTTTTGCACCTCCAAAAGGCCGCGGTCGCTCATCTCAAACACCCCGATCTCGCTGGTCGCGCCAAAGCGGTTCTTGGCCGCGCGCAGGCAGCGGAACGGCCCGGTCTGTTCGCCCTCAAAGTAGAGCACGCAGTCGACCATGTGCTCGAGGATCTTAGGCCCTGCCAGGGTACCCTCCTTGTTGACATGGCCGACGATGAAGATGGTGACGCTGCGGCGCTTGGCATACTGCATAAGACTCATCGCGCACTCCTTGATCTGGGTCGTGCCGCCCGGCGCGGCGGTCAGGTCACGCCGGTATACGGTCTGGATGGAATCGATGATGAGGATATCGGGCGCGAGCAGGTCGGTCTCCTGGATGATCTCGTCCATGTCGGTCTCGGCCAGCACAAACAGGCCGGGCGCGCGGATGCCTAGGCGGCTGGCGCGCAGCTTGATCTGGCGCAGTGACTCCTCGCCGGATACATAGAGCACCTTGGCCGAGCGGCACATCTCCTGGCACATCTGCAAAAGCAAGGTGGATTTGCCGATTCCCGGCTCGCCGCCGACCAGAACGAATGAGCCGTGCACGGCGCCGCCGCCAAGGACGCGGTCCAGCTCACCGATACCCGAGTGGAAACGCTCCTCGGCCGCCGAGTCGATCTCGTCGAGCAGGCGCGGCTTGGTATGGGTCCGCTCGCGGGCAGCCTCCGGCAGCACACCGCGCGTGGCGGTCTCCGGTTTGACCTTATACTCGCTGAGCGTGTTCCAGGCCCCGCATGACGGGCACTTGCCGTACCACTTGGGGCTTTCATAGCCGCAGTCACTGCACAAAAAAATAGTCTTCTGTTTCATATACTTCCTCCGAATGGACCGCTTATGCCTGCAGGTAGCCCGCAAGGATGCAGGCGGCAAGCTGGGTCTGATAGCTGTCCCGGCACAGGTCGGCCTCCTCCTCCGGGTTGGACAGGAAGCCGCACTCGACGATGACGGCCGGGCAGGTCAGCCGCCGCATCAGATAGATGCTGTCCCCGGCCGGCTTGGCCGCGCGGGTGTTTCCGTTGTCGATGCCCTGGATGAGCGCCGCCTGGATGGCCTCGGCCAGCACGCGGCTGTCCGGGTCGGCTGCGCCGTAAAACACCTGCGCGCCGAAATACTGGGACTGTTCGAACTTATTGAGATGGATGCTGACAAAGACCGGGTTCTCGGTCTTTTCACAGATGTGCGCACGGGCCTGGATATCCGCGACCTTGTTCTCGCGCACGGTGCGCCCGGGCTCATAGTCCAGCGCGCCTTCGTCCGTCCGGGTCAGCACGCATGGCACGCCGAACAGCCCGGCCAGGTCGCGCGTCTTGCCCGCGATAGACAGGTTAATCTGCTGCTCGGTCACGCCGTTTGGGCTGACAGCGCCGCCGTCAAACCCGCCGTGCCCGGCATCCAGTACCAGCGTGTGCGCGCTCTGCTGCGCGGAAAACACGCCGGTCCAGCCCATAGGGTGCAACTGATCGGCGATCAGCAGCCCTAGGAGCGCAAACGCCAGGTAAAACGGCCAGCGCTTGGCAAAATGATGCAAAATTCTATGCCGCAAACTCTTCGCCTCCCCCTCTGTAGTTAAGGGTATGGCGCGCCGGGGGCGGATATGTTGCAATCGTTTTTATTATAGCACAGCCGCAGCCGCTTTTGAACGGCCCCGGCTTTGTCGAAATTTGTCGAACGATTTCATTTGAAATCCGACCCCGGGCGTGATATCATAAAATTGTTCCAAAAACAGGGTTTTCTTCCAAGATTTTCCCTGTTTGCAGAATATCGCGCGCTCTGCGATTTGGGTAAAGGCGTCCCCGGCAGTCCAGCTGCCGGGGACGCTTTTTTGCTTTCCCCGCACGGGACGCCGGAAAAACTGCGCCCGGCGCTTAAATTTTGCAGGCGATTGTGGTATCATATCCATAAAACGTTGAATCCCACAATCTTAGGAGGCATCCCCTGCGATGGAAATTCAGATCAAGTATTTTACAGACAAGATCGAGCGGCTGCGCTATATCGACGGCAAATCGGACTGGATCGACCTGCGCGCCGCCGAGGACGTGCAGCTTGCGGCCGGAGAATTCCGGCTGATCCCGCTCGGCGTGGCCATGCAGCTGCCTACCGGCTATGAGGCGCATATCGTGCCGCGCAGCTCGACCTTCAAGCAGTTCGGCATCTTGCAGACCAACAGCATGGGCGTCATCGACGAGAGCTACTGCGGCGACACCGACCAGTGGTTCTTCCCGGCCTACGCCGTGCGCGACACCGTCATCCACACGAACGACCGCATCTGCCAGTTCCGCATCATGGCCCATCAGCCGGCCCTGACCTTCCGCGAGGCCGCACGGCTGACACGCCCCGACCGCGGTGGGCACGGCAGCACCGGGCGGGCCTAACATGGCCGCGGCCGGCGTGCACACATTGTGTCCCGCCCGCTTATACTGAGGTATGAGAGGAGTGTGATACACCGTGATCTGCCGCCGCTATCTGATCGGCATGTTCTGTCTGGGGCTTGGCATTGGGGCCGTCCTCGGCGGGCTGATCCCGCTGTCGCTGCTGCTCGTCCTGTGCGGCGCCGGGCTGATCGCGCTGGGCGTCATACTACTCGCACAGTAAGGAGGGAGCATCATGAAAGTCGTGATCTGGAAAAGCCCGCGCTGCCTTGCCGGCATGCTCCGCCGGATGTTCGGCATCCAAAACGATACCTGAGAAAAAGCAGGGGCCTGGCCCCTGTTTTTTCATATCCGCCTGCCTGCCGCATATACATAGAGCAGAAGCGGCAAAAAGGAGGAAACCGACATGGAACTAATCCGCACCGATCTGCAATACTATGAACCGACCCATACACTGCACAGCATGTTCACCGAAAGCACCGACGCCATCGTGCCCGACGCCGAGCCCGATATCGGCCATATCCTGTGCGCCTACGCCTCGGTGACCGTAAAGGACGAGCTGCCGCAGAGCGACCGCATCCTGCTCTCCGGCAACGCCAGCGTGACCGTGCTCTACCGCCCGGACGGACAGGACGCCATCCGTTTGCTGCAAATCCCGCTCAGCTTTGCGCACATCGAGGAGACACCGGGCATCCTGCCGGACAGCCCGTGCTTCCTGCGCTGCCAGGTGGGCAGCGTGGCCGCCCGCGCGGTCAACTCCCGCAAGGTGAACGTGGCCGTCACCTTTGTGCTTGAAATCGATGTCTTTGCCGAGAGCGGCCTGACCCTGACCGAGGAGATCGACCCGCAGGGGGAAGCGCTCGAGCTCTTGTACGGCCAGCAGACCGTATCCCTCCTGTGCTACGCCGCCGCGCGTGAGTTCACCGCGCTGGACGACCTGGAACTGCCGGGGGCGCAGGGCCTGCGCCTCATCTGCGCGCGCGGCGCGCTGCGCCCGGCCGCCTGCCAGCCCAGCCCCGATCAGCTCACGCTGTCGGGCGAGGCCCTGCTCTGGCTCCTGCTCATGGACGACACGGGCGCGCTCGTCACCATGACGCAGGCCATCCCCTACACCCAGGTGCTGGACGCGCCCGGCCTGCGCGGTTCGCTGCCCACCTGCGCGCGGCTGGCCCTGCGCAGCTTGGACTGCATGCTGCGCGAGGATGGGGTACTGTCGGTCGGGCTAGGCGTGCGCGCGCTTGTGACCCAGCAGGCCGAGCAGACCATCCAAGTCATCCGCGACCTCTATCACCTGCACCGTGAGCTGCACTGCGACACGCGCGAGGTAACGCTGTGTACCTATGCAGCAGACGCGCCCTTTCAGCTGGAATCGGCCGTCCAGATGCCGGTCGGCCGCGCAGCCGCCGAGATCCTGTCCGCAGACGGTACCTGCCTCTCGGCCGAGGCGCACGGCGGCGCGCTCGAGGCGCAGATCCAGGTCTGCCTGCTTTACCGCGACCCCACGGGCGCCGTGTGCGCCGAAAGCCAGCCGCTGACCGTCCCGCTCGCCGCCACAGGACTTCCAGAAGGCGCCGCGCCGCAGGACCTATCGGTCCAGCTATCGGCCGCGCCGGGCGGCGAAGGCAGCGTATCATTACGGGTGACGGCGACCGGCAATCTGGTCACCCAGGCACAAATCCCGATCCGCGATATCACAGCGCTCTGCGCAGACGCGCCGCGGCAGCCGGCCGACCAGCCTGGCACCACGCTGGTGCTGCGGTATATCCACACGCCCACGCCGCTCTGGGAGATTGCCAAACAGTATGCCTCGACCGCCCAGGCCATCCGGCAGGCCAACGCCCTGCCCGAGGGAACCGAGACCGCCGCAGACACCATGCTGCTCATCCCAGTGTATGCGCAGTGACCGAGAAGGGAGACAACAGATGGAAAACAAGGGACTTTACGAGCAGATCGGCGCGCGCACGGGCGGCGATATCTATATTGGTGTCGTCGGCCCGGTGCGGACCGGTAAATCCACGTTCATCAAGCGTTTTATGGAAAACATGGTCATCCCGCGCATTGAAAACGTCTATAAGCGCGAGCGGGCCAAGGATGAGCTGCCGCAGTCGGGCTCCGGGCGGACGATCATGACGGCCGAGCCCAAGTTCGTCCCCGAGGAGGCGGCCGAGATCACGCTCGCACCCGGGCGTACCTGCCGGGTGCGCCTGGTCGACTGCGTCGGCTATCTGGTGGACGGGGCGCTGGGCAGCATGGAGGAGGATGCGCCGCGCATGGTCACAACGCCGTGGCGCGATGCGCCCATCTCCATGGCTGAGGCCGCCGAGCTTGGCACCAAGAAGGTCATCGAGGACCACTCAACCATCGGCCTTGTGATCACGACCGACGGCTCCTTCTCCGACCTGCCGCGCGAGAGTTATGCGGCGGCGTGCGGCCGCGTGATCGAGGAACTGCAGGCCATCGGCAAGCCGTTTTTGACCCTGGTCAACACCACAGACCCGCACAGTGCGTCGGCGCAGGCCGTGGTCGATGCGCTGCATGAGCGCTACGGCGTATCGGCCCTGCCGGTCAATTGCCTGACGCTCGACGAGCAGGCCATGCGTGCCATCTTGACCGAAGTGCTCTATGAGTTTCCCATCCAGCAGGTATCGGTCAGGCTGCCGCGCTTTATCAGCGTACTCGAACCCGGCCATCCGGTCCAGACCAGCGTCTATGACAGCCTGCGGCAGAACGGTGCAGCCGCCCACAAGATGCGCGACCTTGAGCCCATGGCGCACGCGCTGTGCGCGAACGAATGGGTGACCGACGCGCGCATCACGGGCATGGATCTCGGCACCGGCCACGCCCGGCTGGCAGTCGATATCCCGAACGCCGTATTCTATCAGATCGTGACCGAACAGACCGGCATCCAGATGCAGGACGAGGCCGACCTGATCCCGGTGCTGACCCGGCTGTCTGCCACCGCCCGGGAATATGAGCGCATCGCGGGCGCCCTCGAGCAGGCCAACGCCACAGGCTATGGCGTCGTCATGCCGCGCCTGGAGGACCTGAGCCTGGCGCCGCCCGAGATCATCAAGCAAGGCGGGCGCTACGGTGTCAAGCTATGTGCCTCGGCCGCCTCGATCCACCTGATGAAAGCCGAGATCAAAGCCTCGGTCACCCCGATCGTGGGCACCGAAAAGCAGTCCGAGGAGCTTTTGCACTATCTGCTGGGAGAATTTGAGGGCGCACCCGAAAAGATCTGGGAGACCAATATCTTCGGCAAGCCGCTGTCCGAGCTGGTCAGCGAGGAGCTGTCCGGCAAGCTCTCCCGTATGCCCGAGGACGCACGAGAAAAGTTCCGCGAAACGCTCGAACGCATTATCAATGAGAGCACCGGCGGCCTCATCTGCATCCTGCTCTGACCAGGCCGCCCGCCATTTTCCGGGAAATACCCGATGCCTGTTGCGCCGCCGGGAAAGGCTTTTCCCCTGCGGCGCTGCGGCGTTTTGCCGGCAAGGTCTGCGCCTTGCCCTTGATTTTTGGCGTCCAGTACGGTATGATAGGGACGATCAAAGCACAGAGGAGCGATATGCGATGCGCAAGCAAGTCTTTATCATCAACGGGCAGGGCGGTGTCGGCAAGGACACCATCTGCGCCTGTGCCGCGCGCTACTTCCGGGTGCGCAATGTCTCATCCATCACGCCGATCGTTGAGATCGCAAAATTTGCCGGCTGGGACGGGGAGAAAACCTTGAAGGCGCGCCGGCTGCTGGCCCAGCTCAAAGAGGCTTTCACGGCCTTTAACGATCTGTCCTTCCGCTACTGCATGGACGCCTACGAGGCGTTCTTACAGAGCGATGACGAAATCCTCTTTCTGCATGTACGGGAACCGCGGGAGATCGAGCGCCTGCGCCGCGCCATTGGGCCGTCCTGCCGCACCTTGCTGGTACGCCGCCCCGATCTGGCCGCCCGCCAATATGGCAACCAGGCCGACGATGGAGTCGGGGCCTATGCCTATGACCTCTATTTCGACAACGAACCCCCGCTCGATACCCTCCCCGAACGGGTGAAAAATTTTTTCCAAAATATTTGATTCCCTTGCTTGACATTCCCTTTCTCCTGTGATATTATATACAAGCTGAGTTCATCAAGCAGATAGAACGCAGGTCATAAAATAGATATCCGGGTGTAGCGCAGCTGGTAGCGTGCTTGACTGGGGGTCAAGAGGCCGCAGGTTCAAGTCCTGTCACTCGGACCAAGAAAACCGCCTTTTTCGTAAGAAATTGGCGGTTTTTTTGCATATGAAGTTCAGAGTTGAAAACGCCAACCTGCAGCTTGTTCTTTATTTGTTCTTTATTGCCGCAAAACGCAGAAAACAGCATTTTCGATTGTGCGCAAAATCGTGTCAAAATCAATTACAATCGCGTTTATACACGATAAATTGTTATAGAAATCATAAATTTGATAACACCCCAAACGAATATACAGTCAATGACATTTACTATCAAACTCTCGTGATTTTCTTTTCGATTGCTGGTTAATTGTTGCCATGATCATTTCGGCGTTTTGCCGATTGTATTTCCCTTGCACTTTGGTATAATAGGGGCGGTTGGTGTAAGGTCCAACCGCCCCTTTTGGGATTGGGTCTGCGGGTTGCTTTGACGTGCTACCGCAGGCCCTTACTTATGCCTTGCCCTTGCTGTCGCGGACGATCTGCGCGGCCGCCCCGCGCTTTCTAAACCGGTGGGATGCCCGGGATACATCCCCAGCTTCTTGATTCGCCGCCTTCGGCAATCCAGCCCCCCTGCCCGCGCATCCGCTATGCTTTTTCCATGGCACTTTTCTGTTCTTTTCGAGCTTCCCGATATTGAATCTTTTCCCATATCCTGTTATAATATTTAAAAAGTTATAGATTTCTGTATGCCTTTATGGTCAAATTTAACAAAATCGATTGAATTTTTTATAATCTGTAACCCTGCATAGCAAATTCCGCAGCGCATCCCCGTGCCGCAGGCTTTTGTCCGCGCCGCGGGGCGCAAAATAGATTCAGTTTCCAACAAAGTAGGAGGGATTGCCTTGAAAAAGCAAATCTTATGTGGTACTGCTGCAGCATTATGCCTGCTCGCGGGGACGGCCAAGGCAGATGTGACAGCCGTTCGGAACAACAGCCAATTGAACGTGAACGACGAGTGGGGATATTACCTGGATGTCTATAATATCGGGGGGGCCAACTATTACAAGTTACGTGATATTATCTGCATTATGAACGGATGGCATGTCCCGGTCGGTTTGGAATACAACCAGAGCGCAAACCGGATTGATATCATTACCGGTGGGACCTACCAGATTCTTGGGACGGAATTACAGGCAACCGGGCAAAAGGCAACAGCCACCGCGCGGGAATCTGATATCCAGGTGTATGTGGACGGAAAACGGATGTCATTTGACGCCTATGAGATTGACGGCAGCACCTACTTTAAGCTGCGTGATCTGGCCGGACCGATTGGATTTGACGTGCAATATGATGCGGCGCAAGGCCAAGTCGCAATATACCCGGATAACAACGGCTTCAAACTTTTAGAGTACATGAACGATACCTATGGGACAAACCTGACGCCTGCCGATGCGCCCAAGGACACCACGCCGCAATTTGATACGACCACCAAGGGGATGGATATCAAGACGGCCCTAAACCAGGCGCCGCTGAACCCCAAAAAGACCAAACTCGACGATCTGAACCAGTTGATCGAACAGTTTATGGCCGAATATTTTACGCCGGATATGGACACCTACACCAAGGCAAAGGTGACATACGACTATATTATCAAAAATATGACCTACGGGACTCCGGATTTTGCGTTCGACACTTCGCCGGAGGGCAACGCGGGCTATATGTTCTTGACCCATCGCGGTGTGTGCGACCATTATTCTGCGTTTTTTGCGGCGATCATGCGGTATGTTGGGCTGGATATGCATGTGGTCAATGGCTCGACCCATGCGGCAAGCGGCGGCATGACAGGGCATACTTGGACAACCGCCAGGATCAATGGCCTAGATTATGTGTTCGACCCCCAGATTGATCAGAACATCGGCGGAAAAAGCAATCCTACCTACTATCGCTTTGGCAAACCCTATAGCGAACTCCCGGGCAAGTATGAGCCGTATGCATATAACGATTTTGAATAATCGGACGGCCCGGCGAAGGGCGTTCCGCGTAGGAGGCTGTCTCCAGCAGGCGATTTCCCGCTGTGCCTATCCGCAGTAAGCCGTCCTGATTTTAGCGTTTTGCCAATTGTATTTCCCCTACAGGATGCTTTATAATAGGGGCAGTTGGTGTAAGGTCCAACCGCCCTTTTGGGATTGGGTCTGCGGGTTGCTTGCTACTGCTGCCGCAGGCCCTTACTTATGCCTTGCCCTTGCTGTCATGGGCAGGCCGGGCGATGCATCTGGCCTGTGCGGCATGAAATCGACCCGAAAGACAAAAACGAGGAGGGTTTACCCGATGAGAAAAAAAGTGCTTGCCTTTGCAGTTGCGGCAGTCCTATCCATAAACGCTGCCGGCGCAGCCTCGCTGGTGGTGGACGGCGCGCAGGTACAGGCCGATGTCCCGCCGATGATCGTCGATGGCCGCACGCTGGTCCCTGTGCGTGCGCTCTTCGAGTCTCTGGGTGCGACCGTAGACTGGGACGATGCCACCCAAACCGTGACGGCCGCCAAGGAGGGTACTGTCATCTCCATGCAGATCGGCAGCACGGCCGCTTCTGTGAACGGCGCTGCTCAGGTATTGGATGTCCCCGCCCAGACCATCGAGGGTCGCACGATGGTTCCGGCGCGCTTTGCCGCAGAATCGCTGGGCGCGCGCGTGCTCTGGGACAACAAGACACAGTCTGCGTACATTATTACCCCAGAGCATAAGTCTCTGGTCGTGGAATATCTGGACGTTGGGCAGGCCGACAGTATGCTGCTGTCCAGCAATGGCGAATATATGCTCATTGACGCCGGCAACAACGAGGACGGCGACGATGTAGTTGAGTACCTCAAGAATGCCGGCGTGCGCACGCTCAAGTATGTCGTCGGCACCCATCCCCACGAGGATCATATCGGCGGTATGGATGATGTCATCAACGCCTTTGATGTGCAGAATGTCCTGCTGGCCGATGCGACCTCCAATACGCAGACCTATTCCGATGTGCTGACCGCACTGGAAAACAAGAGCCTGACTGCGGTTGTTCCCGAGGTGGGCGCGACGTTCCCGCTCGGCGATGCCAATGTCACTGTGCTCGCCGCGCAGCCTGCCGAGGATCTAAACAATACGTCCATCGTCCTGCGGGCGACCTACCAGAACACCTCTTTCCTGTTCATGGGTGACGCGGAAGCCGAGGTCGAGGAGGCGATCCTGCAATCCGGCGCTGACATCCAGAGCAATGTGCTCAAGGTCGGTCATCACGGTTCGGATACTTCGACGACCAGCAGTTTCCTTTCGGCAGTTTCCCCGGATGCGGCGGTGATCTGCTGCGGCGCTGGCAACAGCTATGGCCATCCGTCTCAGGCGACGCTGGACAAGCTCGCAGGCATCCCGGTCTGGCGCACCGATCTCAATGGCACCATCTACGCCATGACCGACGGCGAGACCTGCCGGATCACGGCAAACAAGAGCGTTTCGGCTGCCCCGACCAAACAGCCGGATGCCCTGACCGAATCCCCTGTCCCGTCAGCGCCCGAAACCGCCGCGCCCTCCGCCCCATCGGTTTCCACGCCGTCCGGGCCGGAAACGGTACCCTCAAATCCCGCCACCGAGACCCACGCCAACGTCTATGTGACCAAAACCGGTAAGCGGTACCATTATGACAGCCATTGCAACGGCGGCACCTACTATCCCAGCACGCTCGCTGACGCGCTGGCGCGTGGGCTGACACCGTGCAACAAATGTGTCAAGTAAACGGCTTGACAACTTCACAGAAAGCGGCTATACTGAAAACATAAAAAAGGGCGCGTTGCCGGTAGACGGTTATGCCCTCAAAATTTTTTGATCGAAATGACCGCTAAGTTTGAGAGGCTTGGGCGGTCATTTTGCGTATGTAACGAAAATGAGAGCAACCAGTGCTGTAAACAGCATGATGCGCAAAATCTTCTCATACACCGCGTTCACCCCCTTCCGGGTTGGATTGGGGAGAACTTCACCTCCTTCCCTTGAAGGATGGAGGGCAAATAACCGCCTACCGCTGGCACGGCAGCGCGCTGAAAAATAATTTTTTTCCTGCTCAACAGGATATCACAATTTGGAATAAATTTCAACAAAAGCCCTCGGTTTCAGCCGAGGGCTTTTGCAGACAGGTGTCTCCCGCTCAGCGATTGATTGTGCCAATCGGGACATGCTGTCCATAGGGATGCCGCCCCACCCGAAGGACCTCAAGGTCATCCAGCATCCCCCATATACCTGGCGAGATATTCCTCCAATTTTTCCATATATTGCGCGTACATCCGGTTGTCGTTCTGCAACCCGTGCCCGGAGTGCGGGAATTCAAAATAGTCGTATGGCACATGGTTTGCTTCCAAGGCCGCGATAAGCGGTTGGACGCTCAAGATGGGGCACACTTTATCGTGCTTCCCATACGCCAAGAGGGCAGGCACAGAACGCTCGTCAATCCAGCGGTCGGCGGAGATCGGCTTGACGGTCTCCAGGTATTCCCCGGAGCGGATCATTTCCGGCGTGATCGCCGTGCCGGACATCGTGCCAAACAGGTTTGCGGCCGCTTCCGGGTTTTTGTCCAGGCCATAGTTCGTCCAGTCCTCAAAATGAAAGCTGGCTGGGCCGACCATCTCGAACACCATCTTGACCGGGATGGGGGCCGTACCGGCGTCCCGGTAGGCGTAGACCAGCGCCAGCGTGCCGCCCGCGCTGCCTCCGGCGACCGCCATCCGGTCCAGCGGATAGCCCAGCTCCTCGGCCGCGGCGACCACATGGGGCATCGCATTTTTCACGTCCATGGTCTGCGAATAGACACTTACCGTGGGATTTTCCTGGCTAAACAAGGTGTAGTTGATGCCGGCGGTCACATACCCTTTGGCGCATAGCCATTTCAAAATACCTGCATCGCCGCGCTTGTCTCCACTGGTAAAGCCCCCAGCATGGAGATAGACGATCAGTCCATAGTGCTCCTTCGTATGCCCGGCAGGGACATACAAATCAAACCGATTTGCTTCCCCGTCCCCATAGGCAAGGTCGGTGTAGACCGTCCCGACCGAATCGTCCCAATCCACGGTATACTTGCCGTGGAACGGGTCGGCTGTCATCTTGACCGCTGCGGACCCGAGGAATGCGGCGAGAAACGTCCCAACATAAATCAGCCCCCACATAAGCCTCCCCTTTCTTTTTGTCCGTTTCACAGGAAATTCCCTCCAAACAGCGTGCCGCCCAGCAGCAGGTTCATGGCGGCCCGGACAGCCAGACGCCCCAGCACAACGGCGGCGACGGCCACCGCCGCCAGGACGAGCAGCCGCTTCGGCAGGATCGGCATGAGATCCCCTCCTTGACATTTTGTTGGGACGATTGTATCATAATGCATATCGATGGGTCAATCGTCTCATCAAAAATGAGACAAACGGGGAGGATTTGTATCAGGCCATGCGTGCAAGCAACCAGGAAAAGAACAGCTATGTCCGCCGCCAGATCCTGCATACGCTGCTGGAGATGATGCGCGAACAGGAATTCCAGGACATCGTCATCAGCAGGCTGACCGCGCGCGCCGGGGTCGGCCGGGCTTCTTTCTACCGGAACTTTACGGGCAAAGAAGACGTGCTGCGGCAGGAGGCCGACCGCCTGGCAAGGGAATGGCAGCAGCAGTATGACCGGCAGGCGCACGCTGCGCCGTCCGAAGTGCTCGTCAGCCTGTTGGACTTTTACAAGGCCCATTCCGCCTTCTACCTCGCGCTATACCGGGCCGGGCTGTCCGAGATCGTGCTGGGCACCCTTTTGGAGCAGGCAGAGGTCTCGCCCGACCTTCCAAACGCCGTGGCATACCTGCGCGCTTCGGTCGCCTATATGATATTTGGCTGGGTCGTCGAGTGGATGAAGCGGGGCATGCCGGAAAGCGGCACCGAATTGGCAAAAATGATCGCAGACGCACAGGCGCGATGATGCGTGGCCGGCCGCAGCGGACGCGCCGCTGCGCCAGCCGGGCCGCACAGGCCAATCGGAAAGGAGAGCTGCCCAAATGGCAAAGATCAAGTCCATCCTTTTTGCAGCCGGGATCCTGCTGCTCATCGGGGCGGCCGCCTGCCTCTATCTGGGCCTGCGCGGCCTCGCCGGGGTGCGGCCCGCGGCCGCCTACGTTGACCAGGGCGTGCACACCTTTGTGCCAAGCGCGGTTTACCCGGTCCAGGTGGAAAACCACGCCACCGGGCGGGACAAGCGCAACCACCCCACCCGGACCGTCTACATGGTCGCCTACCGCGCCACGGACGGCAGCGGCTATACCTATCGGTCTGCGGCCGGTGCGGCCGAGCAGACCGCCCGGCAGATCGTAGCGGCCGGCGAGCCGGTCACGCGGCGGGTGCTGTCCGTCCCGCAGGACGGCGTCTCTGTCACGGTGGAGGCCGACCAGACGGCGCAGTCCTATGTGGCCGGGCAGCGGAAAACCTATGGCGCCATGGCCGGGGCCTCGCTGGCATACCTGCTGATATGGGCCGCCGTCCATGTGGGCGTGGCCTATCGAAGACGCCGGCAGGGCCGGCACAGCAAACGAACAGGAGAATGACAATGCAATCGATCTTACTGATTGGACAATCCAATATGGCCGGGCGCGGCTTCCTGCACCAGGTCACGCCCATCTGCGACGAGCGGATCTGGATGCTGCGCAACGGCAGATGGCAGATGATGGCCGAGCCCATCCATTTCGACCGGTCGGTCGCCGGGGTCGGGCCGGCGGCCTCCTTTGCGCAGGCGTGGTGCGCGGCGCATGCGGGCGAGCAAATCGGGCTGATCCCCTGCGCTGAGGGCGGCAGCTCGATCGACGCGTGGAGCCCCGACGGCATCCTATTCCGCCATGCCGTCAGCGAGGCGCGATATGCCATGGATCAGAGCACGCTGATCGCGGCCTTATGGCACCAGGGGGAAAGCGACAGCTACGGCGGGCGATACCGGCAGTATGCGCAAAAATTGGACGGCATCGTCCGTGGGCTGCGCCAGGCGCTGGGGACGCCCGACCTCCCGTTCCTGATCGGCGGGCTTGGCGACTACCTGGGAAAGTCCGGGTTCGGCCTGGGCTGCGTGGAATATGCGCAGATCAATCAGGCGGCCATGCGCTATGCCACGCAGGCAGAAAACTGCTATTTTGTGACCGGGGAATCGCTGTATCCCAATCCCGACGGCATCCACATCAACGCCGAATCCCAAAGGCGGTTCGGCCTGCGGTACTTTGCCGCCTACCAGTCCCGGTCCCATGTGACCGCGCCGCTGCCGGAGGAAGCGCAGACGGTCCAGGCGCTTTCCGCCCGGGCACACACGCCGGCAGAGCAGCAATACCTTGCGCTCGAACAATTTACACGCGGGGAGATGTCCTGGGAGGCCGTACAGGCCTACCTTCGGTAATCCCCCGCCCCAAACCAGGCCCCCGGAGCCCTTGCGCCCCGGGGGCTTTTCTTGTCCGGGCGGCCCGCAGGTATCACGCCCGCGTCACAGTGCCTTTTCCATCCAGATATGCGGGCAATGCTCCTCCAGCTCGACGGCGCCGTAGGCCGTGTAACCCAGCTTCTCATAAAACGGCCGGGCCTGCACCTGAGCATGCAGGGCGATGCGGCGGCCCTGCCGCTGCCGCACAGCCCGCTCGGCGGCGCGCAGCAGCGCGGCCCCGACGCCCTTCCCGCGATAGGCCTTGACCACCGCGATGCGTCCGACGAGATAGGTATCGCACCCCGGCGCCCGGTAAAAGCGGCCGGCCGCGATGGGAACCTCCCGGTCGCACAGCACCAGATGGCTTGCGCGCGGGTCAATCTCGTCAAACTCATCCCGGAAGCCCTGCTCGTCCATAAAGACCGCCCGGCGGATGGCTGCGGCCTGCGGCGGCAGCCCGTCGTCGTATAAATATACCTGCATGGAACATCTTCCTCCTTCACAAGAAACCAAAAAGGCATCCAAAAGCCAACCTTATAGCGCAGGCTGCGCCGTACCTACGGTTTGCTTTTGCATGCCTTTTGGGCGGCACGATCCGGTGACCGGCCGCCAGCATGATCTATTTTTTTCTGATTATACCAGGCCATGCGGCGGAAGTCAACCGCCTTAGGGGCCGCCCCATCGCCCGCGCGGGCCTGTGACAAGGGCTGTGCAGAAAAACAGGAGATATCGCGCACACTTCCGGGACGCTTTCTATGCTATACTGAAACCAGAAGGATAGGAGATGATACCATGCTGCTGTTCAGCGAATACCTGCGCGAGCTTTTGCAGGCCAAGGGCATGACCGTTTCGGCGCTGTCCCGGCTGGCCGGCGTCGAGCGGACCGCGCTGTCCAAGGCCCTGGCCGGACAGCGCGTGCTGCCCTACGACGCCCTGGACGAGCTGATCTACCACCTGCGGCTGACGCCCGGCGAGGAGGAGCGCCTGCGCACCTATTACGACGCGCAATTTGAAAAGGAGGGCATCCGGCGCGCCCGCGAGCGGGTGGGGCGGCTGTTCTCCGACCTGGCCGAGCTGGACTTCTCGGCGCCGGCCTTTGAGGAGACCCGGCTGCTGATGAACCTGGCGCAGTACGCCGGGACGCGGGCCATCTATGCCGGCGTGACCAACGTGCAGCCGCTTTTGCGCATCGTGCTGACCGAAGAGCTGTCCCACCCGAATGCCCGGATCGAGCTGACCGTGCCCCCGACCGACACCTTTTTGGGCGATGAGCTGCTGCGCCGCTATCTCGGCGGCCAGATCACCGCCGAGGTCAGCCAGATCATTGCCTTTGACGCCTCGGGCTCGGCCGAGGACAGCAACCTGCACAACCTCTCGTGCTTTTGCCGCATCTTCCCCATGTGCCTGCTGTCCCGGCGGCACTACCACCCCTATTACTACTACGCCGACGGCGCGGCCGCGCGCTACACCGATCCCTTCCCCTATTTCCTCGTCACCCACTCGTGCGTGGTCTGTCTGTCGGACGACGGCGGGCGCGCAATGCTGCTGCGCGGCGAGGACCAGGTCGCGTGCTACCACCGGCACTTCCAGGCGCTGCGCGCCCAGTGCTACAGCCTCATCCAGTACACGTCCGACCCGGTCGAGGTGCTGACCGTCTACGACGGCTGCACCGAGAAGGACGGCTTTTACCCGGACGATCTACGCCGACCTCGAGCTGTCCTGCGACACCGGCACGGTCAACCTGCCGCACATCACACTGGGCGATTACACGCCCCAGGAGACCGTCCTGCGCGCGGCCGACGGCACCGAAACCCCGGCCGCAGGCGCCACGGCATTGCAGCCGGGCCAGACGCTGGTCTACCGCTATGTCATCCAGCTCGGGCAGGACCTGCCCCTGCTCTTTGAGAGCAACCTGCTCGAAGGGATGCTGACCGAACAGGAGCTGGACGTCCAGACCCACACGCGCAGCATCACCAAGTTCAAGCTCTTTGCCGGCGACTTCGGCCTGACCGAGATGGGCGTCTTTTTGAAGACCCTGCCCACGCTGAACCCGGACGACGCCACGGCCTTCTGGCAGTTTATCTACAACACGGACAGCACGCCTGACGCTGGCAATATGTATTACCGTCTGCTGACCGGCGACCTGAACGAATACGACGGCACCATGGAGGAGCTGCGCATCTGGATCGCGTCCATGTTCCAGGCCGTGCGCGCGCGGATGAACTGCTATGTCAAGGAGTCCAGCGAGACGGTCGGCCTGCTGTCCGACGGCCTGGTGGACTACCTGTGGGGCAAGCTGAAGGCCAACGGCCTGACGGGCGAGGACGACCTGCGGGAGTACGCCCTGAAGAAGATCCTAAATGGCGTGCGCGACACCTTCCTCTCGATCGAGGACCTGCCCTCGTCAGCCGTCAGCAGCTTGCAGGACATCACGCTCTCGGTCAAAACCCTCCAGTCGGCCAAAGCGACCATAAACCGGTTCATCAGCAACATGCAGGCCGGGCTGCGCGCGGCGGGCCTCGTGCTGGAGAGCGAATATACGGCGCGCTACGCCTACTTTAACTATTACCTCAATCACCGCATCGACTATGCGCATCCCGGCGACGCAATCTTCCGCCTGCTCTTGGACAGCGCCGCGCTCGACCTGCAAAACCGGTACTGGACGAGCGAAGCGCTCGACACCATCACATGGATTACGGGCACGGACAGCTGGGTGAACCACACAGACACCATCGAGCGCTGGGCCGAGACCCTCTACCAGTTCGAGGTCATCGCTCTCAACTATGACACCGGCGAGGAGCCCGGCGGCGAGGAGCCCGGCGGCGAAGAGCCCGGCGGTGAGGAGCCCGGCGGCGAGGAGCCCGGCGGTGAGGAGCCCGGCGGCGAGGAGCCCGGCGGCGAAGAACCGGACGATGAGGAGCCGGACGAGGAGGAGCCGGACGCGGACGACGACAAGCCGTCCGGCAGCGGTTCGGCCAGCCATTCCCGGCCGTCCCGCCAGGAAGATACAGCCACGGACGAGGACGCGCCCCAGCGCATTACGGTCTCGGATGACAGCGTGCACGGCGCGGTCACGGCCGATGTGCAGGACGCGGCGCCCGGCGACCTTGTGACCATCACGGTCACGCCCGCAGCCGGCTATGTGCTGGACACCCTGCGCGTGACCGACGCCGCCGGCAGTCCGGTCGCGCTGACGCTGGCCGACGGGCAATACACGTTCGTCATGCCCGACGCAGCCGTCACCATTGAGAGCACCTTCCGCGCGGCGGGCGCCGCCTTTGCCGACGTGCCGGCGGACAGCTACTTCTACGCCCCGGTGCAGTGGGCGGTCGCAAACGGTATCACGAGCGGCGTCCGCGCGGACGCCTTTGGCCCGGAACTCGGCTGCACCCGCGCCCAGACCGTCACCTTCCTGTGGCGCGCGGCGGGCTGCCCGGCCCCGTCGACGGAGGCCTCCCCCTTCGCCGACATCAGCCCGGACGACTATTTCTATGACGCGGTGCTGTGGGCGGCCGAGAGCGGCATCGTATCGGGCACCGGACCTGCGGCCTTCAGCCCGGACGCGGCCTGCACCCGCGCCCAGACCGTCACCTTGCTGTGGCGCAGCGCCGGCGCACAGCAGCCGGCAGGCACGGCAGCCTTTGCCGACATCGCGCCCGACGCCTACTGCGCGCAGGCCGTCCAGTGGGCGGCCGAGAACGGCATCGCGGCGGGCACGGCGGCCGATACCTTCAGCCCGGACGCGGGCTGCACCCGCGCCCAGACCGTCACTTTGCTGTACCGCGCCCTGACCGGCGCGCCGTGACGGCCCGGAGCAAACGGGTTTGCACCACAACCGCCAGAAAAGGCGTGGCCCACCGGCCACGCCTTTTTCTGTGCGCAAAAAAAAATTGCGCCGCCCAATCAGGCGGCGCTTTTTTTGATTCCGGTCCCCGCCAGGTCCCGGCGCGTGCCGGGGCTGGCCCCAGGGAATCGGACAGGGTTTACAGGCGGTCGCGGGCGGTCGTGAGCATGCGGGCGTACACCAGCACGAACGCGAAGAAGAAGCCCGAGGTGACCGTGAACAGGATGTGGCCGGCGACGGCCAGGTAAGCGACCGTGATGCCGAGCGATACGAACGCGCCGAACACCAGGACGTTCCAGTTCTTGACCATGCGCATGAGGAACTGCACGCCGTAGCGGATGTACATCTGGGTCATGGCCACAAAGCCGAACACGCCGTACAGCAGGCCGACGTCAAACAGGTCCATCTCGATGATGTGGCCCTGCGAGCCGCGGCCGACGCCGAACAGCCAGGCGATCGGGCCTGCGGCCTTGAAGTCTGCCAGGGTCGCCGCAAGCTTGTTCCAGCGGCCCGAGATCAGGCTGCCGCCCTCCTCGTTGGCCGCTTCCTGCATGGCATTCATGCTCTCCTTGAGCATGTCCATGATGCCGCGGCCCGCGCCGCTCAGCAGCAGCGACATCCCATTGAAAATCAGCGCCACAATCACCGTGATCACGGCCAGGATGGCCGCCCGCCGCAGCATCTCGCGGCTGCCGCGCACGGCCACGGCGACGGCATACACCAGCATGACGGCCGACTCGCCGAGCATGGCGATGAGCGCGGTCTTGGTGCCGATGAGCATGAGGCAGACGATGCTCATGGCCGGGCCCAGGCTGTACAGCAGCATGCGGCCCCGGGTGAACTGGCGGCGCGGGATGAACAGGAAATAGGCGATGGCCAGGGGCAGCAGGATCATCAGGGCGCCCGTGATGTCATTGCCCGAATAGTAGAAGCCGCGCACGCCGCGCGCGCCGAAGCGGTCATAGTAGGTGCTGTATCCGATGCGCAGGACGTACGGGATGAGGATGCCGAGCGAAAAGATGATGGTCATGCCGTTGACGTAGGCGTGCACCTTTTCGATCAGGCGATCCTGCGACAGTTCCGCGCGGCGGAACACGTTGAGGTAGACCATCGCGACCGCGACGTTGTACGCAAAGCGCGCAAAGAACGTCACGTCCAGCGAGAGATTGACGCCGCCGGTCCACAAGAACTCGGACAGGACCGACATGGCCCAGGCCGCGCCCATGGGCAGGGCGGTCAGGATGGAGCGCCGGTCGCGCAGCAGGAGCACATACACCACCATGACGACGAGCACCAGCATACGCACGATGAGCGCGGGCGTGGTCGTCATGCCGCCGCTGTTGGTCAGCTCGCGGTAATTGAGCGCCTCCATGCCGGCATAGCCGCGGGTCAGCATCCAGATGTACAGACCGTTTACAATGTCCAAAACGGGATTGAACAAGAGATATAGCCAGAAGAACTTCTCCAGGCCTTTTAGGGATTTCTGCATCCGTTCACTTCCTTTATCCGTTGTTTGCCGTTTCATCTTATCACATCCGCCGCCTTTTTACAAGCCTGCGGGCGGCCTTTCCGGTTTTTTCGTGCAATCTGCCCGCCCGCGCGGCGCCGGCCGCGGGCCGCCCGGAAAAAGTTTCATTTTCGGCCTGTATCTGGACATTTTCCCAGGTTTATGTTACTATAATAGAGAGAAAATATCCATTTTATACCCAAAGGAGGAGTTCTATGAGCCCACCCCTGCTGCTCATGGGGATTGTCATCCTCATCTGCATCGTGCTCAACCGCCTGATCCAGCGGCTGGCCGTCCCTTCCCTGCTCATCTTTATCGCCCTTGGTATGGTGTTCGGCGAAAACGGCCTGTTCCGCATCCATTTTGACGACTATCAGGTAGCGAACATCATCTGTTCGGTGTGCCTGATCTTCATCATGTTCTACGGCGGCTTTGGCACCAACCTAAAGGCCGCCCGGCCGGTGCTTGCAAAGTCGGTCGTGCTGTCCACGCTGGGCGTTATGCTGACGGCCGGCCTGACCGGCCTGTTCGCCCATCTGGCCCTGGGGCTGCCGCTGTACGAGAGCCTGCTCATCGGCGCGGTCATCTCCTCGACCGACGCGGCCTCGGTCTTTAACATCCTGCGCACCGGGCATCTGTCGCTCAAGTACGGCTCGGCCTCGCTGCTTGAGGTGGAATCGGGCTCCAACGACCCGATGTCCTACATGCTGACTGTCATCCTGGTGTCGGTGATGTCGGGCGCGTCGGTGTCTGTGCCCCGGATGCTGCTGTCGCAGGTCGTGTTCGGCGTGCTGTGCGGCGTGGTCATGGGCAAGCTGGCCGTGCTGCTGCTCTCGCGCCTGACCTTTTCGGACGATCACGGCCGGACCATCCTGGTCTTTGCCGTCGCTATCATCGCCTACGCCCTGCCCGACCTCATCGGCGGCAACGGCTACCTGAGCGTCTACCTGTGCGGCATCCTGATGGGCAATGCGAGCGTTTCGCAAAAGCGCTACCTCATCCACTTCTTTGATGTGGTGACCGGCGTGTGCCAGGTGATGATCTTCTTCCTGCTCGGCCTGCTCGTCACGCCCGCCGAGCTGCCCGCCGTCTTCCTGCCGGCGCTGTGCATCATGGCCTTCCTGACCTTCATCGGCCGGCCGGCCGTGGTCTCGGCCATCCTGCTGCCCTTCCGCTCGCGGCCGGGGCAGATCGGCATCGTCTCGTGGGCCGGCCTGCGCGGCGTCGCCTCGATCGTGTTCGCCATCTATGCCGTGCTGGGCGGCGTGACCATGACCTACAACCTGTTTAACCTGGTCTTCTGCATCGTGCTATTGTCCATCGCCTTCCAGGGCACGCTGCTGCCGTGGGTGTCGCGCAGGCTGAACATGATCGACCCGGCCGAGGACGTGTCCAAGACCTTCAACGACTACCAGGAGGACAACGACGTCGACTTCATCAAGGTGCATATCGCGGACGGCCATCCCTGGATCGGCAAGTCGCTGGCCGAGCTGGCCCTGCCGCACAACCTGCTGGCCGTGATGATCGCCCGGGACGGCCGGAACCTCGTGCCCGACGGGCAGACCGTGCTGGCCGACGGCGACCTTCTGGTCTTTGCCGCGCGCGCCTTTGAGGACCGCGAGAACCTGTCGCTGCGCGAGGTGCCCATCGACAAGGGGCACAAGTGGAACGGGCGGTCGCTGCGCGAGATCTCCACGCCCCAGCAGACCCTGGTCATCCTCATCCAGCGCGGCGCGCACACCATGATCCCGGACGGCGGCACGCGCATCCAGACCGGCGACGTGCTTGTGCTGGCCCAGCCGGGCAAGACCTGAGCACAGGCCTTCCGACAAAAAGACCGCTCCCCGTAGGGAGCGGTCTTTTTGTCTGCGTGGGACGCGCTATCGGTTTTGGAGCCAGGCGCGGGCGCGGCCGACCAGCTCGGCCGTCTTGAAGCGGAAGGTCGTCTTCTGGCACAGGCTGCCGGCCGGCGCCTCGGCGGCGTCGGTGCACAGCGGCGGGAAGACCACGCACCACCAGTTTTTGCCCTGGGCCGCGCCCAAACGGATCTTGAGGCCGGTGTACTCGCCCGCCGGCAGGGCGAAGGTGTCATAGGTGCGGGTCGGGTAGTACTCGCCCGCGAGCTGGGCCGACAGGCTGTACGGCGCGCCCTGCGCGTCCAGGACGGCCTGCGCCGCGTCGGTGATGCCCTGTAGGTTGTCCCGCAGGATCTGCCGGACCGCTTCCGGCGAATCCGCCCCGTCCAGGAGCGGCTCGGTGACCGCGAGCACGCGGTCGCGCACGCGCAGCTTGATCTGCTGGTCGGCCGCGCTGTCCGAGTTGGCAATCACATGCAGGCGCACCAGCCCATCGGCCAGCGTCTGCTGGCCCAGCGCGGCGCAGGCGGCGTAGGCAAAGAGCGCGGCCAGCAGCAGCGCCAGCGCAAGCTCCATCGGTTTCCATCGGATCGTCATGGTCTATCCCATCCTCTCGCTTGGTTGTCTGACAGCAAGAGTATGGACCAAAAAACCGCGCGGCAAACCTATGGCACGTCAATTTTTTTGCGTACCGGGCGCTTACCGCCCCCAGCCGGGCTGCATGCGGGTCAAATGGGTGTCCGGGAAGTCTCGCCGCAGGGCAGCATACGCCTTGTGGGCCTTGTCCTCGGACCGGAACAGGCCGAAGGTGGTCGGGCCGCTGCCGCTCATGGCCGCGCCGTCCGCGCCGCAGGCCAAGAGGACGTCCTTGATCTGGCCGATCTCGGCGTGTGCGCGCGCGGTCACGCGCTCCATGACGTTGTACAGCCGGTGGCACACGCCCGCATAGTCGCCCGCCTGCAGGGCGCGCAGCACCCCGGCCGTGTCCGGCCGCTCGGGCAGGTCGCCGCCGTTCATCTGGGCGTAGACCGCGGCGGTCGAGACCGAAAAGCCCGGCTTGCACAGGACCGCCCAGCAGTCCGGCATGGGCGGCAGGGGCGTGAGCACCTCGCCGATGCCCTCGGCCAGCATGGTGCCGCCCACAAGGCAATAGGGCACGTCCGCGCCCAGCGCCAGGCCCATGCCGCACAGCGCGTCCGTGGACAGGCCGGCGCCGTAGAGCGTATCCAGCGCGCGCAGGACGGCGGCGGCGTCCGTGCTGCCGCCGGCAAGGCCGGCCGCGACCGGGATGCGCTTTTTGAGGGCAATGTGCAGGCCGTCGCAGGCCAGACCGGTGCAGGCAAAAAAGTGCTCGGCCGCGCGCACGGCCAGGTTGCGCCCGTCGGTCGGGACAAAGGGCTTGTCACAGGCGAGCGTCACGCCGCCCGTCCCCGTGCGCGTCACGGTCACGTCGTCGTGCAGGCCGACCGACTGCATGACCATGCGCACGGTGTGGTAGCCGTCCGGCCGGCGGCCGGTCACGTCCAGCGTCAGGTTGATCTTGGCGTATGCCGAGAGGGTGATAGCATCCATAAAAACAGCGCCTCCTTCTGGGTCAGAGCGGATAAGCCTCGGCCTTGCGGCCGCGGAACACGGTCAGGTGGTCAAAGCCCAGCGCGCGGAGGTAGTCGCGGTAGACTGCGGCGCCGCGGCCGATGTCCGCCGCGCGGTGCGCGTCGCTGCCAAAGCTGACTCGCTCGCCGCCCAGCCGGCGGTACTCCTCCAGAATCCAGCGGTCGGGCCCCGGTCGCTCCATCCAGCTAAACAGCGTGGCCGCGTTGCACTCGATGGCGTAGCCGCGCGCGACCGCCTCGCGCAGGACGGGCAGGATGTGCTCCATAAAGTTATCGAACGAGGGGTGGTTGCCCGGGCGCTTCATGACGCGCAGCGGGTAGTCCAGGTGGGCCAGCACGTCAAAGCCGCCGTACTGCTCCATGCGCACGACCTCGGCAAAGTAATCGCGCAGCAGGGCGTCGCAGTCCAGGTGGTCGTAGTCGTGGTCGTAGAGGTCAAGATCGTTCGGCATGGCGTGCAGCGAGCCGATGACGACGTCGAACGGATAGGCCGCGAGCAGCGCCTCGGCCTGGGCCGGGTTCGCGTGCGGCTCGCCCAGCTCGACGCCGAACAGGAGATCCACCTGCCCGGCAAACTGCGGCCGGGCCGCGCGGATATCGCGCGCGATGGCCGTGAGGTCGCAGCGGATGGGTGCTGCACGGCGGAACAGGTCGTAGTGGTCGGTGACGGCCAGCGTGTCAACGCCCGCAGCCGCGGCGGCCTCAGCCATGTCGGCGATCTCGGCCGGCTCTTGGTCGGCGTCAAAGGAATATTTGGAGTGGGTGTGCAGGTCTACCATCGGTCATGCCCCTTTCCAGGCTTGTGCATTTTTTCCGTATCCAGTATAGCAAAAATGGACGGCGATGGCAACCGGGGCGGACGGCGCAAAAAAAAGCCCCTGGGGCCAAACCCCAGGGGCGAAAAACACAGTCTTGGCTTACTTTGCAGCAGCCTCGTTGACCAGGCGCTCGGTATCCTGCGCGATGACGAGCTCCTCGTTGGTCGGGATGACCAGCACGCGCACACGCGCGTAGTCGATGGAGATATCCATCTGACGGCCGCGGAACTTGTTCTTCTCCGGGTCGATCTTGATGCCGAGGTACTCCATGTGCTCGCAGACATCCCAGCGGACCGAGCGGTCGTTCTCGCCGACGCCCGCGGTGAAGACGATGGCGTCCACGCCGCCCATGGAGGCGATGAACGAGCCGATGATCTTCTTGACCGAGACATTGAACATGTCCTTTGCCAGCGCGGCGCGGACGTTGCCCTCTGCGATGGCGGCATCCAGGTCACGGAAGTCGGAGGAGACGCCCGAGATGCCC
This sequence comes from Candidatus Butyricicoccus avicola, assembly GCA_019119435.1. GTDB lineage: Bacteria > Bacillota > Clostridia > Oscillospirales > Butyricicoccaceae > Butyricicoccus > Butyricicoccus avicola. The sequence goes on from DWWZ01000154.1 coordinate 63,605, forward strand.
AGCATACCGGACTTCTTGTTCAGGATATCGATGACCTGATGGGCGTCGATCTTCTCGTGCTCTGCCAGGAACTCGATGATGGCCGGGTCGATGTTGCCCGAGCGGGTGCCCATGGGCAGGCCGTCCAGCGGGGTGAAGCCCATCGAGGTATCGACCGACTTGCCGCCGTCGATGGCCGAGATCGACGAGCCGTTGCCGAGGTGGCAGGTGATGATCTTGAGGTCCTCGATCGGGCGGCCCAGCATCTCGGCGGCCTGACGGGATACGTACTTATGCGAGGTACCGTGGAAGCCGTAGCGGCGGATCTTGTACTTCTCGTAATACTCGTAGGGGATGGCGTACATGTAGTTCTTGGCCGGCATGGTCTGATGGAAGGCCGTGTCGAATACCGCGACCTGCGGCACATCCTTGCCCATGACCTCCTCGCAGGCGTGGATGCCGATGAGGTTGGGGGTGTTGTGCAGCGGTGCGAGCGGGATGCAGGCCTCGATGGCCTTGATGACCTCGTCGTTGATGAGGACAGAGTCCGCAAAGTACTCGCCGCCGTGTACGACACGGTGGCCGACCGCGTTGATCTCGGACATATCCTTGATGACGCCCCACTTCTCGTCGAGCAGGATGTCGATGACCGCCTTGATGGCGTCGGCGTGGGTGCTCATGGGCACGTCCGCCTTGTACTTCTCGTCCGAGCCGCCCTGGTGGGTCAGCTTGCCGTCGATGCCGATTCGCTCGCACAGGCCCTTGGCCATAACGGTCTTGGTGTCCATGTCGAACAGCTGATACTTCAGGGAAGAACTGCCTGCGTTAATAACCAGTACTTTCATCCTTCATAACTCCTTGCTGTGTTTTTGTTTGCGATTTGCCACATACCGCGCTCGGTGTTTCTGCGCAAAGATGCAAAAGAAATTTGCAAGAAACAACAAATATGTGTACAATAATCCATATAGTCTTATTGTACACCACCCTGCGCAAATGTACAACATCTATTTCCGGATTTTTTTGGAGGGCGCCTATGAAAATTTGCGGCATCGTTGCAGAATACAATCCATTCCACGCCGGGCACGCCTATCACTGCGCCGAGACGCGGCGCCGTTTGGGCGCGGACACCGCGATCGCGGCGGCCATGTCGGGCAACTTCGTGCAGCGGGGCGATTTTGCAATTTTGGAAAAGTACCGGCGCGCGGCCATGGCCGTGCAGTGCGGCGTGGACCTTGTCGTTGAGCTGCCGCTGGCCGCGGCGCTGTCCTCGGCCGAGGGCTTTGCGCGGGGCGCGGTCGGCGTGCTGGACGCCATGGGCTGTGTGACCCACCTGTCGTTCGGCTCGGAGTGCGGCGACCTGGACGGCCTGCGCCGGGCGGCCCGGTGCAGCCGGGCGGCCGTGCGCCGCCACATGGACGCCGGCCACTCCTACGCCGCAGCCATGCAGCGGGCGGTCGCGGACGAGGACCCGGCCGCGGGCGCGCTGCTGGCCTCGCCCAACAACACGCTCGGCATCGCCTACTGCGCGGCGCTGGACGCGGCGGGCAGCGCCATCCGGCCCCTGACCGTGCGCCGCGCGGGCGCCCCGCACGACAGCGCCCAGTTCCACGCGCGGCCGTCGGCCTCCTTCCTGCGGCGGGCCGTGCTGGACGGCGGCCTGGATGCCTGCCGCGCGGGCATGCCCGCGGCGGCCTATGCCGTGCTCGCGGCCGAGCTGGCGCGCGGCGGGGCGCCCGCGCGCGCGGCGGCGTGCAGCCAGGCCATGCTGGCGCACCTGCGGCGGCTCACGCCCGAGGCGCTCCTGCGGTACGCCGGCGGCAGCGACGGGCTGCACCACCGGCTGCACGCGGCCATCCGGGACGGGACGTCCTTTGCCGGCATCTGCCAGGCCGCGCAGACCCGGCGCTATCCGCTCGCGCGCGTGCGGCGCGCCCTCCTGCGCGCCTATCTGGACGTGCCGGCCGATGACCCGGTGCAGCCGGCCTACCTGCGCGTGCTGGCCATCGGGCCGCGCGGCCGGGCGGTCCTGCGCGCCATGCGGCACAGCGCCCGCCTGCCGGTCATCATAAAGCCCGTGCAGGAAAAGCGCCTGCCGGACGCCCTCCAGGCCGGCCTGCGGCGCGACGCGCTGGCCGACGACCTCTATGCCCTGGCCCAGCCGGCCGAGGCCCTGTGGGCCGGCGGCGGGCACTACCGGCAAAGCCCCTTCGTCTGGCAAGGGCAAGCCCCCACACCGGTGTGAGGGGGCTTGCTCTTTTTTTTGCGGTCAATCCAGGGTGTAGTCCAGGTCGTCCTCGCCGCTGTCGTACCATTCGATGTACAGGTACGGGTTGTCGTCATAGGCGTCGTCAAAGTCTACGCCGTACAGGTAATAGTCCTCATATTCGTCGTCGTAGGCGTCATAGACCTCAAAATAGAAGTCCCATTCGCTGCCGTCGGCGTCGAGGTCAAAGTCCTCCGAGACGTAGTCGCCGTCCTCGACGTCGCCCGAGGACACCGTGTACCAGTCGTCCCCGTCGGCCGGGCTGGCCTCGATGTAGGTGAGCGTATAGTCCTCGCCCAGGTCATTATAGATGCGGGCGGTGACCTCGGACGCGGTCTCATCCAGCTCGATGGTGTTGTCGTCCAGCACGCGGTAGGCCTCGTCCTCGTCGGTCACCACGATCGCGGCCTCGTCCGACGCGCCGGTCAGGCTGATGCCCTCCACCCACGCCTCGGTCTCGTCGGCGTCGTCATAGACTAGGTACAGGTCCCACAGGTGGTCGTCGTCCGCCGCGTCCAGCGTCACGCGCAGCCAGTCGCCCTGCGCCAGCGTGCGCTCGTCATGTGCCTCATAGACCAGGCCGTCGTAGTCATCCGGGTCCTCGCCCGACGGATACAGGTAGGCTTCCGCGATGTCGTCCACGCCCGACTCGTTATACAGGGAAACCTTCAGGCCGTCCTCCATGTCGGGCACGGCCGCGTCGTCCGGGCCGTCATAGCCGCCGTCGTCCTGGATGGCCACCTCGAAGGCCTCGTCCACGCCGGTCAGGTCCAGGTCCTCATAGGTCTCGCTGCCGCCGTCGGCGTAGGTCACGCGCAGGTCGATCTCCGGGTCGCCGTCCAGGTCCAGCCACAGGTACTCGGTCTCGTCGTCACCGAGCAGGGCGCTTTGCAGCACATTGGCCGAGTAGTCTGACGCGCCGGCGGCCGACCACTTGACCGCGTCGATATCCTCGCCGGTCTCGTTGGTCAGGATGAGCAGGGTGTCGCCCGCAGGGCCCTCGTCGTCCTGCGCAGGGGCCGGGTCGGGCGTCGTGATGCTGTAGGTGATGTAGACCTGCTGGGTGGCGTTGTTCCACGAGCAGGTGACGCCCGAGAACAGCTCCAGCGCGCGGATGTGCACGAGCGTGCGGCCGTCCTCGGTCAGGCGGGGCGCGACCGCGAGCGTGCGGGTCTGGCCGTACTGGTTGATCGCGGTGGCTGAGCCGATGGTCAGCGTCCAGGTCTGGCTCCCCAGCGTGATGGCGATGGTCTGGGAGGCCGCATCCCAGGCCAGCGTGCCGCCCATGGCTTCCACCACCCCGCGCAGCGGCAGCAGCGTATAGCCCGGGCTCTCCACGACCGGCGTCGTGCCCTGGGCGTCAATGGCCGCCGACGTGCCGTTGTTCGTCAGGTAGGGGCTGCCCACGGTCAGGGTCATCGAGCCGCTCACCTGCGCCGCCAGGGCGGCCGGGCCGGCCGATGCCGCAATAAGCGCCGCCGCGGTCAGGACCGTGATGGTTTGTTGTTTGTGTAGCATATCGCACCTCATTTCTTGTGTCCCGATGGGAACCGTGTCACTTTGTAACCGAATTGTTACTTTCAGGATAGCAATATATTGTGATAAATCGGTGAACAAACAGAGGACAAACCATGGATTTTTTGTGAACATGCGCACATATTTTGCTTGACTTTTGGATTGCGGGCGGATACAATAGAGCCGTATTGAAAGACAGAAATGGAGCTGAGAGAATGAAGCATACTTCCTGCTGACAGGCGTGCAACCGAGTGTTTTTCCGGGCGGCAAACCGCCCGGCCTTGTGATGCGCGCATAGCGGGAAGTCCTTCTCTCTCCGGCTGGCCCTGGGTCTGCGCGCGCGCCGCGCTGCCTCCCCGAGCTTTTCCCAACGTGCCGCAGGAATGGATCTTCCCGCGGCACGTTTTTTTCCCTGACGCATACAAAGGAGGCTGGACCCAATCCTATGTCACAGATCACGATATCCCATCTCACATTTGGCTATGACGGCAGCGCGGAGAACGTCTTTGACGATCTGACGCTGACGCTGGACACCGACTGGCGGCTGGGGCTGATCGGCCGCAACGGGCGCGGCAAGACCACGCTGACCCGGCTGCTGGCCGGCGAGCTGACCGGGCGCGGGCGCATCTCGATGCCCCTGCCCTGCCGCCGCTTCCCCTGCCCGGTCGCCCACCCCGAGCGTCCAACCCGCGCCGTGCTGCAGGAGGCCGCGCCCGCGGCCGCCGACTGGCAGATCGCGTGCGAGGCCGGGCGCATCGGCCTGCCGGAGGCGGCGCTCGACCGGCCGTTTGCCACGCTCTCGGGCGGCGAGCAGACCCGCGCGCTGCTGGCGGCCATGTTCCTCGCGCCGGACGCCTTCCTGCTCATCGACGAGCCGACCAACCACCTGGACGCGGCTGCCCGCGCGCAGGTGGCCGCCTATCTCGCGCGGCAGCGGGGCTTCCTGCTGGTCTCGCACGACCGCGCCTTCCTCGACCGGTGCGTGGACCACATCCTGGCCCTCGGCCGCACCGGCCCCCAGCTGCAGGCGGGCAACTTTTCCAGCTGGTGGCAGAACCGGCAGCGGCAGGAGGCCCACGAGCGGGCCGAGAACCAGCGCCTGCGCGGCGAGATCGACCGCCTGCAGGCGGCCGCCCGGCAGGCCGCGGCGCGCTCCCACGCCATCGAGCAGGCCAAGTTCGGCGGCAAGAAGGAAAACGGCCTGCGCCCCGACCGCGGATTCATCGGGCACAAGTCGGCCAAGATGATGAAGCGGGCCAAGGCCATCACGGCGCGCACCCAGGCGGCCGCAGCCGAGAAAGCCGGGCTGCTCCGGGAGGTCGAGCGGACCGACCGGCTGGCCCTGGCCCCGCTGCAGCACCACGCGGCACGGCTGGTCGAGGTGCGGGACGGGTATGTCCCGCTGGGCGGGCGGCAGCTGTGCGCCGGGCTGCGGCTGGAGGTCGGGCCGGGCGACCGCGTCGCGCTTGCCGGGCCCAACGGCGCGGGCAAGTCTACGCTCCTGCGGCTGCTGGCCGGGCAGGCGGTGCCATACACCGGACAGGTCGTGCGTGCGCCCGGCCTGCGGGTGTCCTATGTCCCGCAGGACACCGGCGGGCTCTCGGGCACGGTGCAGGACTATGCGGCCGCGTGCGGCGTGGACCTGACCCAGATGCTGACCCTGCTGCGCAAGCTGGACTTCCCGCGCGCGCTGTTTGCGCGCGACATGGCCGGCTACTCCGCGGGGCAGAAGAAAAAGGTGCTGCTCGCGCGCAGCCTGTGCGAGCGCGCCCACCTCTACCTGTGGGACGAGCCGCTCAACTACATTGACGTGTTCTCGCGCATGCAGTTGGAGGCGCTCCTGCAGGAGGCGCAGGCGGCCATGGTCTTTGTCGAGCACGACCAGGTGTTCGTCTCCCGGACGGCCACGCAGGTGCTGACGCTCGGATAGCGCAAAAAAAGAGTCCGCCTAAAAAGCGGACTCTTTGCTATCAGCGCCCTGGACGGGCTGTCTTAGTGGATATACTCGAACTCCATGTCGCCGATGACGACGATGCTGCCCTCCTCGACGCCCATCTGCTCCAGGCGGTCGTAGACGCCCGCGTTCTTGAGCATGCGGTCCATATAGAGGCGGGATTCGTAGTCGTCGGTGTTGACGCTGCCCATGATCTTGTCGATCCAGGCGCCGCCCACGACGTAGTAGTCCTCGACCTTTTCGATCGTGATGTCGCGCTCGGTGACCGGCTGGGCCTCGTCCTCGGGCGCAAACTCGGGCTCGTAGGTGAAGACCGGCGGCAGGTCCTGCAGGCGCTCCCAGGTCTGGTTGACCAGCTCGCGCACGCCCTGATTGGTCGCGGCCGACAGCTCCAAAAAGCCATAGCCGTGCGCGTCCGCGTATGCGCGGAGCTTGTCCAGCATGGCGCGGTCGTCGCCCAGCAGGTCGGTCTTGTTGGCGACAATGATCTGCGGGCGGGAGGCCAGGAATTCGCTGTAGCCGGCGAGCTCGGCGTTGATGGCCTGCACGTCCTCCAGGGGATCGCGGCCCTCGCTGCCGGCGGCGTCCACCAGGTGCAGCAGCAGGCGGCAGCGGTCGATGTGGCGCAGGAAGTCATGGCCCAGGCCGGCGCCCTCGGACGCGCCCTCGATGATGCCCGGGATGTCGGCCATGACGAAGGACTGCTCCTCGGCCACGCGGACGACGCCGAGGTTGGGCACGAGGGTGGTGAAGTGATAGTTCGCGATCTTGGGGCGGGCGGCCGAGACCATGGACAGGAGCGTGGACTTGCCGACGTTCGGGAAGCCGATGAGGCCGACGTCGGCGAGCAGCTTGAGCTCGAGGGTGATCTCGCGCTCGGTGCCCGGCTGGCCGGGCTTGGCAAAGCGCGGCGCCTGGCGGGTGGGCGTTGCGAAGTGGGTGTTGCCCCAGCCGCCGTTGCCGCCCTTGGCCGCGACGAAGGGCGCGTCGTCCGACAGGTCCTTGAGGATGCGGCCGGTGGCGCGGTCGCGCACGATGGTGCCGCGCGGCACGCGGATGACGAGGTCGGCCCCGTCCTTGCCCTTCATGCGCTTGCCCATGCCGTTCTCGCCGTCCGGGGCGACATACTTCTTCTTGTAGCGGAAGTCCAGCAGCGTGGACAGGTTGTCGTCCACCCGGAAGACCACCGAGCCGCCGCGGCCGCCGTCGCCGCCGTCCGGGCCGCCCGAGGCCACGTATTTCTCGCGGTGGAAGCTGACCTTGCCGTCGCCGCCCTTGCCGGACGCGATCTTGATATTTGCTACGTCAATAAACATAAAACTCCTCACTTGGAAACAAGGGGTGAAAAACTTCCGGACATAAAACAAAATCCCGGAGGCATGTCCGGGATGTTGTCTTGCTTATTTGGATTACTGAACTTCGTAAACCGAAACGCGCTTGCGGTCCTTGCCGACGCGCTCGAAGCGAACCACGCCGGAAACCTTGGCGAACAGGGTGTCGTCAGAGCCTCTGCCGACATTGACGCCCGGATGGATCTTGGTGCCGCGCTGACGAACGAGGATGTTGCCAGCCGGGACAACCTGACCGTCCGCACGCTTGACGCCCAGGCGCTTGGCCTCGGAGTCACGGCCGTTCTTGGTCGAACCTACGCCCTTTTTATGAGCGAAAAACTGTAAGCTAATCTGCAGCATCGTTGTACACCTCCGTAACTTGGATAAACTCTGGATAATCTTGTGCCAGTTCGGACAGATGGAGCAGGAAGGCGCGCAGGGCGTCCTGCCCGTCCGGGATGCGGTCTTTGGGGAGGGTCAGGCGGATGTGTGCGCCCTCGTCCTCGATCAGGGTATCGACCGGGATGCGCTGCACGTCATAGAGCAGGGCATGGATGAGCTGGACCGAACTGGATACCGCGGCGCAGACGATGTCCTCGCCCTCCTCGGCATAGCCGGCGTGGCCGGCCAGGTCGACGGCGGAAAGCGGGCCGTTTTGCGCGGTGCGGTAAAAGGTGACGCGGGTCATGCCGTTTAGGCGTGGATCGCGCTGATGGTTACCTTGGTGTAGGGCTGTCTGTGGCCCTGACGCTTTCTGTAACCCTTCTTCGGCTTCATCTTGAAGATGTTGATCTTCTTCTGCTTGCCGGTCTTGTCAGCGGTACCGGTTACGGTAGCGCCCTCGACGTACGGTGCGCCAACCTTGAGGTCTGCGCCCTCGCCGACTGCAAGCACCTTGTCAAACGTTACGGAAGCGCCGTCCTCTACGCCGAGCTTCTCCACGTAGATCACATCGCCCTCGGATACCTTGTACTGCTTGCCACCAGTTACTAAAATTGCATACATTGTGCGGTAGCACCTCTCTTTCGTTCTTAGAGTCACGCTCTTGCGGGCGGCGACACATTTGGACGCACTTGATTTGCCCGATTCGATGCGGCTTCTGATATGATAGCAGACGGGCGGCGGCCTGTCAAGGGGATTTTCATTTTTTCTTCAAAAAAAGTGCGGCGCGCGGACCGCCCTGGAGCCGGGCGGGCTGCAAAAAAAAGCGAAGGCCGGAAGCGAGGGGGCGTTCTCCCCTCCTCCGGCCTTCGGCCATGCTTATCTTGCGGCCTTCTCCGCCGCCCGCAGGGTATTCTTCATGAGCATCGTGATGGTCATGGGGCCGACGCCGCCCGGCACGGGCGTGAGATAGCCCGCGACCGCGGCGGCCGCCGGGTCGACGTCGCCGCACAGCTTGCCGTCGACGCGGTTCATGCCGACGTCGATGACGGCCGCGCCCGGCTTGACCATGTCGGGCGTCACGAAGTGCGCGCGGCCGACCGCCGCGACCAGGATATCGGCCTCGCGGCAGATGTCCGCCAGGCCCTGGGTGCGGCTGTGGCAGATGGTGACCGTGCCGTGCCGGTGCAGCAGCAGCATGGCCATGGGCTTGCCCACGATGTTCGAGCGGCCGATGACCACGCACCGCTTGCCCTTGGGGTCAATGCCGTATGCGTCCAGCAGCTCCATAACGCCGGCCGGCGTGCAGGGCAAAAAGTCGAAGTCCCCGATCATGATATGCCCGACGTTCGCCGGATGGAAGGCGTCCACGTCCTTCTCCGGGGGGATGGCCGCGATGACCGCCTGCTCGCTGATGTGCGCGGGCAGCGGCAGCTGGCACAGGATGCCGTGGATGCTCGGGTTGCGGCCGAGCTCCTCGACCAGCTCCAAGAGCGCCTGCTGGCTGGTCTCGGCGGGCAGCACGTACTTCTCGCTGTAGAACCCGCACTCGGCGCACGCCTTCTCCTTGTTGCGCACGTACACCTGGCTGGCCGGGTCCTCGCCCACCAGGATGACCGCAAGGCCCGGCCGCGTGCCGGCCGCGGTCAGCGCGCGCGCCTTCTCCAAAATCTCTCCTCTTACCTTGGCGGACAGCGCCTTGCCGTCCATCAAAACTGCACTCATATATCTTCGTTCTCCTTTACAGTTGGGTATCGAATGGCACGCGGGTCGGCGTGCGGGTCAACAAGCTGGGTCAGCGTCCGGACGCCCCGGCGCAGGCACAGCACCAGAAGGACCAGGCCGGTGATGCACGACACGACCGCGACCACCTGCGAGACCCGGATATCGGTCTGGCCGATGTACAGGCTGTCGGTGCGCAGGCCCTCGATGACCGCGCGCCCGGCCCCGTACCAGACCAGATAGGACAGGAAGATCTGTCCGCGGAAGCGATAAAAATAAACCGAAACCAGGTGCAGCACGACAAAGCCCAGGGCGGTCCAGACCGACTCATAGAGGAAGGTCGGGTGGAAGGGGCCGTACCCGTTGACCGTCATGCCGAGCACGCTGTCGGTCAGCGTGCCGTGCGCCTCGCCGTTTATGAAGTTGCCCCAGCGGCCAAGGCACTGGCCGATGAGCAGGCCGAGCGCGGCCACGTCGAACATGCCCGGGATGCTGGCCCGCTTGACCCGGCCGTAGATGGCCACGGCCACGAGCGCGCCGATGATGCCGCCGTAGATGGCCATGCCGCCGTGCCAGACCGCGATGATCTCGGACGGGTACTTGCTGTAGTAGTCCCACTCCCAGATGACGTAGTAGAGCCGCGCGCCCACGATGGCCGAGGGCAGGGCGGCGACCAGCGCGTCAAAGAACAGGTCGTTGTTGAAGCCGAAGCGGCGGATGCGGAGGCTGCAATAGAGGACGGCCAGGGCAAAGCCCAGGGCGATGATGACGCCGTACCAATAGATATCCTTGCCGAACACGTTGAAGGCCACCCGGTTGACGGTCACGGAGATGCCGAGGGCGGGAAAGGTGATGACATTTTCCATAGTTATGCGTTCTCCTCATCCGTACACGGCAGGACGGCCGACAGCGACACGCGGCCGGGCTCGGCCCAGCGCGCAAACATCGCCTGCACGTCGGCCCCCGTGATGTCCTCGAGCGCCGCGGCAAAGTCCAGGCAGCACTCGCCCGCCGGGCTGAGCGCGGCCTGGGCCTGGCACAGCTCGTCCGGCTGGTCGAGCAGGCGCACGTTCAGGCCGTAGCACGCCTTTTTGATGCGCGTGAACAGGTCCTCGGGCACGCCGCGGGCGGCATAGTCCCGGCAGGCGGCCGCCAGCCGGTCGCGCACGGCGGCCGGGTCGCGGCTCTCGCCGCCGAAGGACACGGCCGCGGCCTCGGGCAGGATGGCATAGCTGCACGCAAAGCGGCGGCTGATGAGCCGGTCGGCGTAGAGCGCGGCAAAGAGCGGCGCGGTCGAGCCGCACAGGATGCGCGCGGCCAGGTCGCCCAAAAGCTGGCGGCGCAGGCGGCTCTCGCCCGGGGCCAGCGCGGCGTCCTTGAAGCCCACAAGGCAGGTCGGCTGGGAGACCGCCATGCGCCGCTCGGTCACGGCCCGGGCGGCCTCCGGCCGGCGCGCGCCGTAATGGCGGACGACCGTGGGCGCGGGCGTGCGCGGCGTGAGCGCCTCGGCCTGCTGGACGAGCGCGTCAAAGTCGGCCGTGCCGCAGACGACCAGGCACATGTTGGACGGGGTATAAAAGGCGCGATGGCAGGCCAGGAGCACGTCGGGCGTGATGCGCGCGATGCTGTCCACGCTGCCCGCGATGGATTCGCGCACGGGGTGCTCGTGATAGAGCCCGGCGAACAGGCCGACGTAGGCTGCCCAGTCGGGCGTGTCCTCCATCATGCCGATCTCCTGGGCGATGATGCCCTGCTCCTTCCGGACGTTCTCCGGGGTGAAGTAGGGCGTAAAGACGAACTTGAGCAGGATCTCCAGGTTGTCGGCCAGGCGGTCGGTGCAGGAGAAGTGGTAGGCGGTCATGGTGTGGCTGGTGAAGGCGTTGGGCGAGGCGCCGGTCGCGCCGAACTTTTGCAGCGCGTTGCCGTCGGCGTCCTCGAACATCTTGTGCTCGAGAAAGTGGGCCACGCCCGCGGGCATGTCATAGCGCACGCCGTCCAGCGTGAAGGACGCGTCCACCGAGCCAAAGTTGGTCGCCAGCATGGCGAAGGTCTTGGAAAAGCCCGGGCGCGGGATGTAATAGATTTTCAGTCCGTTTGCAAGCTGGGCCTGCTGCATGACAAGGCCCAGGCGGTCGCTCTGGCGCATCATACGCCCACCCCCTTCATAAAATAGACAAGGTCCAGGGCGACGCGGCGGCCGGCGGCCATGACCTGGCCGCGCTCGACCCGCGCAAGCTGCTCGATCAGCGCGTCGGGCGTCACCGAAAAGCCGGCGACCGCCTGACGGTGCCAGTAGTTTTCCAGCGAGAGCGGGCTGTCGCCCAGGGCGCGCACCTGGCCGATGAGCGTGCGGCGGGCGCGCTCGAGCTCGTCGCGGCCCAGGCCGCCGGCCTTGAGGTCGTCCATCTGGCGCAGGATCTCGCCCAGGGCCTCGTCGTAGTTCGCGTTGTCGATGCCCGAGGCCACCATCATAAGGCCCTTGACCTTGTCCAGGGCGGCCGAGGCGTAATAGCACAGGGACAGCTTTTCGCGCACATGGACGAACAGGCGCGAGCCCGGATAGCCGCCGAGCGCGGCGCAAAAGAGCATGAGAGCCGGATAGTCCTCGTCCGCGCCGGTCAGGCCGGTGCGCAGGCCCAGGGTCAGCTTGCCCTGGGTGACCGGCATGTCCTCGGTGACCGTGCGCGGCTTGCAGTTGACGCGGCACACGTCGATCTCGGGCACGTAGCGCGGCTTGCCGCCCGGCAGGTCCAGGCCGGACTGGAAGGCCTCGGCGACCGCGTCCGGCGCGGCCGAGCCGCAGTAAAACAGCTCAACCTTGGCGTAACGGCGCACCTCCTCATAGGCCGCCCAGATGAGGTCCGGGGTCAGCTCGTCGACGCCCTCGAGCGTGCCGTACTCGCACGCGCCGAACGGCTCGTCGCGGCACATGATCTCCTGCGCACGGCGCACGGCGTAGGCGCGCGGGTTGTCGCGCAGCGCGCGGATGCGGTCGGCGAGATTGTTCCGCTCGCGTCCGGCCAGGTCCGCGCGGAAGCGGCCGGACTCCAGGCAGGGGCGGCACAGAAGGTCGCACAGGAGCGCGGCGATGCGCGCGGTCGGGTCCTCGCCCGCCGGGACCGAGGAGGGGTCCACGCCCACGGCGGCAAAGCCGAGGGACAGGCTCTCGCCCACCTTGCGCACGAAGGGCTCGACGCGCGCGCCGTACAGCCCGTCGAGCGCCGCGCCCAGGGCGGACGGGTCCGGGCAGGACGCCGTGCCGCCGAAGAGCAGCGGCGGCAGGATGGCAAAGGGCGCATTCTGCGCGCCGAGCGGCAGGACGAATGCGGCCGAGAAGGCCGAGGTTTTGAATCGGCTGGTGGTGATGCAGGTCAGCTGGACGCCGTCCGCAAGGCGGCGCTGGGTCACAGCCTGCCTGTCGCATGTCAGGTCCGTAATCATAGAACATCCTTTCTATCTACCGTCTGCCGCGCAGTCGGCGGCAGGGATTTACCGTGGCCGGCACAAAGGCCCGCGGCCCGCACAGCGCGGCGCCTCGCAAAAAGATCGCAGGCAGCGCGCGGCGGAATTTGTCGGCTTTGCCGGCTTTGCGGCGGAAATACGCCGCAAAGCCGGCGCCTCAATAGTATTAGTATATCGCCTGCCACCGGCAAAGTCCAGAAGCCTTGCGATTTTCATAAAAATTTCAAAAAACTTTTGCCTTCTCCCCTTGACAAACGCCGCCCCTTCGTGTAATATAACTATCGTTGTAATTGTAAAGCCTTTGTCCTTTACACAAAGGAGGTCCCCCATGAAGCAAAATCATCTGGAAATGTGCCTCCTGTTTGACTTCTACGGCGAGATGCTGACCGACAAACAGCGCGAGCTGTTCGACCTGTACTATAATGAGGACCTGTCGCTCTCCGAGATTGCCGAGCACGTGGGCATCACCCGCCAGGGCGTGCGCGACGCCATCGTCCGCGCCGAGCATACGCTCACCGAACTGGAGGAAAAGCTTGGCCTGGTCTGCCGCTACGGCAAGATCGACCAGCACATCGCGGCGCTGGCCCAGGAGGTCAAGATGCTCTCGCGCATCAACGCAAACTACATGCAAAACGACGAGATCGGCAAGATCCTCGCCCGCATGCACGAACACATCCACGCCATCACCGGCTGACCTGCGCCAGCCTTTGCTGAAAGGAGGGCCTTTCCCCAATGGCATTCGAAGGCTTGACCGAAAAAATTTCATCCGCCTTTAAAAAGCTGCGCGGACAGACCCGCCTGACCGAGGCCGACGTCAAGGACGCCATGCGCGAGATCCGCCTGGCCCTGCTGGAGGCCGACGTCAACTTCAAGGTCACCAAGGATTTCATCAAGACGGTCACCGAAAAGGCGACCGACGCCGAGATCCTCGAGAGCCTGTCCCCCGCCCAGCAGGTCATCAAGATCGTAAACGAGGAGCTGGTCCAGCTCCTGGGCGGCAAGGGCGCGCGCATCACCATCGCCCCCAATCCCCCGACCATCGTCATGATGGCCGGCCTGCAGGGCTCGGGCAAGACCACGAACGCGGCAAAGCTTGCCGGCCTGTTCAAAAAGCAGCAGCAGCGCCGCCCCCTGCTCGTCGCCTGCGACGTCTACCGTCCGGCCGCCATCGAGCAGCTCAAGGTGGTCGGCCGCCAGCTGGACATCCCGGTCTTTGACATGGGCCAGGGCGACCCGGTCGAAATCGCCAAGGAGGGCGTCATCCACGCGCGCAAGAACGGCTATGACATGGTCTTTCTGGACACGGCCGGCCGGCTGCACATCGACGAGGCCCTCATGGACGAGCTCAAAAATATCAAGGCCGCGGTCGGGCCGCACGAGATCCTGCTCGTCGTGGACGCCATGACCGGCCAGGACGCGGTGAACGTCGCCAAGGTCTTTGACGAGGCCCTGGACATCAGCGGCGTGCTCATGAGCAAGATGGACGGCGACGCCAGAGGCGGCGCGGCCCTGTCGGTCAAGGCCGTCACGGGTAAGCCCATCATGTACATCGGCACGGGCGAGAAGCTCGACAACATCGAGCCCTTCCACCCCGACCGCATGGCCTCGCGCATTTTGGGCATGGGCGACGTGCTCACCCTCATCGAGAAGGCCCAGCAGGCCGTCGACCAGAAGCAGGCCGTGCAGGTGGCCAAAAAGATGTCGGCGGGCAAGCTGACGCTGACCGATTTCTACGAGCAGCTGCAGCAGGTCAAGAACATGGGCTCCATGGAGGACATGCTCGGCATGATCCCCGGCCTGGACGCCAAGGCGCTCTCGGGCGCGCAGCTGGACGGCTCGGCCATGCGCCGCACCGAGGCCATCATCCAGTCCATGACCCCCAAGGAGCGCGACAACCCCTCCATCATCAACTACAGCCGCAAAAAGCGCATCGCCGCCGGCTGCGGCCTCAAGATCGAGGAGGTCAACAAGCTCTTAAAGCAGTTTGAAGCCATGCAGAAGATGACAAAGCAGCTCGCCGGCATGCAAAAACGCGCCAAAAAGCGCCGCGGCAAGGGCGGCTTCCCCGGCTTTGGCGGCTTCAAGCTTCCGTTTTAACCGTTGTTGTAAATGAACTTTACAAATAGAACCACCATTTCAAGGAGGTGAAAATCCATGGTAAAGATTAGACTTCGCAGAATGGGCGCCAAGAAGAACCCGTTCTACCGTGTCGTTGTCGCTGATTCCCGCTTCCCGCGTGACGGCCGCTTCATCGAGGAGCTCGGTACCTACAACCCGATGACTTCCGAGGACGCAGTCAAGATCGACGCAGAGCGCGCGCAGGCTTGGATCAAGAAGGGCGCGCAGCCGACCGATACCGTTCGCGGTCTGCTCAAGAAGGCCGGCGTGCTCTAAGGATGAGTGAGGTTATTATGGATATGAAAGAACTTTTAACCTACATCGTGGCAAACCTGGTCTCGGACCCCTCGGCCATCTCCATCGAGGAGAACACCGAGGGCGATGAGGTGACCTATTCCCTGCGCGTCGCGCCGGAGGACATGGGCCGCGTCATCGGCCGTCACGGCCGCATTGCCAAGGAGATCCGCACGCTCATGAAGGCGGCAGGCAATCGTGAAAACAAGAAGGTCACGGTCGACATCTGCGACTGAGGGCCGCGGCCGGCGGGGTCTGTTCCCCCGGTCAAACCAGACCTGTCTTTTGGCAGGTCTTTTCTTTTGGCGGCAAGGCCGCACAGATCCGGAGGTTTTTTATGCGAAAACAATTTCTCGAGGCCGGCAAGATCGTCAACACCCACGGCGTCTCCGGCGACGTCAAGGTACAGTCCTGGTGCGACACGCCCGAGGTGCTGGCCCAGTTTGACACCCTGTACTTTTCCCCGTCCGAGCCGGTCCAGGTGCGCAAGGCCACCGTGCACAAGGGCTGCGTCATCATGCGCCTTGCCGGCGTCTCCACCTGCGAGGCGGCCGAGGCGCTCAAGGGCCGCGTGCTCTACCTCAACCGCGCCGACGTCGACCTGCCGGACGACCTGGCGTTCATCCAGGACATGATCGGCCTGACGGTCTACGACGTGCGCACCGAAAGCGTCATCGGTACGCTCAAGGAAGTGCTGACCACCAACCCGGCGCACGACATGTACGTCATCCGCCGCGAGGGCGCGCCCGACGCGCTCATCCCGGCCTGCCCGCCCTTCCTCGTGTCGGTCGACCTGGACGCGGGCCGGCTGACCGTGCGCACGATCGAGGGGCTTTTGGAATGAGGATCGACATTATGACGCTGTTCCCCGGCCTCATCGACGGGGTGATGCGCGAGAGCATCATCGGCCGGGCGCAGGCCAAGGGCCTGGTGGAGATCCGCGCGGTCAACATCCGCGACTACGCGCTGGACAAGCACCACAAGGCCGACGACGCGCCCTACGGCGGCGGGCGCGGCATGGTCATGCTGCCCGAGCCGCTCTATCTGTGCCACCAGGCGCTGACCGGCGGCGCGCACGTGCACACGGTCATGATGAGCGCGCAGGGCGCGCCCTTCTGCCAGGCCAAGGCGCGCGAGCTCTTGGCGCGCGAGCGGTTCATCCTCGTGTGCGGGCACTACGAGGGCATCGACCAGCGCTTCATCGACACCTGCGTGGACGAGGAGATCTCGATCGGCGACTTTGTGCTGACCGGCGGCGAGATCCCGGCCATGGCGGTGGCCGACGCAGTGTGCCGGATGGTGCCGGGCGTGCTGCCCGACGCGGCCGCCTTCCAGGAGGAGAGCCACTGGAACGGGCTGCTGGAGTACCCGCAGTACACCCACCCGGCCGACTGGCGCGGCCGGGCGGTGCCCGAGGTGCTCTTATCCGGCCACCACGCAAACATCGCGCGCTGGCGGCGCAAGATGTCGCTCGCGCGCACGCGGCGCGACCGGCCCGACCTCTTTGCCGCCTGGCAGCCGCAGGACAAGCAGGACAAAAAGATCCTGCAGGAGATCCTCGACGAGGAGCTTTGAGCCGCCCCGCCAGGGGCCGGCCGGCTTCCACCCGCCCCTTCGGGGCGCGGTAAAATTTTATTTACATTCCCCCGCGCATTCGGTATAATAAAACTATAAGATTGTGCACGCAGGAGGAACCCCTCATGATTATTACCATCACGCTCAATCCCGCCATGGACCGTACCCTGCGCATCGAGCATCCGCTCGTGCCCAACAAGCTCAACCGCGCCTCCAGCACATCGGTCGAGCCCGGCGGCAAGGGCATCAACGTCTCCCGCGCCCTCAAGGCGCTCGGCGGCGAAAGCGTCGCCCTGGGCTTCAGCGCCGGCAACAACGGCCGCTCCATGAAGGATGCGCTGACCTCGGTCGATATCCACCACGACTTCGTTGACGTGCCCGGCAACACCCGCGTCAACCTCCAGATCATCGACCTCGACGGCAACCACACCGAGATCAACGAGCCCGGCTTCAAGATCGCCGACGGCGATTTCCTGCGCTTTTTGGAGCGCGTCGAGTTCTACCTCGACGGCCAGAACATCTTCGTCATCTCCGGCTCGGTCCCCCCTGGCTTCCCCATGCACAACTTCTCCGAGCTCATCAAGACCATCAAAAAGGCCGGCTGCCGCCTGATCGTCGATGAGCCCGGCGACCTCATGCGCGAGGCCCTCAAGTACGAGCCCGACTTCGTCAAGCCCAACATCTTTGAGCTGGCCGAGCTCGTGGGCGACGAGCCCACCGTCGACCCCGACAAGCTCGCCCCCAGCGCCCGCAAGCTGCTGGGCATGGGCGCGCAGGCCGTCTGCGTCTCCATGGGCCCCGAGGGCGCCCTGTTCATCTCCAAACGCGAGCCCGAGGTGCTCTACGTCAACAGCAACCCCAAGATCTACGACGAGGGCGCGGTCGGCACCGGCGACGCCATGGTCGGCGCCATCGCAAACTCCATGGACAAAAACCTGAGCTTTGTCGAGATGGCCAAGTTCACCGTCGCCACCGGGCGCGCCTGCGCCCGCCTGGCCGGCACCGAGATGGCCTCCCTCAAGCGGGTCTATGAGGTCTATGAGAGCCTGCTCGTCTACACCGTCTGACCGGCGGTATCTTTCTTCATACAGCCCGTTTCTTGTTTGTCCTATCCTAAATCAGCGTGCGCCGCGTTCCGGTCCGTCCGGGGCGCGGCGTGCGCTTTTTTGCGCCCTTTTCCGGACATCTTTCGCAGGGGCATGTCCTGTGACACCGCTCTGCGAACCGTGTCAGTAGACAAAAGCGGCCGGATGTAGTATAATAGATCCAGAACATTCGTTCGCTATTTCATCTGTCAAAAAGGAGGTGCCGCACGATGGCAATGCGACGCATGATCTCCAGGCGGCTGGCCGAGAGCGACCGCTTCCTGGACCTTCCCCTGGCCGCCCGCGGCCTGTACCTGCACCTGGTCACCTCGGCCGACGACGACGGCCTGCTCGGCGGCGTGCGCGCCCTGCTGCGCATGGCCGGGGCGACCGAGCGCGAGCTCTCCGCCCTGGTCGAGGGCGGCTTCCTGCTCGCCCTGCCCGACGGCGTCTATGCCGTGCGCCACTGGCTCAGCCAGAACAGGATGCGCCGGGACCGCTATACCCCCACCATCTATACCGCGCAGTTTGAAGCCCTCGGCGTGGACGCGAGCGGCAATTATTTTTTGAAATCTTCCTGGCAACCCAGTATAGGTCAGTCTAAGTCAGGTCAGGATAGTCCAGGTCAGTCTAGTCCAGGTCAGTCTAGGTCAGATCAGGACAGCCCAGGCCAGCGTTGTCCGGCGCAGGCGCCCCCTGCCCCGGACGACGCGCCGGATGGGCGGATGGATGGAGCGGATGAAGGCGATGATGGGACGGCGGACGGACGGATGCCGCGCGAGCGCGCAGCGGATACGCCGGACGGCGGCCAGCTTGCGGACTACTTTGCCCGGCTGTTTGGCTGCGCCATGGGCCGCAGCCTGCGGCAGGCGCTCGATACCCGCCTTGCGGAGGGCGTGCCCGCCACGGATATCCGGCAGGCCATGGACCGCGCCCACGCCTTCGGGCCGCGCGACCCCTGCGCCTATTTCCGCACGCTGCTGCGGCGGCTGACGCCTGCCCCGCCGGCCGCAGCCCTGGCAGCGCCCGCGCCCCTGGCCGACTGGGAGAAGGACTGGCTGGACGGCATGCGCCAGCGCCAGCGGCAGATGTCCGAGGTCGCCGCCCGGCCCGCCGCCCCTTGATCGTGTCCGGCTGCCAAGGGCACAAAAAGCCCGGACGCCGTGCGGGCGGCATCCGGGCCGGAAATGTACGGGTTTTTCATGCAGGGATGGCCCGGTTAGCCGTCCCGCCTTCCCCATCCCAGCAGCAAGGCCGAGTTGACGATGACCAGCACCGAACCGGCGTTGTGCACGAGCGCGCCCACGACCGGCCCCAGAACGCCCGTGATGGCCAGAATGATGGCAACGAAGTTGAGCGCCATGGAAAAGGTCAGGTTGCAGCGGATGGTGACCATCATCCGCCGGGCCAGGCGCAAGAGATGGGGCAGAACCGAAATATCATCGCCCACCAGGGCAATGTCGGCCGCATCGACCGCGATATCGCTGCCCACGCCGCCCATGGCAATGCCGACGAGCGCCTTTTTGAGCGCGGGCGCGTCGTTGATGCCGTCGCCGATCATACAGACCGGATGGCCGGCCCGCTGGGCCGCGTCGATGTATTCCAGCTTATCCTCCGGGCGGCAGCCTGCGTGCACCTCGCGGATGCCGATCTGCTGCGCGATGCGCCGGGCGGCGGCTTCATGGTCGCCGGTCAACAATACGGGCGTAACCCCAGTCGCCTGCACGCCCGCAATCATACGGGCTGCGTCCTCGCGCAAGGTGTCGGCCAGGGCAATGGTCCCGGCCGCGCGGCCGTCCACGGCCAGATAGATGACCGTGCAGCCCGCAGCGCAGTCGGGCGCGGCCAGCGCCGTAAGCGCCGCGGCGTCCGGGACACCCTGGGCTGTGAGCAGCGCGGGGTTGCCCGCCGCGATCCGCCGGCCGTCCACCTGCGCCACGACGCCCTGGCCGGGCAGCATGGCGAACGCAGTGGGCTCCAGCACGGCCTGCGCACGGTCCGCGCGGTATCCGCGCACGACCGCCCGGCCCAACGGATGCTCCGAGCGCAGCTCGGCCCCAGCAGCCAGGGCGTAAAGCCTATCTGCGTCCACCCCATCCAGAGCACGCACAGCAGTCACCTGCGGCGTGCCGTAGGTCAGCGTGCCGGTCTTGTCAAAGGTCACCGCGCGCACCATGGACAGGCGCTCCAGCGCGTCGCCCTCACGCACAAGCACACCGCGTCCGGTGGCGTTGCCGATGGCCGCCATGATGGCGGTTGGCGTGGCCAGCACCAGGGCACACGGGCAAAAGACGACCAGGATGGTAACCGCGCGGATCACCTCGTGCGTAAACAGCCCGGTCAGGATGGCGGCCGACAGCGCGATGACTACAATCCAAGTGGCCCAGCGGTCTGCCAGGCCGACGATCTTGGCCTTGTCCGCGTCAGCCGACTGCACGAGGCGGATCATGCGCTGCAGCGCGCTGTCCTCGCCCACGCGCGTGGCACGCATGTCGAACGCGCCGAACTGGTTGACTGTGCCGCTTGAGACCGCATCGCCCGGCGCTTTATCGACTGGCAAGGACTCGCCGGTCATGACCGCCTGATTGATCGAGGTCTGGCCGGCCGTGATGACGCCATCGACCGGGATGGTCTCGCCGGGCGCAACGCGCAGGATGTCCCCGACCGCAACGGCCTCGGCCGGGATGACCTCCTCCCCGCCTGCGGGCGTCAGGCGGCGCGCCGTGCGTGGGGTCAGGTGGACAAGTTTCTCGATGCCCGCGCGGGCCTTCTGCACGGTCAGATCTTCGAGCAGGCCGCCGAGCTGCATGATGAAAGCGACCTCGCCCGCGGCAAAGTCCTCGCCGATAGCGACCGAGGCCAGGAGCGCAATGGACACGAGCACATCGGCCTTGATGTCAAAGGACGTGACCAGGCCAATAACCGCCTCCAGGATGATCGGGATGCCGCACAGGACGATGGCAATCCAGGCCGCGTCAAACGGCAGCGGGACCAGATCAAAGATGCTCACGAGCAGCGCTACGCCCGACACGGCCAAGCAGGCGATCTCGCGCCGGGTGCCGCCCCATGCAAGCAGGGCTTCCAGTTTTTTCATTGGGTGGTTCCCCCTTTCTGTATACCCCCTAGGGTATGCTTTCATTATACTCATAGGGGTATACCCATGTCAAGCGAGGCAGGCGGTTTCCGGCAAAAAAAATCCACCCCGCGTCTGGGGGTGGGTACTGTTTGGCTTCCCGTTATATCATGTTGGCGAACCGCTCAACCGCCTTGGTGAAATTCGCGATGGTCTGATCGGCGTCACCGTGCTCGATGCCATCGCGCACGCAGTGGTTGATGTGCCCTTCGAGCACGACCTGCCCCACCTTATGCAGCGCCGACTTGGCTGCGTTGATCTGCGCCAAGACATCCTCACATGGCACGTCCTCATCCACCATGCGGTCGATGGCCTGTACCTGCCCAATGATCTTCTTGAGCCGGCGATGCAGGTTGTCCGCATCCATACACTGTCTCATAGCTGACCTCCTCTTGTCCGGGGCGCTTGCGCCTTTTGCCTGTTATTTGTGATATTTGCCGCCCTCTAGGATGTTGAGCGCGCGGTAGAGCTGCTCGAGCACCATGACGCGCGCGAGGTGGTGCGGGAAGGTCATGGGCGACATGGAGAGGCGCAGCCGCGCCCCGCGCTTGACCGACTCGGCCAGGCCGCATGAGCCGCCGATGACGATGGCCAGCCGGCTCGTGCCCGACACGGCCAGGTTGCCGATGGTCTGGGCGAGCTGCTCGCTCGACAGG
The DNA here is from genome assembly GCA_019119435.1 of Candidatus Butyricicoccus avicola. Taxonomy (GTDB): domain Bacteria; phylum Bacillota; class Clostridia; order Oscillospirales; family Butyricicoccaceae; genus Butyricicoccus; species Butyricicoccus avicola. Next base: position 85,073 of record DWWZ01000154.1, read on the forward strand.
GCCTTGCCCTCGATGCACATGGCGATGACCGCCGCGCCGGCCGGGATCTTCTCCTGGATGAGCCGGGCCTCGCGGTCCAGGGCGTTCTCGATCTGGCCGGGCGTCGGGGCCTGGGGCAGTTTCTGCTCGGGCAGCTCGACGACCTCGATCTTGCAGAAGCCGCCCAGGCGCTTGACGTACTCGTCGCACGCCTGCTTCCAGAACTTTTCGCCCAGCTTGCCCACGCAGATCAGGCGGACGGACAGCATACGCGCGCCTCCTCCCGGCAGAGCGCCACGGGCGCCGCCATCTCCTCCTTGGGCGCGACCGTCACCGCGCAGCCCGCGGACACATCCGCCAGCGCGGCCTCGGTCTGCCGGCGCGCCAGGACGGGCGTGTTGTTCTTGTCGCTCAGGTGGGACAGGATGAACTGCCGCGTGCCCTGCCCGGCCAGCTCGGCCGCAAAGCGCGCGCAGTCCGGGTTGGACAGATGGCCGCGCGGGCCGGCCACGCGCTGCTTGAGCGCGTACGGATAGGGCCCCTCGCGCAGCATGTCCGGGTCGTGGTTGGACTCCAGGACCACCGTGCCGCAGCCGACCAGCGCCGCGCGCACCGGGCCCGGCACAAAGCCGAGGTCGGTGGCATAGCCGAAGCGCGCGCCGCCGCCCTCCAGGACGTAGCCCGTGCTGTCGGCCGCGTCGTGCGGTGTTGGAAAGGCCGAAACCTTTACATTGCCGACGGTAAAGGATGCGCCGCTGTAAAAGGGGCGAAAATGGTCTTTTGCCTGGGGAAATTTCTCCAAAAGGGCCTGCGCCGTGCCGATCGTGGTGTAAAGGGGCACGCGATGGCGCTTGACAAAGGTGGCGAGGCCCTTGATGTGGTCGACGTGCTCGTGGGTCAAGAGGACGGCGTCCAGGTCGTCCGCCGTCAGGCCGAAGGGGCGCAGCAGCGCGGTCAGCCGCCGCACGGACACGCCGAGGTCGATCAAAAAGCGCGCCCCGCCCAAAAGCAGCAGGCCGCAGTTGCCCGACGAGCCGCTCGCCAGGCTGTAATACAAGTTATCCATGGACGCCCTCCCTGTGCGCAGGACTGCGCGCGGCAGGCCGCGCATACGATGAAACTGTAGTGGGAACGCCGCACGCCCCGCCGCCGCAGAGGGCGCCGGGGACGGACGGGAAAAATTTTTTTCTCAGTTGGCAGCGGCCATGGAGTCGTCGATGGTCTCGGGGATCTCGGCGCGGTAGATGTCCACGCCCAGGCCCTGGAGCTTTTCGACCAGGTTTTCATAGCCGCGCTCGATGAAGGTGACCTGCTCGACCTCGGTCACGCCCTTGGCGGCCAGGGCCGCGATGACCATGGCAGCGCCCGCGCGCAGGTCAAAGGCGCGCACCGGGGCGGCCTTGAGCTCGGGGACGCCCTCGACGACCGCGATCTTGCCGTCCACGTGGATGTTCGCGCCCATGCGCACGAGCTCCTCGGTGTAGCGGTAGCGGTTGTCCCAGACGCCCTCGGTGATGATGCTCGTGCCCTGGGCCAGGCACAGGGCCGTGGTCATCTGGGGCTGCATATCGGTCGGGAAGCCGGGATAGGGCAGGGTCTTGATGTTGGTGCGGTGCAGGGGCCCGGTGCGGCGCACGAGGACGGCGTCGTCGAACTCGGTGATCTCGACGCCCATCTCGGTGAGCTTTGCGGTGATGCACTCCAGGTGCTTGGGGATGACGTTCTTGACCAGGACCTGGCCGCCGGCCGCGGCCACGGCCGCCATGAAGGTGCCGGCCTCGATCTGGTCGGGGATGATGGAGTGGGTGCCGCCGTGCAGCTTTTTGACGCCGCGGATCTTGATGACGTCGGTGCCTGCGCCCTTGACATCGGCGCCCATGGCGTTCAAAAAGTTGGCCAGGTCGACGATGTGGGGCTCCTTGGCGGCGTTCTCGATGACCGTCATGCCCTCGGCCAGGACGGCGGCGAGCATGATGTTGATGGTCGCGCCGACCGAGACCACGTCAAAATAGATGTGCGCGCCGTGCAGGCCGTTCGGGGCCTCGGCGTGGATATAGCCGCCCTCGCGGATGGACACCGTGGCGCCCAGGGCCTCAAAGCCCTTGATGTGCTGGTCGATCGGGCGGATGCCGCCGAAGTTGCAGCCGCCGGGCATGGCGACCTCGGCGCGGTGGTATTTGCCGAGCAGCACGCCGATGAGGTAATAGGATGCGCGGATCTTGCGCATGAGCTCATAGGGGATCTTTGCGTCCGGGACGCAGTCGCCGCAGACCTCCACGGTGGAGGCGTTGAGCAGGCGGATGGAAACGCCGAGCTCCCGCAGGATCTCGAGCTGCAGGGTCACGTCGATGATTTGGGGTACATTCTCTATGCGGCACGGGCCGTCAACCAAAAGGGCGGCCGGGACGATGGCCACCGCGGCGTTCTTTGCGCCGCTGATGGTCACTTCGCCGTTGAGGGGCTTGCCGCCGTTAATTACATACTTCGTCAAGATAACCGTCTCCTTAACGTCTATTCCAATCTCAGGCAAGGGGGCCGGGCGCCGGATGCGCGCCCGCTTTCCCCAATATATGAAAGCGGTTCTGGAACCGTTCTTATGTGCAAATTTCATGCAGTATTCATTTTACCACAACCTGCCGTCGATTGCAAAACTTTTTCCAGCCGTCCGTGCATATTTTTACAGCAAAACGCTGGAGATTTTGAGCGAATCGACGAAAAAAGAACCGGCGTTCGTCTTGACGCGCCAGCCGGGCGTCATCTGCATCCGGCCGCTGCCGCTCTCGCCCAGCAGGAAGCCGGCCGTGAGGCTGTCGATCTGCGTGACCTCCTCGCGGGAGATCAGCGTAAACAGCGCGTCTGTGGCGGCAAAGGTGACGTAATTGCCGCTTTTTGTGATATAGGGCGTGTCGAACGTCCACAGGCCGGACAGGCGCACGCGGTCCGCGGCGAAGTCCAGCGTCAGGGCGCGGTTAAAGACCGGCACGCCCGCGGTCGGGAAGGAGGCGGTGACGGTCAGGCCGTCGGCCTGCAATGAGAGGTTGGCGGCGGCCAGGCCGGCCTGGGTCAGCAGCGTGCGGGCCAGGCGCAGGGCCTCCCCGCTGTCCGACGGGGCGGCATAGCCCGCGGGCACGAACGCGCCCGTGACCTGCCCGCCGCCCTGCCACGACACCGTGCCCGCCTCCGACGTATAGCGCACCGTGCCCGAGCCGTCCTGCTCCTCCTGGCGCAGGGCGTCCTCGCCCAGAAGGCCATAGCTAAAGCGGTCCTCGTCGGCCCGGCTGCGGTCGATCTGCAGCACGGGCAGGGTGTGCGCGTCGGGCAGCGAGAAGCCCGCGCCGACCCGGATGCCCTGCCCGCTCAGGATCTCGACAATATTATGTGCATTTTCCGCCTGGCGATAAGAGCGCGACACATATTTTCCCGCGATATTCAAACATAAAAATCCGTCCACCAGCAAGAGGATGACCAGGAAGATGGACTTGACACGGCTCCACTGCATAAACTTCCTCCTCTGGTCAGTCTGTCAGGTAATAGCGCCTGGGGACAAGGCTGGTCCCCTCGGCGAAGTAGCCGGCGGCCAGGCCGTACGGCCCGCCGCCCGCGGCGGCGGCCGCCGCCGTGCGCGTGGGCAGCAGCGTGTGGCTGACGCCCGACTGGACAAAGGTGCGCAGGTGCAGCTCGGCCGAGACCAGCACGTTGTCCGCGTAGTCGATGACGGCCAGCACACCCTCCTCCCCCTCGACCGGCACGCTGCCGACGAGGTAGCGGAAGACCAGGCGCGCGGTGTGGCCGTCGCCGACCTGGGTGCAGCTGTCAAAGGCGAAGGCCGCGTCGGCCGAGAAGGACTGGAACACGCTCTCGAGCAGGCTGCGCGCGTAGTCCACCTGGTAGGTCAGCGGGCCGTTCTCGCCGATCTCGCTCTCGAGGTAGGCCTCGAGGCCGCCCTGGGCCGTGCCCGCGCGGAAGGACAGCTCGCCGTCCTCGCCCACGCGCAGCGTGCTCTGGCTGTTGACAAAGACGCGCTGGCCGGTGGTCTTGTCGGTGTAGTTCGAGACGTAGGCGTCATAGCCGAAGGCCTCGAGCAGGACCGACAGGCTGCCCGTGCTCTCAAGGTCCAGGGCGGGCGCGCGGCTCAGGACGGCCGGCAGGGTCAGCGTGCCGTCGAAGAGCAGCGTCTCGGGCCGCATGCCCTGGGCCCCGGGCACGGCCGCCGCGAAGGCGCAGGCCTGGCCGCTGATCTCGTCGGCCAGGGCCGGGTCCGGGGCGCTGTGCAGGTCGGCGCGGTAGACCGCGCCGTCCGCCGCGCGCACCCAAAGCGTGCCGTCCGCGCCGAAAAAGAGCGCGCAGACGGTCGGGTCATCGGGCGCGGTGTAGGTCCCGCCCATCCAGCCGGCCACGAGCGAGAGCGGCAGCGCCGCGTCATAGCGCAGGAAGACGCCCGGCTGGGTCAGCGCCTCCGCTAGGGCGGCCTCGTCCGCCGCGCGCAGCTCGCCCGTCAGGCTGAGCGCCGCGCCGAGCGGCTGCTCGAAGGCCGACAGGAAGGCGCCGACCGCGGACTCGCTGTACTGCGCGCCCTTCATGCCGGCGTCGGTCTGCACGGCGAACTCGGCCGGCTGCGCCGCCGCGATCTCGCCCGAGCGCAGCTCAAACCCGCCGCCCTGGCCGTAGCTGAGGCTGATGTACAGCCGGCCCAGCCACGAGCCCGCCGGGATGGTGTCGAGGTTCAGGTCGCCCACCCAGCCAAGGCCGGTCAGCGCCACGAGCAGCACGGTCAGCACGACGAGCGCCGCGTTCTTCATGCGGTTTTTCAGTTTGGGACTCAGATGTTTCATAGCGCGTTATACCATACCGTCTGCGTCGGCCGGCAGGTTGGTCGGCAGGATGATGGTGAAGGTCGTGCCCACGTCCAGCTTGGAGGTGAGCGAGATGGTGCCGCGGTGGGCCTCGACCATCTCCTTGGCGATGGCAAGGCCCAGGCCGCTGCCGCCCTTGGCGCGCGAGCGCGCCTTGTCCACGCGGTAAAAGCGCTCAAACAGGCGGGGCTGGTCGGCCTCCGGGATGCCCATGCCGTCGTCCCGGACGGCGATCTTGACGTGGGTGCTGTCATAGGGGGCGGCCGACAGCTCGATGTGCCCGCCGCGCGGGGTGTACTTGACGGCGTTGGACAGGATGTTGATGACCACCTGCTCCAGGCGCTCGCGGTCGCCGTTCATGACCGGCATCTCCCCCGCCAGGCGCAGCTTGAGCGTCAGGCCGTTGTTCTCGGCCTCCAGGGCCATGGCGTTGTACACGCCCTCCAGCATGTGCTGCATGGAGAAGCGGTGGAAGTGCAGGTCCATCTTGCCGCAGTCCAGCTTGGACAGGGTCAAAAGGTCCTTGACGATGCGGGTCATGCGGTCGGTCTCGCCCGCGATGACCGAGAGGAACTTGACCTCGGTGTCGGCCGGCAGGTCGCCGGCGGCGTCGAGCAGGGTCTCGGTGTAGCTTTTGATGTTGGTCAGCGGGGTGCGCAGCTCGTGCGAGACGTTCGCGATGAACTCCCGGCGGGAGTCGTCCAGCTTGCGCTGCTCGGTGATGTCGTGGATGACAGCGACGATGCCGCGCTCGTTCTCGCCCGCGCCGTAGGGCGCAAACAGGACCGACAGCGTGCGGCCCTGCCGCTCCATCTCCATCTGCACGAAGCCCTGCTTGCCCGCCTTCTGCGGGGTCGGGATCTCGATGCCCTCAAACAGGTCGTTGAAGTGCTCGTCCTCGCGGTAGGGCACGCCCAAAAGGCGCTCGGCCGCCGGGTTCATCTGGACGAGCTTGCCGTCGGCGCTGAAGGCAGAGACGCCGTCGGCCATGTGCAGGAACATGGTGCCGAGCTTGTCGCGCTCGCCAGCGACCTCCTCGAGCGTGTCGTGCAGACGGTCGGCCATGTGGTTGAAGGTGGCGGTCAGCTCGCCGATCTCGTCGTTCGACTGGATCTCCAGCCGGTGGCTGAAGTCGCCCGAGGCCACCATCTGCGCGCGGGTGCGGATGTTCTCGATGGGGGTCGTGATGGTCTTGGACAGCAGGAAGGACAAAAACACCGCGACCAGCAGGCCGAAGGTCATGGCCTTGAGCACGATGCCGAAGAAATTCCAGGACAGGTCGCGGGTCTCGCGCTTGTCGTCGAAGAAGTAGACGATGTAGCGCGGGTCCTTGCCGTCCTCGTCCAGCGAGAGCGGGATGGCATAGTCCATGTAGCTGTCGATGGTGGTGTTGTGCGAGCCGACCGCGCCGTTCATGGCGGTGATGATGTTGGGCGTGCGGGTCAGCTCGCTGGCAAACGCCTCGTTCCGGCCGGCCACAAAGGCGCCCGTGCCGTCCAGGACGGCGTAGGTGCGGTAAGTATCGATGCCCAGGCGGCCGTCATAGGCCGACAGGATCTCCAGGATGCGCGCCGGGCCGTCCTCCCCCGCCGCGGCCTGCTCAAGCGAGCGCAGCGTCTCGCTGCCGTTCTCGGTCATGACGCTCTCGATCTGGGTCTCAAAGTCGTTGAGGTAATAGCTGCCGACGCTGTTGACCAGGAACGTGCCCATGACGGCCATGACCGAGACGATGAGCAGGATGAGGATGAGCACCAGCTTCATATGCAGACTGCGGAACATAAGCGGTTCTCCTTAGTTCTTTGCGAAGTAATAGCCCAGGCCGCGCTTGGTGATGATGTACTTGGGCTGGGCCGGTTCGTCCTCGATCTTCTCGCGCAGGCGGCGGATGGCCACGTCGACCGCGCGCAGGTCGCCGTAGTACTCAAAGCCCCACACCTTTTCCATCAGCTCCTCGCGCGAGACCACGCGGCCGGGCTCGGCGGCGAGGTACGAGAGGATGTCAAACTCGCGCACGGACAGGTCGATGGGCTTGCCGTCCTTGTAGACGGCCGTGTCCTCCTCGGAGATCTCAAGGCCCTTGTGCCCCTCGGCCTTGGCCGCGGGCGCCTCGGCCGCCGAAAAGCGGCGCATATTGGCCCGGATGCGCGCGATGAGTTCGCGGTTGGAGAAGGGCTTTGTGACGTAGTCGTCCGCGCCGAGCTCCAGGCCCAGGATCTTGTCCGCCTCCTCCTCGCGGGCGGTCAGCATGATGATGGGCACCTGGGACTGCGCGCGCACGCGGCGGCAGATTTCAAAGCCGTCCATGCCGGGCAGCATGACGTCGAGCAGGATGAGGTCGGGCGCCTGTTCGAGCGCCATCTTGAGCCCGGTCGGCCCGTCGTACGCCACCAGCGTGTCAAAGCCGTTGCGTTTCAGGTTAAAGCTGATGATATTGGCAATGTCCTGCTCGTCCTCGACGACGAGAATCGTTTTTGCCACCCTCAATCACCTCCGTGTGTCCAGAAGCCCCAAAAGCCGCGCGCGGTACATCGCGGCCACGGTCTTTGCGTCGCGGATCTCGCCCGCAGCGATGCGCCGCTCGAGCTCGTCCGCCGGGATGCGCACAAGCTCCAAAAATTCGCCCTCGTCGGGTTGCATCTCGCCCGCGTGCAGGCCGCGCGCGGCGTACAGGTGGGTCACCTCGGTCAAAAAGCCGGGCGACGGGTAGATGCAGCCGAGGTAGGTGATCTCGTCGGCCGTGCAGCCGGTCTCCTCGCGCAGCTCGCGCACGCCGCAGGCGTAGTGGTCCTCGCCCGGGCCGTGGTCGAGCTTGCCCGCCGGGATCTCGAGCAGCAGCTCCCCGAACGGATAGCGGAACTGGCGCACCAGGAGGACCTGGCCGTCCGCGTCGATGGGCAGGATGCCCACGCCGCCCAGGTGCTCGCACACCTCGCGCGTGGCGCGGCCGCCGCCGGGCAGCTCGACCTCGTCGACGCGCGCCTTCATGATGCGGCCCTCAAAATAGTACTGTTCGGACAGTTTTTTCTCGGTAAAGTCCATGGGATGTCCCTCCTCTCACTCGATGACGCGCAGGATGCGGGCCGTGCAGGCCGGCATGCGCAGCGCGAGCGCCTCGGCGTCGGCCGTGATGCGCGTGCCGCCGTCCAGAAGGTCCTGGACCTCGTGGCAGGCCAGGCGCACGACGGCCTCCTCGTCGCGGTTGATGACGACAAACAGCCGCTCGTCGGCGTCCCAGCGCTCATAGACGAGCACGCCGGCCTCGGCGCGGCGGAAGGCGATCTCGCCGTCCGCGAGGGCGGACGAGCCCGCGCGCACGGCGCACAGGCGGCGGTAAAAGTCCAAGAGCGAGCCGTCCTCACTGCCCCAGGGATAGGTGCGGCGGTTGAACGGGTCCTCAAAGCCCTGCACGCCGGCCTCGTCGCCGTAATAGATGGTGGGCGAACCGGGCATGGTGAACTGGATGGTCGCGGCCAGGTACATCTTGCGCCGCGCGGCAACCAGGGCGTCGCCGGTCAGGCGGGCGTGGGCGCGGTGGTCGCGCGAGCCGCTCCAGTCCTCCGGCCGGGCGCCCATGACGGTCAGGGCGCGCGGCGTGTCGTGGGTGCCGATGATGTTCATGAGGTTATAGAAGACCGCGCGCGGGTAGTTCTCGCGCAGGCACTCCATCTTTTCGGCAAAGTCCTCGGCCGGCGAGCCGCCCAAAAAGCTCATGACGCCGTCGCGCAGCGGATAGTTCATGACGCTGTCGAGCTCCCCGCCCTGGAAATAGCGGCGGCGGACCGAATAGCTGACCTTGTTTGAGGCGTCCTCCCACACCTCGCCCACGATGAGCGCATCCGGCTTTTCGCGGCGGGCGGCCGCGTTGAGCTTCTGGATAAAGGCGTCTGGCAGCTCGTCGGCCACGTCCAGGCGCCAGCCCGACGCGCCCAGCGCCAGCCAGCGGCGGATGACGCTGTCCTCGTCCTCGATGATATAGTCCAGGTACTTGGGGTTGAGCTCGTTGACCTGTGGCAGCGTGTAAATGCCCCACCACGAGCTGTACTGGTCGGGCCAGTGCGAGAACTCGTACCACTCGTAATAGGGCGAGTCCTGCGATTGGAAGGCGCCGACGCTGTCATAGTGGCCGCGGGCGTTGAAGTAGAGGCTGTCATAGCCGTTGTGGCTGAACACGCCGTCCAGGATGACGCGCATGCCGCGCTTGGCCGCCTCGGCGCACAGCGTCTTGAAGTCCTCCTCGGTGCCCATCATGGGGTCGATGGCCTTATAGTTGCCGGTGTCATAGCGGTGGTTGGAGTAGGCCTCGAAGATGGGGTTAAAGTAGATGGTCTGCACGTGCAGGGATTGCAGATAGTCGAGCTTGGACAGCACGCCCTTGAGGCTGCCGCCGAAGAAGTCGTTGTTCAGGATCTCGCCGTGGGCGTCCGGCTGATAGACCGGGATGTCGTTCCAGTCCTCGTGCACGACGCGCGGCGCGCGGTAGCCCTCCTTGGGCGGCACCTCGGTGCGGCAGAAGCGGTCGGGGAAGATATTGTAGGTGATGCCGCGGCCGAACCAGCCCGCGACCTGGTAGGCGCCGTCATAGACGGTGAGCTGGTAAAAGTTTTCGGGCGCGGCGCTCTCATAGCCCACGCCGCCCGTGCCCCGGCAGATATACTGCCGCTCGGTGCGGCTGTCGGCCTGGAAATAGTACCAGTACAGGCCGGGCTCTGCGGGGGTGAAGCAGGCGGTGTAGCGGTCGCACGCGCCTGCCAGGCCGTCCCAGTGCATGGGGATGGCCGTGGGCTGGTCGCCGTCCGCGCCGATATAGAGGGTCACGCCGCGCAGGAAGACCTCCCGCGGCGGATAGACCGAAAAGCGCACCGCGGTCCCGGCCGGCACGGCGCCATAGGGCTGCTTGCAGGCGGGGTCCCGGGACTGAAAAATTCGCTGTTCAAACATACAGTGTGATACTCCTTACTTGGAAAGTGCTTTTGCCAAGGCCAAATCCGGCCCGGCCTTCGCAAAAACACATTCAAACGAAAGCGAGGACTGCCCAGCCAGGCCGGGCAGTCCTGTACGCTTACTTCTATCATATCAAATCGACTGATAGACCTCAACATATTTTTCGGCAGATTTCGTCCAGCTGAAGTCGGTCTCCATGCCGCCCTGGACCAGTTTTTTCCACGCCTTGGGGTTAAAGCGGTAGACCTCGCAGGCCTCACGGATGACGTGCAGCATGTCGTGCGCGTTGTAGCTGAAGAAGGTAAAGCCGTTGCCCGTGCCCTTGTAGTCGACAAAGGCCGTGACCGTGTCCTTGAGGCCGCCGGTCTCGCGGACGATCGGGATGGTGCCGTAGCGCAGGGCGATCATCTGCGCCAGGCCGCACGGCTCGGTCTTGGAGGGCATGAGGAACAGGTCGGCGCCGGCGTAGATCTTGTTGGCCAGCTCGCCCGAGAACAGGATGGACACCGAGATCTTGTCCGGATAACGGCGCTTGGCGTCGAGGAACATCTGCTCATAGCGCCAGTCGCCCTTGCCCAGGACGATCAGGCGGATGTCGTCCTGCAGGATGTCGTCCAGCACGGCCTCGACAAGATCCAGGCCCTTCTGGTCGGTCAGGCGGCCGATCATGCCGATGACCGGCGTGTCCGGGCCGCCCTCCAGGCCGCACAGCGACAGCAGGTCGGCCTTGTCGGCCTGCTTGCCCGCGAGGCGCGTCGGGGTATAGTGCTTTAGGATGGCCGGGTCGGTCGCCGGGTTGAAGGCCTCCATGTCGATGCCGTTCAAGATACCGTGCAGCTTATAGCTGTTGTTGCGCAGGATGGAGTCCAGGCCGTGGCCGTAGTAGGGCGTCTGGATCTCCTCGGCATAGCTCGGGGACACGGTCGTGACCGCGCCCGACGCCAGGATGGCCGCCTTCATGAGGTTGACATCGCCGTCCATCTCCATAAAGCCCGAGCGGAAGTGGGCGTCGTCGATGCCCATGACGTACTCGAGCACGTCCCGGCCATAGCGGCCCTGGAAGGCGATATTGTGGATGGTGAAGACGGTCTTGATGCCGGCGTAGTCCGGCCGGCCGGCGAACATGAGGTTGTAGTAGACCGGGACGAGCGCGGTCTGCCAGTCGTTGCAGTGGATGACGTCGGGCTTCCAGTCGAGGTCGGGCAGGATCTCGAGCACGGCCTTACTAAAGTATGCGAACCTTTCGGCGTCGTCATACTCGCCATAGAGCTGGGTGCGGGCAAAATAGTACTCGTTGTCGATGAAGTAATAGGTGGCGCCGCCCTTGTCATAGCGGAAGATGCCGCAGTACTGGTTGCGCCAGCCAAGCTGGACGTAGGCGTTTTTGACGTGGGTCATCTTGTCGCGGAAGTTCTGGCCGATGGCGCTGTACAGCGGGCAGAAGACGCGCACGTCATGCCCGGCCCGGGCCAGCGCCTCGGGCAGCGCGCCGGCCACGTCGCCAAGGCCGCCGGTCTTGATAAAGGGGGCGACCTCCGAGCTGACAAACATAATTTTCATAGCAGTATCCCCTCTCCAGAGAGTTCAAAAGCGGGAGCTTCCCTTTGTTGGACGCTCCCGCTTTGCAAACGGTATCAGAAATAGAACATCCAGAACGCGTTCTGAAAGTTTGGTCCCATCCACGCGCGGCGGGGCACTCCCCCGCGGCGGCCGGCGCTTTTTTAGACGACCGAGCGCTTGGCGACGACGACCGGGTAGTTTTCGTGGCCCATCATGGTGCGGCCCTCGCGGATGGTGACGCCGCGGTCCAGCACCATGTGCGCCAGCGACGCGCCGGTCAGGATGCGGCCGTTCTCCATGATGATGGAATCCTTGATCTCGGCATCCTTCTCGACGAGCACGTCGCGGAACAGGATGGAGTTTGTGACCTTGCCCTCGATGTGGCAGCCGTCGGCGACGAGGCAGTCGCTGACCTCGGCCTGGTCGCCGTAGTAGGCGGGCGACTCGTCATAGATGCGGGTGAAGATCGGGCGGGTGCGCAGGAAGAGCTCGTCGCGGCAGTCCTTGTCCAGGATGTCCATGTTGGCCTGGAAGTAGTCCTTGGCGTCAAAGACTTTCATGTTGTACTCGTTGAATACGTACGCGCCGATGTTGCTGTCGTTTAATGCGCGGGCGAGCAGCTCGCGCTCGAAGTGGATGCAGTTGTGGGTGACGCAGTCGGCGATGAGGTGGATGAGGTACTGGCGGGACATGACGTACACGCCGAGGGCCGAGTACTTGCACTTGCCGTCGTTGTTGTCGCCCACGCGGATGTCCACGATCTCGCGCTTGCGGTTGAGCTCGCAGTAGGTGGTGTACGGGTTGTCGGCCGACTTCTTGGTGACGACCATGGTGATGTCGTTGCCGCCGGCCTCGTGCGCCTTGAGCACCTCGCGCAGGTCGATGTTGGCGATGAGGTCGCCGTCGGCCAGCACGACGTAGTCGGCGCGGGTCTTTTGCAGGTAGTCGATGGCGCCGGCCAGGGCGTCGATCTTGCCGCGGTATTCGCCCGTGACGAGCGGCGACGCCTTCTTGGAGAAGGAGTACGGCGGCAGCAGCGTAATGCCCCCGTTCTTACGGGACAGGTCCCAGTCCTTGCCCGTGCCGATGTGGTCGATGAGCGACTGGTACTTGTCCTTCATGAGCAGGCCGATGCGGAAGATGCCGGCGTTTGCCATGTTCGAGAGCATGAAGTCGACGATGCGGTAACGGCCGCCAAAGGGGACCGCGGCCACCGTGCGGTGGTCGGTCAGCTCGCGCAGGTCGTTGTCGGTGTCAAAAGCGATGATAAGTCCTAAAACATTTTTCATGGTTTTTTATCCCCTCTTTACGATTCCTGGTCGGGCAGGTCCTCGCCCGCCATCTCCTTGGCGCCGAGCTTTGCGTTCTTGCCGATGCGCACGCCGGACGCGACGACGGCGACGCCCCAGTCGTCGGCGGCGACTTCGCTCGGCGCGGCGCCGACCGAAGCGCCCGCGCAGATGTGCGCGTTCTCGGCGACGATCGCATAGCGCACGGACGCGCCCTTCTCCACGACGGCGCCCGGCATGAGGATCGAGTACTCGACCTTGGCGCCCTTCTCGATGGTCACGTCCGAGAACAGGATGGACTCGGACACCTCGCCGTAGATCTCACAGCCCTCGGACACGAGCGAGTGGGTGACCTTGGACTGCTTGCTGGTGAAGTGCGGGGGTGCGCCGTTGTTGCGGCCGTAGATCTTCCAGGTGTCGTCCGAGAGGTTGAGGCCGGACTTGGGCGAGAGCAGGTCCATGTTGGCCTCCCACAGCGACTCGATCGTGCCGACGTCCTTCCAGTAGCCCTCAAAGCGGTATGCCACCAGCTTTTCGTTGGCGTTGAGCATGGCCGGGATGATGTCCTTGCCGAAGTCGTTCGACGAGTTCGGGTTGTTCTCGTCGTCGATGAGGTACTGGCGCAGCTTCTTCCAGGTGAAGATGTAGATGCCCATGGAGGCCAGGGTGCTCTTGGGGTGCTTGGGCTTCTCCTCGAACTCGTAGATGGTGCCGTCCTCGTGGCAGTTCATGATGCCAAAGCGGGAGGCCTCGTCCATCGGCACGTCCATGACGGCGATGGTGGCGTCGGCGCCCATCTTCTTGTGATGCTGGAGCATCTTGTTGTAGTTCATCTTGTAGATATGGTCGCCGGACAGGATGAGCACGTAGTCCGGGTCATACTCCTCGATGAAGGCGATGTTCTGATAGATGGCGTTTGCCGTGCCCTTGTACCAGTCCGCGCCCTTGCCGCGCTGATAGGGCGGCAGGGTGTAGACGCCGCCGCGCATGCGGTCGAGGTCCCAGGTCTGGCCCGAGCCGATGTAGGCGTTGAGGGCATGGGGCTCATACTGCGTCAGCACGCCGACCGTATCGATGCCGGAGTTGACGCAGTTCGAGAGCGGGAAGTCGATGATCCGGTACTTGCCGCCAAAGGGGACGGCCGGCTTTGCGACCTTTGTGGTCAGGACATACAGTCTGCTGCCCTGGCCGCCGGCCAGCAGCATGGCAACGCATTCTTTTTTCCGATACATGATTACTCTCCGTTTCTCCTCACTTGTTGAAATATATCTCAGCCTGCGCCCCCTCCTTGTGCGCAGGGACGCGGCGGTAGTTCCCGCCGTGCGGCGGGAAGAACGGTCTTACTCTTCGGCCTTGGGCGCGCGCGTGCGGCGCGCGGCCTGGGTGCGGGGCTTTTCGCCCTTGCCCTTGTCGTTCTTGCGGCTGTCGGCCGTCTTGCTCTCGGCCTTGGCGGTCTTGCCGGCCGGGGTGGCCTTGGCGCGGCGCGCCACGCGCGGCTTGCCCTTGAGGTAGATGACCGACAGGGGCGCAATCTCGAGGTCGATGAGGTCGGCATAGCCGTGCATCTTGGCCGGCGTGAGCTTGCCGGTCTCCTCGTCGATGACCTTGGGCAGGACGGACGCGGCCGCCTTGGAGCGGACCTTGCCGTTCTTGACGCCCGAGCCGCCGAAGCGGACCTCGTCGGACGAGAAGATCTCCTCATAGGTGCCGGGATAGGGCACGCCGATGCGGTAGCTCGGGTGATAGACCGGGGCGAAGTTGACCACGCAGATGAGGTCGGTGCCGTCCGAGGCGATGCGGCGGAAGGCGATCATGTTGTTGCGGTTGTCGTCGTGGGAGATCCACTCGAAGCCCTGCCAATCCATGTCGTTTTCCCACAGCTGCTTGTTGGCCAGGTACATGGCGTTGAGCGCCTTGACGTAGGTCTGCATCTGGCGGTGCGCTTCGTAGTCGAGCAGCATCCAGTCCAGGCCGCGGTTTTCGTTCCACTCGGCGAACTGGGCGAACTCGCCGCCCATAAACAGCATCTTCTTGCCCGGGTGGGCCATCATATAGCCATAGAGCGTCCGGAGCGACGCGAACTTATTTTCATAGGGGGCGGGCATCTTGTCGATGAGCGACCGCTTGCCGTGCACGACCTCGTCGTGCGAGAGCGGCAGGATATAGTTTTCGGAGAACGCATACATGAACGAAAACGTGATCTTGTCATGCATGTCCTTGCGGAAGAACGGGTCGGCCGACATGTAGCACAGCATGTCGTTCATCCAGCCCATGTTCCACTTGAAGTTAAAGCCCAGGCCGCCGACCGCGCCCGGCTTTGTGACCATGGGCCAGGCGGTGGACTCCTCGGCGATCATCATAACGTCGGGGTGCTCGCTCAAGACCAGGTGGTTCAAAACGCGCAGGAAGTCGACTGCCTCGAGGTTCTCGCGCCCGCCGTAGATGTTGGGGCGCCATTCGCCCTGGCGGTTGTAGTCCAGGTAGAGCATGGAGGCGACCGCGTCCACGCGCAGGCCGTCGATGTGGAACTGCTCGATCCAGAACATGGCCGAGGAGAACAGCAGGTTGCGCACGGACACCTTGCCATAATCGAACACGCGCGTGCCCCACTCCTTGTGCTCCATCTTGAGCGGGTCGGAGTACTCATAGAGATAGGAGCCGTCGAACTCGACCAGGCCCTGCCCGTCCTTGGGGAAGTGCGCGGGCACCCAGTCCATGATGACGCCCAGGCCGGCCTCGTGGCACTTGTCCACAAAATACATGAGGTCGTGCGGCGTGCCATAGCGCGAGGTGGCGGCGAAGTAGCCGGTGACCTGATAGCCCCAGGAGCCGTCGAGCGGATGCTCGGTCAGGGGCATGCACTCGATGTGGGTGTAGCCCATCTCCTTGACATAGGGAATGAGCTCGTCGGCCAGCTGCCGGTAGGAATAGAAGTTCCCGTCCTCATGGCGCTTCCACGAGCCCATGTGCACCTCATAGATATTGACGGGCGCGGTGTAGGGCAGGTGCTTGCCGCGCCAGTCCATCCAGCTGCCGTCGTGCCATTCGTAGCCGGCAAGATCGAAGGTCTTGGAGGCGTTGGCCGGCCGGGTCTCGGAGTGGAAAGCGTAGGGGTCGGCCTTGTCCAGGAACTGGCCGTCCTGCGTGTGGATCGAATACTTATACGAATCGTACTGCTTCACGCCGGGAATAAAGCACTCCCATATGCCTGTTTCATCCCGCTGCATGATATTCGCATTCCGACTCCAGCCGTTGAACTCGCCCATGACGGCGACCTCGACGGCGTTCGGCGCCAATACAGAAAAGTAATAACCTTCCTGTCCATCGCGGGTCTGCGGATGGGCGCCCATAAACTCGTAGGCGCGGCAGTCCCGGCCGGACTGAAACAAGGCGGCATGATCTTCTTTGGTTGTCATCCTTGTTTGCAAAGCCATGCGTTCATCTCCCTCTAAAATGCGCAAATCCGCGCGTTTTCCTCAGTATTGCAGAACTTTCCTGTCGAACTTTGTCGTTTTTATACAGTTTCTCCAGGGGAAAAATCTGTTTTACTAGGTATAGTATACAACCAGCGCAAAAAAAAGTCCAGTGATATTTCGCTTTTTATGCAAACACTGGACAATTTTTTATGAACTTTTTGCGCGCCTTTTGGTTAGACTGACTTTTCCGGCAGCATGCGGCGGATGAGGTCGAGCGCGGTCGACGCGGCCTGGTTGCGCACGCGGTCGCGGCCCAGGCTCGAGCGCATGCGGCGGGTCTCCACGGCGTCGCCGCGGCAGACGCTGATATAGACCAAACCGACCGGCTTTTCGTCGGTGCCGCCGCCCGGACCGGCCACGCCCGTGATACCGACGCCGAAGTCGGTGCCCATCAGACGGGCCACGCCGCGGGCCATCTGTTCGGCCACCTCGGGCGAGACGGCGCCCTTGTCGGCGAGGGTCTGCTCGGAAACGCCGAGCACGTGCACCTTGACCTCGTTGGCGTACGAGCACACGCCGCCCTTATAGTAGTCGGACGCGCCGGGCAGGTCGGTGATGCGCTTGGACAGCAGGCCGCCCGTGCAGCTCTCGGCGACCGCGAGGGTCATGCCGCGCGCGCGCAGGCCGTCGCCCACCACCTGCTCAAGCGAATCGACGTCCACGCCGTAGACGCTGTCGCCCAGCATGGACACCACCTGCTCGACGACCGGCGCCAGCATGCGCTCGGCCTGCTCGGGGGTGTCGGCCTTGGCCGTGACGCGGGCGAAGCACTCGCTGGTCTTGGCGTAGGGCGCGATGGTCGGGTTGCGCATGGAGGCCATCATGTCGTGCAGGATGTCCTCCATGGCCGACTCGCCCAGGCCGAACACGCGCACGTTGTGCGAGACGATGCAGCCGCCGGCGAGCTTGTAGAGATAGGGCATGGCGCGGTACTTGAACATGGGCTCGCACTCGCGCGGGGGGCCGGGCAGCATGATGACGTGGGTGCCGTCGGCCTCAAAGGCGCAGCCCGGCGCCGTGCCCCAGTCGTTTTGCAGCGGCACGCAGCCCTCGGGCAGCCAGGCCTGCTTTTCGTTGTTCGGGGTCATCTCGCGGCCGATGCCGTCAAAGAAGGCGCGGATGCGGTCCAGTGCCTCGGTGTTGAGGGCCATCCGCTTGCCGAACACCCGGGCCAGGGTCTCCTTGGTCAGGTCGTCCAGGGTGGGCCCGAGGCCGCCGGTGGTGATGATGATATCGGCGCGCTCCTTGGCCTCGCGGATAACGCGCTCGAGGCGCTGGGGGTTGTCGCCGACGACGGTCTGGTAATAGACGTCGATGCCGAGCTCGGACAATCCCTGGGAAATAACCTGGGCGTCGGTGTTGACGATATCGCCGAGCAGGATCTCGGTGCCGACTGCGATCAGTTCTGCTTTCATAATCTAGTCTTTTTCCTTCCTTCCGGCATAGGCCGGTATGGTACACGTTTACAATACCACGCCGGGAGATGCCGGTGCAATCAAGTTTTGGTAAAATTTTTGTAGCGGCAGGCGCCCGCGCCTCAGAGGATCACGCGCTCCGTGCCGGCGACCGCCTGGTCCACCAGCGCCTGCACGTCCAGATTCTTTTCGGCCTCCACGATCTTGGCCATCTTGGGCTTGGTGTTCGGGTGCTTGGGCGTAAAGACCGTGCAGCAGTCCTCATACGGCAGGATCGAGGTCTCAAAGGTGTCGATCTTGCGCGCGATCTGCACGATCTCCTCCTTGTCCATGCCGATGACCGGCCGGAAGACCGGCAGCGTCTGGCACACCGCGTTCGTGACCGCCATGGCCGGCATGGTCTGGCTGGCCACCTGGCCCAGGCTCTCGCCCGTGATGAGGCCGCCGCACTCGTACTGGATGGCCAGCTTTTCGGCGATGCGCATCATGAAGCGGCGCATGATAAGGGTGAAGAGCTCCTCGTGACACTTGTCGCGGATCTCCTCCTGGATCTTGGTGAACGGCACGACCAGGACGGGCATGCGGCCGCAGTAGGCGGTCAGCTTCCGGCCGAGGGCAAAGACCTTCTCCTTGGCCCGCTCGGAGGTGTAGGGATAGCTGAAAAAGTGCACGCCGACGAGCTCCAGGCCGCGCTTTGCCATCATGTAGCCCGCGACCGGCGAGTCGATGCCGCCCGACAGCAGCAGGGCCGCGCGGCCGTTTGTGCCGACCGGCATGCCGCCCGCGCCCGGCACCGGGCCGGCGTGCACGAAGGCGTACTGGTCGCGGATCTCAAAGTGGATGGTCAGCTCGGGATGGTGCATGTCCGGCTTCATGTGCGGGTACTTCTCGGCCAGCTCGCCGCCCAGGTGCTGGGAGACCTGCACCGAGGTCATTGGGAAGCGCTTGTCGCCGCGCTTGGTCTCGACCTTGAACGAGCGCGCCTGCGCGATGCGCTCGGCCAGGTAGCTCTCGGCCATCTGCTGCATGCTCTCGAGCGTCTTGTCACACACAGCCGCGCGGCAGATGAGCGCGATGCCGAAGATCTTCTGCACGGCCTCCATGACCGCGTCGCCGTCGGCCTCCGCGGGGATCTCGACGTAGATGACCGACTGGCGCATGGTCACGGCGCTGACGCCCAGGGGCTTCAGGCGGCGCTTGATGTTGGCCAGCAGGCGGTCCTCAAATTTCTTGCGGTTTAGGCCCTTGAGCACGATCTCGCCGCACTTGAGCAGGAATACCTCTTTCATCGATCTATCGTTTCCTTTCTGTTATCTTCGCAGCATGCGCGCGCCCGCCTCCAGGCCGGCGATCAGCGCATCCACATCCTCTTGGGTGTTAAACGGCGCGAACGAGACGCGCAGCGCGCTGTCGATGCGCTTTTTGTCCAGGCCCATGGCGCGCAGGACCGCGCTCTCCTTGCCCTTGGAGCAGGCCGAGCCGGCCGAGAC
>DWWZ01000023.1 GCA_019119435.1 Candidatus Butyricicoccus avicola
TTTAAGCCATCTGCGTCGTTTTTCCCGTCGTTCCGCCCGCGCAATGGTTCGGTTCAGACGGGTTTCCAGTTCGTCTGGGATCTGCTCCGTGTGGAACTGGAGGAGGATGTGTGATGAAGCGAAATGAAGCATGGGACGACCTGCTCAATCAGGCGGAGCAGATCCCAGACGAACTGGAAACCCGTCTGAACCGAACCATTGCGCGGGCGGAACGACGGGAAAAACGACGCAGATGGCTTAAACCCTTAATCGGCGTAACTGGAACGGCAGCAGCGTTTATACTGCTGGTCAACAGTTCGGTTACGTTTGCACTGGCGGCCAGCCGGGTGCCGATCGTGCGCGAGCTGGTCGAGGCGGTCGCGTTTGATCCCAGCCTCAAGGCAGCGGTTGCGCATGATTATGTACAGCTGGTCGGGGACACCTATACACAGGACGGCGTAACCGTCACAGTCGAGTATCTGATTGCCGATCCGATGAATGTCTCTGTTTTTTACAGCTTGTCCGACGAGCAGGGAAGAGATCTGGAACTGATTCCACATTTACAGGATACGGCTGGCAATGCGCTGCCGGTCAGCATGACCTTCGGCGAGGAAGGCATGGAGAAAAACGAGGGCGAAAAGGGACTTTTTGATACATTGCGGACCTATTTGGGTCTTGACAAAGTGCAGAAGACCCTGTATACTTGGAGACTCCACGCCACAGAAGAAGGCGTGATCCAGACACAAATGCAGCTCCATGTCGAGGTACGCACCCAAGAGATATGGCAGGATGCCGACATGTACGAAATGGATGAGCGCGAATCCCAGGATACGCCCGCCGTCCTGTTCACGCTGGACATTCCGATTACGATTGAACCGCAGTTTTTGCAGAGCGGCAAGATCTTTCCAGTGGGACAGACGGCCGACGTGCTGGGCCAGAAGCTGACCATCGACGAAATTGAAGTTTACCCGTCCAATACCCGGATCACCTGGCATACCGACCCGGAGAATGATGCCTGGCTGACCTACCTGCCGTTCTACCTGACCGATGAGGATGGAAACCGCGTGGACGGTATCCGAAACGGTGTCAGCGGCACGGGAAATGACCGGGATTATGGCGGCGGCGCCATTTGGTTGGACAGTGCTTGGTATGATACGGCCGAGCATCTGACCGTGCATCTGGACGACGCGGCAATCGTGCCCAAGGATCAGGACACGGTCCTGTTACAGGCTGACGGACAGCTCACCGGTCTGCCCGATTATATTGAACAGGTGGAGGCTGAGGGATATCCGGATGAGGCCGCGCATACCTTCCGCATTCGGACAAAGAAGGGGACCTATCATACCAACACAGCTCCCTTTAGTGAATTTATTGATGCAGACGGGGTGCGGGATTCGTTCAGCAGCGTCTCGACGTTGGTGGCGGGCGAAAAAGGGGATACCTTTACGAACATCTATCCCATGCCGCAGGGCGTGCGCTATCCGCTGACCTTGTTTGTCGATTTTGCACCCGGTCAGAATCTGGAAAACCCGATCGAAGTCCATACGTAACCGAAAAACAACGCAGCCTTTGTCTGACAATCGGCGGTGTGCCTAAAAGCGCACCGCTTTTTTGTGGTTCGCCTGTGAAAAACTTATGAACGATTTGCGAATTTTCCACTGGAACTGTTTACTTTCTTAAAGTGTTGTGTTACGATAAATCTAAAGTAAACCTATGGAGGCTACAGAATGAACAGCAAACTGAAGGACGCTCATATGGATGAGCTGTTTGAGGGGGTCCTCTCCCTCACCTCGGTGGAAGAATGCTATAATTTCTTTGAAGATCTGTGCACGATTACCGAGCTGCGCGCCATGGCGCAGCGGTTCCAGGTGGCCAAGATGCTGGACGACGGACAGATCTATAGCGATATCGTCAAGGAGACTGGTGCCAGCACCGCGACCATCAGCCGTGTCAACAAGTGCCTGATCTATGGCACGGACGGCTACCGCATGGTGCTGGACCGCGCGAAGGGCAAGGCATAAATGGACAGCTATCGCTTTTTATCCGCCTACTACGACCGCTTCACCGATGACGTGGGGTATGACCGGTGGGCGGATTATTTTGAGCAGGTCTTTGCGCGGTGCGGCTTCCGGCCAGCGCTCGTTTTGGACCTTGCCTGCGGCACAGGGACGCTCACCGGGGAGATGGCCCGCCGGGGCTATGAGATGATCGGCGCGGACGCCTCGGACGAGATGCTCATGCAGGCCATGAACAATACGCTGGACTGCGACCCGCGACCGGTTTTTTTACATCAGCGCATGGAGGAGTTGGACCTGTACGGCACGGTACAGGCCGTTTTGTGCTGCCTGGACAGCATAAACTATGTCACGGACCCCGCGGTCCTGCGCGAGGCCTTCCGGCGCGTCGCCCTGTTCCTGGAGCCGGACGGCGTTTTTGTGTTTGACGTCAACACCCGGAAGAAATTTGACGCCATGAACGGGCAGTGCTATGTGCGCGAGGACGAGGACGTCTACTGCGTCTGGCAGGTGGACTTTGACGGCGCGCTGTGCACCTACGACTTCGATATCTTTGAGCGCATCGGGGACAAGAACCGCTGGGCGCGCATGGAGGAGAGTCATCTCGAGCGATACTACGCGCCGCAAGACCTGTGCGCCCTGCTGGAGGAGAGCGGGTTTGACCGCATCGAGCTGCATCCGGAGCTGTCGTTCGGCGCGCTGGACGGCACCGAGGACCGCATCTTTATCATTGCAAGAAAGAGGAACGAGACAGACTATGGACAGAAGAATTCGCGCGATCGCCGCTGATGCGGCGATCCAGATCACTGTCGTCCAGACGACCGGCATGGTCGAGCGGGCGCGGAACATCCATAAGACCCTGCCGCTGGCGACCGCGGCCTTGGGGCGAACCCTGACCATCACATCGATCATGGGCAGCCAGCTCAAGGTGGATGACGGCTCGGTCACGGTGCAGGTGCGCGGCGACGGGCCGCTGGGCACCATCGTGTGCGTGTCGGACAGCGAAGGCTATGCGCGCGGCTATCTGCAAAACCCGGCCGTTGATCTGCCGCTGCGGCCGGACGGCAAGCTCAATGTCGGGGCGGGCGTCGGCCGGGGCCAACTGGTCGTGGTCAAGGACATCGGCCTCAAGGAGCCGGTGAGCGGCATGGTCGGCCTGGTCAACGGCGAGATCGCTGAGGACGTGACTCGCTATTTTGCCGAGAGCGAGCAGATCCCATCGGCCTGCGCCCTGGGCGTGCTGGTGGATACCGACCAGAGCGTCAAGCAGGCGGGCGGTTATCTGGTGCAGCTCATGCCGGGCGCACGGGACAGCGACATTGACCGTCTGGAGCAGAATATCCAGAAGGCGGGCGCCATGACGGCGATGCTTGACCGCGGCATGACGCTCGAACAGATTGCGGAGGCCATCTTGGACGGGTTTACCGTGCACTTTTTGG
>DWWZ01000155.1 GCA_019119435.1 Candidatus Butyricicoccus avicola
CCGGCTGGCATGCCGCCAAAGAGAGAGGCCCCCGTTTTCCGGGCTGAAAGGGCCTTGCGGCAGGGCGGGGGAAGGTGCGTCCGGGAGCGGCGGGGGTAATGCCCCGCGTGCGGCGCCGCGTTAAGGCGCATCAGAGTGAAGCGTAAGAGTGGAACCGCGACCGCATTTTCGGCCGCCTCTTTGGGTTTTTATTGTACCTGAGGAGGCGTTTTTTATTTTTTCTGAGAGGAGAACGCATACAATGGGATGGGATGACCTCATTGATCTCGGCTTGGATCTCGCCGGTGGATTATTTGATCACGACGATACTCGAACCCGTGGGTTTGACGCCTTGGTCGTTTCCAGACGGGAAGACCAAAGTAAGTCCATCCGGCGCGGGCGCTATCTGCTGCATCTGGCACGCTTCACCGGAGAAACCGGGTGGTACCGGTGCGAGGAACGCGATTTTTCCCGTATGGAGCCGGGTACCTGCGCACACTTCGAGGTGAAAGAACCCGATTTTATCACAAGCTGTACGCGCTGGATGCGGACACCCGAACAAATTTCGCAAATGCTTATCGAAGATAAAGGAGACTGATACCCATGAAGCTGTTCAATACACTGACCCGTCAGAAAGAGGAGTTTGTACCGATCACCCCGGGCGAAGTCAAGATGTACTCGTGCGGCCCGACCGTCTATAACTATTTCCACATCGGCAACGCCCGCCCGTTCATCATGTTTGACCTGCTGCGCCGCTATTTCGAGTACCGCGGCTACAAGGTGACCTTCGTGCAGAACTTCACCGATATCGATGATAAGGTCATTAACAAGGCCAACGAGGAGGGCGTGACCTACGACGTCATCGCCGACCGCTATATCAAGGAATATTTTGTGGACGCTGAGGGCCTGGGCATCAAGCGCGCGACCTACCATCCGCGCGCGACCGAGACTATGGACGCCATCATCGACATCGTCAAGACCCTCATCGACAAGGGCCACGCCTATGTAGCCGAAAACGGCGACGTCTACTTCCGCACCAAGACCTTCCCGGAGTACGGCAAGCTGTCCCATCAGCCGCTTGAGGAGCTCCAGGCCGGCGCGCGCATCTCGGTGGGCGAGCTCAAGGAGGACCCGATGGACTTCGCGGTCTGGAAGGCCGCCAAGCCGGGCGAACCGTCTTGGCAGGCGCCCTGGGGCAAGGGCCGTCCGGGCTGGCACATCGAGTGCTCGGCCATGGTCAACAAGTATCTCGGCCCCACGATCGATATCCACTCGGGCGGCCTGGATCTGACCTTCCCGCACCACGAGAACGAGATCGCCCAGTCCGAGTGCGCAAACGGCTGCACCTTTGCCCATTACTGGCTGCACAATGGCTTTTTGACCATTGATAACGAGAAGATGTCCAAGTCTAAGGGCAATTTCTTCATGGTCCGCGACGCGGCGAAGGAGTATGGCTATGAGACCATCCGCATGTTCATGCTGTCCGCGCACTACCGCACGCCGCTCAACTACTCCGAGGAGTCGCTCAAGATGAACAAGGCGTCGCTCGACCGGCTGTACGAGGCGCGCAATAATTTGGAGTTCCGCATTTCGAAGGCGCAGGGCGATGCGCCGACCGCCGAGGAAGCTGAGGCGCTGGCATCCCTCCAGCAGTATAAGGAGAAGTTCATCGAGGCCATGGACGACGACATGAACACGGCAAATGCCCTGTCGGCCATCTTTGAGCTCATGCGCGACATCAATGCCTACTCGGGCAGCCATGCCGACGCGACGCGCGCTTATCTCAAGGGTGCGTACGATCTGTTCATGGAGCTGACCGGCGTGCTGAACATTGTGCAGAAGCATGACGATGCCGAGGACCCGGACAAGGCCAAAATCGAGGAGCTGATCGCGCAGCGCGCCGCCGCCAAGAAGGCCAAGGATTTTGCCGAGGCCGACCGCATCCGCGATTATCTGTTAAACGAGATGGGCGTCGCCATCAAGGACACCCGCCAAGGCGTGCAGTGGAGCCGCGTGTAATCTGCGCCGCAAACCGATACAAGGAAGTGAACGATCTTGCCCAACCTTTATCCGTATTTGCCCGAAGACTGGGATGAGCGCATGGAGGAACAGGCCTATGCCTATCTGCTCTATCACGGTGCTTCGGCCTGGTGCCCGGTGACCATGGAGTGGGCGACCACGCGCGACTATGAATCGTCCTGGTATCAGGACCTGACCGCGCAGGGCTACCGCTTTCTCAACCAGGATGCCGAGGCGCTCTACGGGGTATACGAGACCGACCGGGCGTTTACCGCCATGCTGACCGACGATACCGGTGCGCTGTATGGCAGCTACTTTGACGACCAAGCGGGCGCTGAGCGGTACGGCGTGATCCTGCGCGACGGGCGCACCGGTGTGCTTGCAGAAACCTGGGAAGAACTGTTGGAACGCCTGCAGGCGACCGCCGCGGCCGACATTTTTGCCGCGAGCGCGCCGGGAGCGCTGCACGCGCAGACGGCAGAGAGCCGCGCGCAGGCCGAGCAGGCCCGATCAGACGCATGAAAAAAGGGGGATAGGCAGATGCCTGTCCCCTTTTTGAATCGGTGAAACGATAAAAATTGGAAAAGCGTTGCGTAAAACGTTCAAAGTATCGTTGTGCCGGTTGCAGAAACATGATATAATTCTATCATTATAGCCACCCCCTTTGACTAAAAGAAAATTAGACGGAGGTTAGTTGTATGATATCGTATGCAGCCTATAATCTTTTTGTAGAGATTTCCCAATATATTTTCATGTATTCTATCAGTTTCGCGGCAATCTGCGTAGGTCTCATGTGGGATGAGAACAACAAAAAAAGTAAGTAAAAATGGGAATCAAAGTAACACTCGGAGGGGAACGCGTACAAAGCGGGAACCAAATGAAACAGTACCTGCACGGATACGGCAGGAGTACTCACAACATCTCGAAACGATTCAAGAGCGACCAGGCGGTAGGAACGTGCATACCGTATTTCCTCGACATCGGACTCAACGGAACGACGTACGACATCGGAATCCGAACCAAAGTACGAACTCTGCCGACAAACGGGCCAATCTTCGGAACGTTCAAACATCAGGTAGATGTGTTCCATGCACCTATTCGGCTGTACATCGGAGCACTACACAACAACGCACTCGGAATCGGACTCA
>DWWZ01000156.1 GCA_019119435.1 Candidatus Butyricicoccus avicola
TACAGCTCGGGCACCGTGCGGTTTTCAATGACGCAGTCGGGTGCGACATTGCAGAACAGCGAAATTTTAGCCTTGATATCCTCATCCAGTGGACGGTCAACGCGGCAGATGATGAGATCGGGCTGGATGCCCATGCCGCGCAGTTCCTTGACCGAGTGCTGGGTAGGCTTGGATTTGGGCTCGTCCGAGCCCGAGATGAACGGCACGAGCGTCACATGCAGGAACAGGCAGTTGCGCCGCCCGACCTCGGCGGCCACCTGACGGATAGCCTCCAGGAAAGGCTGGGATTCGATGTCGCCGGTCGTGCCGCCGATCTCGGTGATGACAACGTCGGCGTTGGTCTTTTTGCCGACCGCATAGATGAAAGATTTGATCTCGCCCGTGATATGCGGGATGACCTGCACGGTCTCGCCGAGGTACTCGCCCGCGCGCTCCTTGTTGAGCACGTTCCAGTAGACCTTGCCGGTCGTCAGGTTGGAAAACTGGTTGAGATCCTCGTCGATAAAGCGCTCATAATGGCCGAGATCCAGGTCGGTCTCGGCGCCGTCCTCGGTGACAAAAACCTCGCCGTGCTGAAACGGGCTCATCGTGCCTGGGTCCACATTGATATAGGGATCAAGTTTTTGGGCCGCCACCTTCAGGCCGCGGCTTTTGAGCAGGCGGCCGAGCGAGGCCGCCGTAATGCCCTTGCCAAGGCCGGAAACCACGCCGCCCGTCACAAAGATATATTTGGTCATATCGTTCAGGATTCCTTTCTGCCGCAAAGGTCATACGGCTGTTTGGAAAAAAGATTTGTTTATTCGGTGTCCGCCTGCAGGATGTCGCAGGCCACCGCCCGCTTGGTCCTGCGCTCGTCCATGGCGCGCCGCTCGATATAGGCATGGGCCTCGGGCTCGGTCATGCCGCAGCACTCGATGAGGATGCACTTGGCGCGGCCGATCAGGCGCTGATCCTCCAGCTTTTGCCGCAGGCGGCGGTTCTCCTCGATGAGCTTGCCCAGCCGGCGGTGGGACGCCTGCGCAAGGCGCAGGCTCTGCTGCAGCAGCAGCCTGCTCACCGGCTTTGGCAGCACCAGCACGCCGCTGTCGGAAGTCTTGGCCGCCACCTGGCCCGCCTGCTCGGCCCCAACCAGCAGCAGGACGCCAGCCATCGTATACTGTGCCATGTCCTGCGCCAGCTCATAGCCGAACTCGTCGGACAGGGGCGTATTGATAATAACAAGATCAAAGTTCTGGTCGCCCAGCTTGCGCCGGGCCTCGACGCTGCTCAGTGAGATCAGAAATTCCGCCTGCAGGCCAACTTCCCGCAAAAAGTTTTCCAGCGCGGCAGCGCTTCGTTTGGTATGTGCGACGAGTAAGACGCGTTCCATAATCGCCCCTCCCTTCCCCGTGCGCCGGCTTTACCAGCGTGCAAAATACAGTTCGTCCTCGGCGGCCTTCTGGTCGGAGGCGCGGGAGACGGTCTCCCACTCGCGCGTCTTGGCGGCAAAGTAGTTGGATAGCAGGGCCTCGGGCACGATCGACGCGATAAACGTGCTGTTACGCGCAAGGTCCAGCGCCTCTCCCAGCGTGTGCGGCAGCAGGGCATACTGTGCGCGCACGTCATCGGGCGCCGTAAACAGGTCATGGTTGCACGGCGCAGGCAGGGTCAGCTCGTCCGCAATCCCCTCAAGGCCCGCGTGGATGAGCAGCGTGAACGCCAGATACGGGCTGGCCGCCGGGTCGGGCGAGCGCAGCTCCATGCGGCGGAAATCGCCGTGGGCCGCAGGGATGCGCACGAGCTGCGACCGGTTCTGATGCGACCAAGACACAAAGCGCGGCGCTTCAAACTCGCCGAAACGGGCATAGGAATTGGTCAGCGGATTGAGGAATGCGGTCAGCTCGGGTGCACGGCGCAGGATACCTGCGATGAACTGCTCGGAGATGGCCGAGTGCACGCCCTTCTCGGTCTCAATGATATTGCGTCCGCCTTGGAAGAGCGAAATATTGATATGCAGGCCGCTGCCCGGCTGCCCGGCAAGCGGCTTTGGCAGGAAGGAGGCGAACAGGCCGTTGAGGTTTGCGACCGTCTTGACCACCGACTTGAAGGTGGTCAGGTTGTCTGCGGCGACCAGCGCCGGGGCATACTGGAAGTCGATCTCATTTTGTCCGGGGCCCTGCTCATGGTGCGAGCGCTCAGGCTGGATGCCCATCTCCTCGAGCGTCAGGCAGACCTGGCGGCGCACATTTTCGGCGCGGTCGAGCGGCGCAATGTCGCAGTAGCCCGCGCGGTCGTGCGGGATGTGCGACGGGAAGCCGGACTCATCCTGCTGAAACAGATAGAACTCGCCCTCCGTGCCGAATTTGCAGGTCAGGTCCCGCTCACGCGCGCGGCGCACGGCCTGGCGCAGCAGGAAGCGGCCGTCGCACAGGAACGGCTGGCCGTCCGGCTGACGGATGTCACAGTAAAAACGCACGACCCGCCCTTCGCTGGGACGCCAGGGCAAGATAGACAGCGTCGTGGGGTCTGGGAATAACAATAAGTCGCTGTCGCCCTCGGGCGCAAAGCCCGGGAATGCGGCCGCGTCAAAGCTGATACCTTCCCGGAAAGCGCGGGCCAGTTCGCCGGGCATGATGGAAATATTCTTTTGAACGCCGAAAATATCACAGAAGGCGAGGCGGATGAACTTGACGTCGTTTTCCTCCACGAACTCCATCGCTTCGCTTATCGTATAGTGCAACATAGAGAAAGGCCCTCCAGATTCAGACAAAAAAATAAAAAAGGCGTCCACAAAAAAGGCAGTCTTAGCTGTCACTGCCTGTCTTTGCGGACGCCTTTGTCCTTTTCTATTGTATGCCAAAACCGCACGCCGCGTCAAGTCAAATGCCGGGCGTTTTTACATTTCTTGCACATTCTCCAGAAAACCTGCGCAGGCGGCGGGGACAGGCGCACGGGTTGCACAAAAGCCGACCCGGCGCGCCTACTGCTGGACAATGGGAGCATTCTGGTAATTCTCGCCAAACAGCAGGTCATACTCGAGCAGCCAATGCGCATCGTATACCTCCTGCTGTGCAGAAGTCAGCGCATCTTGGCTGTATGTCCCGTCAGGCTCAACCGTCGTGCCCAGCGAGCGCGCGCGATAAAGGCCGAACTCCTCGCGCAGCAGGTCGAAATAGGCCGGCTGCTCCAGCCCATACAGGTCGTCTGTCACCGTCGTGATCTGGTAAGCCGCGACCGTCCCCAGGTCGACCGGCTCTTTCCAGTAATTGCTCCAAATAAGCAGCGGCGTTTGATGCACCCGCGGATCGTTCGTGTCGTCCGAGGCGTAGCCGGTCGTGGTATATACCTCCATGCCGTTGCCGATAGCGTTGTAGTGGTCGCCCCACAGGACCAGGATGACCGGCTCGTCCACCCCGTCAAAGTAGTCGGTCAGCATGCCCCACATGGCATCGGTGTCGCGCGCGCCCGTGGCAAAGTCCTCCAGGCAGCCCACCGTTTCGTCACTCATATCGGCCGGCGCACTCGTGACATGCACCCGTGTGTCATCCGGGTAATTGTCTGGCGTATAGGCCAGATGGTTTTGGATGGTAACCGCGTGCAGAAAGAGCGGGACATCCGGATCGCGGGATTCATAGGCCGCAATGATCTGGCGTCCCATCTCTGCCTCGGTCACAAGGCCGCCCTCCCACTGGCACGGGCGCACCCGCTCGGGGTTGTCCATGTCTTCCAGGCTGATGAAATCGTCAAATCCCAGGTTGGCGTAGGCCTTGTCCCGGCTCCAGTAGCGCGCATAATAGCCGTGGATAGCCAGCGTGTCATAGCCTTGGGACTTGCGGAAGGACACGATCGAGGCCGTCGGATCGTGGATGTACTCGACATAGGGCTTGCTGCTGCTTGGCAGGTAGTCCATAGAAAACCCCGTCAGCGCCTCGCACTCCACATCGCAGGTGCCGCCGCCAAAGCGCGGCGAATAGCAGCTTCCCGTTGCCATCTCGCCCTTGGTGCGGGCGATATTGGGCGTGATAGGCTGGTCAAAGGTCACATTTGGCAGCGCAGACGGGTCCCAGAACGCCTCCGCCTGCACATAGATGATGTTCGGTGTCTGGACGGCGCCGTCACCGGCGGCCGCATAGCTCGCCGAAAAATACGGGGCAGCGTCATGGGTCTCGCCCAGGATCTCCTGCACGCGCTCCTCGGTGTAATCCGCCGGCGCATCGATCTGCAGGTCCTGCATGTTGGTGAAAAAGGCCGTGACCAAGCCGTAGTTGCGGTAATAGCGGTCCTGGTGAAAGGCATCCGGCGAGATATACAGGATATCTTTTGTCACATGCGGCTGCAAAAATACGCCGAATATCATAAGTGCGATCCCGGCCGCCGGCAGGAGCGTGCGCACGGCCCAGCGTCCCCAGTGAAACCGAAGCCGGGGCAGCAGGCAGGCCGCAAGCGTCAGCATGAGCAGGACGGCCGCCGCCCCACACATCGAGCCGGTCATCCACAGGTCGGACTTCCCGGCCACGTCCAGCGCCTCGCTGGTCTGCGCAAAATCCCACGGCAGGAACGGCTCACCGCGCAGCTGCAGCTTGTAATAGCAGATCAGCGCCGGTACACACAGGAAAACCGACGTACATACGACCGCCACAGGCGCGCGCCCGGTCAGCCCCAGAAAAAACAGGTAAACCAGCGTCAGAAAGACCCAGCCCGCAAACCAGGCCGCACGGTGCCACCATAAGCTCTCCACCCAGAAAAACTGGTAAGTGAAGATCTGTCCCTCCAATTGAATCCAAGCGGCGCACAGCGTGATGACCGCCGCGGCCAGCGGGGCAAACAGCCAGTGCCACCAGCGCGGCAGCACCGGCCGGCGGCTGCGCGCCCGCGCATGCGGCACGGCGCGGGCGCGGGCGCCTGATTTTGCGATGGTTTCCATTCCTATATCTCCTTATAGATACATTTTTACACATTTTTTACTATTATATCACAGGAAACCAACAAAATTTATGGACAGAACGGACGAAAAAAGCCGACGGACAGGACGCAAAAATTGTTTTCCTAGCCAAACTTTTGCATGCGATCCTCAGAGAGCCTGTACACAGTCCTGCCAGATATCCAGGAACAGGTCGTCGTGCAGGTAGACAAAGTTGAATTCACGCCGGATCTCTATGCCGTCCAATGCGAATGTGGCGAGCGTGCCCTGCCGGCATTCGGCAGCGGCCACCGGCGCATAGACAAAGGAGATGCCCAGGCCATCGGCGGCGAGCGTCTTGAGTACGGTGAAGTCGCTGATTTCGTGCACACGGGCAAAGCTGTCCAGCGTGTAGTTGTGTTCACGCAGCACGCCCTCAAAGATCGCGCGGGTGCCGGACCCCGGCTCACGCACCAAAAGCGGCTGGGAAAATAGGTCGGTCAGCGCGACAGCCTGGCCGGCAAACGGGTGCGACGGCGCACAGATGCCGAAGAACTCCTCCTGCCGCAGCAAGCGGTATCCATATTTTTCCTTGTCAAAAAAGCCTTCAATCAGCGCAAAGTCCAGCTCCCCGCGGTCGAGCGCGCGCAAAAGTGCCTGGGTATTGTCCACCGCAAGCGACAGGGCTGCTGAAGGGTTCTGTCGCAGAAAGCGCTGGATGAGCGGCGCGATGACAAATTCCCCGATACTCTTGGTTGCGCCCACGTGCAGGCGCACCGGCTCTTCCTCGCTCATGGCTTCCTCCATCTTGCGGCTGTTATACGCCAGCGAGGCCGCCAGGCGGCGCAGGCGCTCCCCCTCCGGAGTCAGACGCAAGGTCTTGCCCTGATAGTCGAACAGGCGGCAGCCATAATATTGCTCCAGAAAGTGGATGTGCTGGGTCACAGCGGGCTGGGTGATGCACAGCCGCTCGGCCGCGCGCGTGTAGTGCATGGTTTCACACAAAGTCAAAAATGTTTGCAGTCGATAGTCAATCATAGCAGATCCCTCGGGGCCTATCCTCCTATTTTTTCTGCTGCGCGCCGGTCGGGCGGCCATACGCCGTCCGCCTGCCCCGTCAGGAAGACGGCCCCGCACAGGGCGCGCAGCACACATACCAAGAGGGCCGGCAGGCGTGCCGGCCCTCTTTTTTCCGTCCGGGCCGTTGCGTGCGCCCGGTATGCCTGTGTATAATAGATCTGTCCCTTACAGCGCAAGCGTTAGGCCGTCCCACGCCACTTCATAGCCGTGCGCGCGGGCATACGCCGTCATCTCTTGATGCGGCAGCATGTCCTCATGGGACAAATGGGTCGCAAAGACCTGCCCATCCGGCGTCAACAGCCCGCGTGCGCGGAATTCTGCAGCCGCCTCGGCCACATCGGCGGCACACATGTGGTCGCGGACCGGCCGTCCCACCGTACCTGTCTCGGGCAGGATGCCGTAGGTGTGATCCAGGATGACGCAGCGGAATTGGAGGCCTGTCTGCGCGAGCGCCTGCCAGGTATCCTCGCCAAAGGCCGGCGTGTCGGTCGCATAGAACACTGCACAATCCCCGTCCTGCACAATATAAAGCCGGCTGTCGCAGTCGGGCGCATGATGGGAATAAATCCCGGTCACGGTATAGCGCCCGGCGGGAAATGCTTCCCCGGCGGTCACCGCATGCACCGTCATGTTCATCCGCTGCCGGCCGCCCTCCGAGCCCAGGCCGGTCCCCGGTTCCTCGCGCTCCAGCCACGCAGACAGCTGTGCAAGGGAGGCGGGCGAGGCCGCCAGCAGCAGCGGCGGCGCGTTCTGGCAGCCATATTCTGCCACACGTGTGACCAGGTGCCCTGGGTCAAAGTGGTCGCCGTGCGCATGCGTTATGAGCAGCGTGCGCACGCGGGTCAGGTCCTTCCCCATTCGCTGGGCGGCCGGTACGGCATCCGGCCCAAAATCAATCATCAGGTCGTCGTTGACGAGCAGGGCAGCGCGCGCCCGCAGGTCGTTCCCCCGCAGCCGGCGCGCCGCACGGCACAGCGGGCAATCACAAAATGGAAGCGGCACAGCGCTTGCAGCACCTGTGCCCAAAAATGTAAGCTGCATGGTCCTTCCCTCGCTTTCGACCTCAGCATATCATACAGGCTGCGTTTTTACAAGATACAGGATCACCAAATGCTAGGAGGGATTTTTATGTACACACGCATTGCGGTCGCCCAGATGGATGCGGCCCCCGATCCCGCAGACAACCTCCAGGCCGCCGCGCATTTCGCGGCGGCGGCCCAGGGGCGGGCCGACCTGCTCATGCTGCCCGAATATACCATGACCTATCCCGTGCATAGGCTGCCGGATGGCATGCCCTTCCCCGGCGGCCAATCGCTGGACGGGCCGTTCGTGTCCGGCCTGCGCACGCTGGCCCGCGCCCACCGGTTGTGGATCACCTGCGGCGTCATCGAGCAGGCGGCCGGAGACCCGCGGCCGTATAATACCACGGTCGTGCTCTCGGATACCGGAGAGCTGGTATCTGTCCACCGGAAGTGCCAGCTCTACGACGCCTTTTCTTACCGGGAATCCGACCACTTCCGCCCAGGTCCCGCGCGCTTCTCCCCAATCCGCACCCCGTTTGGCACGCTGGGGCTGATCGTCTGCTATGAACTGCGCTATCCCGAACTGGCGCGCCTGGCCGCCCTGGAGGGCGCCGATTTCCTGCTCGTCACCGCGGCATTTGTACGCGGCCCGCACAAGGCCGACCAATGGCATACCCTGCTGCGCGCACGGGCGATCGAAAACGGCTGCTTTGTCATCGGATGCAACCACACCAAGCCCCATGTATTCCTCGGGGAAAGCGCGGCCTACGCCCCGGACGGCGCGCCGCTCCTGGAAATGGATGACACGCCCGGCCTGGCGTTTTTGGCCTGTGACCGTGACCAAATCGCGTCCGTGCGCGAGAGCTGCCCGGTGCTCACGCAGCGGCGGGAAGACCTCTACACGCTGCGCTGAACGATCTGCAATCTATCAAAACAAAGGCCCAATCCGAATCGATTGGGCCTTTTGTGCGCGCCTTGTGGTGCGCCTATTTTTTATTCTGGGTACTTGCCTTAGCTCTGACGGGTGATCTGCTTGATCCATTTTTTGGACCGTACACGCAGGAAGATGACCGGGCATTTGCCGAGCTGATCCATCTTGAGGCAGAAGAAGACGACGACCGGCGGGAAGTGGAAGACAAACGCCGACAGGATCGCGCACGGCAGGCAGATCAGCCAGGTGAACACCATGTTGTTCCACATGGCAAAACGGGTGTCGCCGCCCGCGCGCAGGATGCCGCTGTCCGCCGCCATCTGGTAGCAGGTGCCGACCGAGGTGATGGCCAGGACCGTGATAAACTGCTGGGTCAGTTCGGCGGCCTCGGGCGTCAGCGTATCATAGATCATCATGACCGGCCCGCGCGAGAAGAAGATGATCAGGCCGGTGAACACGCCGATGATACAGAAGAGCACCTGGAAGGTGAACGCCGTCTGGTCGATGCGCTCCTTCTTGCCCTCGCCCAGCGTGCGGCCGGTCAGGATGGCCGCTGCACTCGCCGCGCCGTATCCCACGACCGACAGGATCTGGAATACCAGGACCGAGATGGAGTTCGCCGGCACGACCATGGCCGAATTGTCCATGTTGCCGAGCACCGCCGTCTGGACGATCGAGGAAAAGCCCCAGAGCGCCTGGGTGATGAGAACGGGCAGAGAGACATGGATATAATCTTTGATATAGCTCGTGTCGATGAAGAGCAGTTTGCGCCAGTTGAGGTTGAGCGTGTGCTCACGGAACTTGAGATACCAGATAACGATGAGCAGCTCCACCGCGCGCGAGACCAGCGTCGCAATCGCCGCGCCGCGTACGCCCAGGGCGGGCGCGCCAAAGTGGCCGTAGATCAGGACATAGTTGAGGCAGATATTGATGCACAGCGTGGACGCCGAGATCATATAGCCGATCTTGACAATGCCGATTGTGCGCAGAGAGGCGGTCAGCATATTGGTCAGGGCAAAGAGCACGTAAGTAAAGCAGATGATCTGCAGGTACTGCACGCCCTGCTCCACGATGGCCTCGTCATTGCTCATCAAACGGATGATCTGCTCCGGGAAAAAGAGCGCGGCCAGGAACATCAGCACGGCAATGGCGACGCCAAAGCGCAGGCCCGCGCCGATGATATGCGGGATGTGCTTGAGGTCTTTTTTGCCCCAATAGCGTGCGCCCAGCACGACAACGCCCTCGCCTACGCCTTGCACCAGCATCTGTAAGAAAAATTGCAGCTGATTGCACAGCGAGGCGCCGGACAGTGCATCCTGCGAAAAGCGGCCAAGCATGATGTTATCCGCCATGTTGACCGAGTAGGTCAATAGGTTTTGCAGCGCGAGTGACAGGGTCAGGATGGCGAAGGTCTTATAGAATGACTTTTCGCGCAGCATACGGTTCATAGGAGTCCCCTCTTTTTGTAGACATTCCCGGATAGAAACGGCCGCGCCCCGCGGGCGGGGGCGGCCGAACGCGGTCATCGAAGCGCGCTGCAGCCGGGTCTCGCGGCGCGCTGGATGCGGAAAGAACATCAAAAGGAAAGAGTCTGGCAGGGTTTGCGGTCTGCCGTAGCATCTAGATTCTGGGGGGCCCTTCCCGCTGAAAACAGGATACCATATCGGGGGCCGAGCGCAATAAAAAAAAACTGCAATCTGTTTATATTTTGTGCTGTATTTGTGATATAATGGACTCGACATTTTTCTTTTACTTTTCCTCTGAAAGGGGCCGTTTCTATGAACTCCATTGGCCAGGCAGGCATAAACATCAATGAAATCGGCGTGCTTCCCGAATCCCGGCGCTATTATAATACGCCGTCCGCCATCGCGCGGCAGCTATTTTTTTATCCGACCGAGATGGGGCGCTATACCCTGAGCGACCGCTACGATTTTCTGGACACTTCCCCGGTCGCCAAGCGCGACAGCCATCGCAATTTTATGCTGCTGTATGTGGACGCAGGCGCCATGGAGATTTTTAACGACGGCCGGCGGGCGCTCGCCGCGCCTGGGCAGGTTGCCCTGATTGACTGCCGCAAGCCGCACCGCTACAAGGCCCTGCGCGACGCGCGCATGCTCTTCCTGCACTTCGACGGCGCCGGCACCGCCGCCTTTTTTGACCAGATCATCGCCGCACACAGTGGAAAATGGGTGCTCTCCGTGCCCGCCGGCTGCCATATCCGCTCCGACCTGCTGCGCATCTACGACGCGCTGGCTCATCCGGTCACGCTGCACCCCGCGTCCATGAGCGAGGCCGACCTGTCCCAAACCATCTACCGCATCCTGTGCGAGCTGCTCTATCCGCCCCGCGACCAGAGCCTCAGCCCGGAGCGCGATGTCGTCGCCCAGGCTGTCATCTTCATTTTGGACCATCTGTTTGAGCCGTTGTCGGTCGAGACCGTGGCCGCCTCGGTCAGCCTCAGCCCCTCGCATTTTTCCCGCCTGTTTAAGGCGCGCACGGGCTATTCCCCGCACGAGTACATCGTGCTGCGGCGCATCGACGAGGCGAAATCGCTCCTGCACACTACATCACTGTCGGTCAAACAGATCGCGTTCCGTGTGGGATATCACAGCGAAGTCAACTTTATCTCGTCCTTTACTGCCAAAACCGGCATGTCCCCCGCCGCCTTCCGCCGGATGCCCCTGTAAGACCGCACGCTTTCATTTTGCCAGTTTACGCCCCCGTAGCGCTGTGTTATAATGGTACGTTGTACGGAAATACCCCCTACAAATCCCCAAATCCGAAGGGAGGAATCTCTCAATTGTCTGAAACGCTAACCGGCTTTAACCAAGCCCTTCAGGCTGGCATGGACAGTCTCTATGGCCTGTCCCAGCAGTTCCCGGCCGCGAGCGCGTGGTATACAACGGTGGTCCGCTTTGTGCTTCCCGTGCTCGGCCTGCTCATCCTGCTGACGGCCATCCGCTCACTTTTGTCGGTCAAGCACACCGCCGAAGTCTGGGCTTACCTCAACTTTGGCGAACAGCGCATCCCGCTGACCCACTGGGAAAACATTATTGGGCGGCAGAAGACCGCCGACGTGGTCATCGACGACCCTGCTGTCTCCCGCACCCACGCCGCCCTCATCCGCCAGCCGGATGACACCTGGAATCTATACGATCTCGGCTCGACCTCGGGCACCTACGTGCGCGGGCGCACCGCGCCCGCCGAGGAGCCGCTCCCGGTCGCCTTTGGCGACGAGATCGCCTTCGCCGATATCCCGGCCTGGCTGGAGCCGGTCTCCCCCGAGGAAAAACAGGCCCGGCGCGAGCGCCGCGCCCGGCAGGACCGGCCGGTCTCCCCCTGGGGCCTGCTCGTCCTCATGACCTTCTTCCAGGTGCTGACCTGCATCCAGCTCATCATCTCGACCGGCGAAAAGGCCGATCCGGCACTGCCGCTCATCTTCCTCGGCATGACCGCTGTCATGTGGATTTACTGTCTGACCCTGCGCGCCTTCCGGCGGGTGGGCTTCGAGATGGAAATGATCGCCTTTTTCCTGTGTACCATCAGCCTTGCGGTCACGGCATCCTTTGCCCCGGCCTCGGTGCCCAAGCAGTTCTTTGCCATCCTGCTCGGCATGGTCGGCTTCCTTGTGCTCGGCTGGTTCCTGCGTGACCTCAGCCGTGCAAACGCGCTGCGCAAGTTCATGGCCGTGCTGGCTGTGCTCCTGCTCGCTGCAACCCTGGTTCTGGGCTCGTCGAGCGGCGGTGCGAAAAACTGGATTAAGCTGGGCGGTATGTCGCTCCAGCCGTCCGAGATCGCCAAGGTCTGCTACATCTTCGCCGGTTCGGCAACCCTCGACCGTCTGTTCCGCAAGAAAAACCTCGGTCTGTTCATGGCGCTCACCCTGATCTGTCTGGGCTGTCTGGCGCTGATGAACGACTTCGGTGCAGCAGCCATCTTCTTCGTGACCTTCATCGTCATCGCCTTCCTGCGCTCGGGTGACTGGGCAACCCTCGCCCTCATCTGCGGCGGCTGCGGTGCGGGCGGACTGGTACTGTTATCGGTCAAGCCCCACGTACTCAAGCGCTTTGCAAGCTGGGGTCACATCTGGGAGGACGTTTACGGCGCTGGTTTCCAGCAGACCCACTCGCTGACCGCTGCCGCATCGGGCGGTCTGGTCGGTGTCGGTGCGGGCAACGGCTGGCTGGGCGTCACCGCGGCCGACACCGATATGGTATTCTGTAAGGTCTGTGAGGAATGGGGTCTGGTCATCGCGGTGCTGGCTGTGCTCTGTATCGTGACGCTGGCTGTCTTTGCCGTGCGCGCCTGCCGCGCTGGACGCTCCAGCTTCTACACCATCGCCGCATGCGCTGCGACCTCGCTCATGGTCTTCCAGACCTGCCTGAACGTCTTTGGCGCGGTCGACATCCTGCCCCTGACCGGTGTCACCTTCCCCTTCCTGTCCAACGGCGGTACCTCCATGTTGGCTTCCTGGGGCATGCTGGCCTTCCTGAAGGCATCCGACACCAGACAGAACGCAAGTTTTGCCATCCGCCTGCCCTCGCGGCGTGAACTGAGACACGAACAGGAGGAATTTGACGAATATGCGGAAGATTGAGAAACGCGCGGTTTTGTGCCTGATCATCGCGCTGGCACTGATTGCCGGTCTGGGTCTGTTCTGCTTCCGGTTCGTGACCAATGCCTCTGACTGGGCAGCCTACCCCTACAACCGGCACATGTACTCGAACAGCGGTCAGCTATTGAGCGGCACCATCTTAGACCGTGACGGCGATGTCCTGACCGAGGTCAAGGACGGCGAGCGCGTCTACTACCCCGACGCCACCGTGCGCCGCGCGACCGTACACGCAGTCGGCGACGGCTCGGGCTACATCGGCACGGGTGCCCTGACCGCCTTTGCCGACCGTCTGTCCGGCTACAACCTGATTACCGGCGGCTATTCTCCGTTAGGCTCGGGACGCAACCTGACCCTCACCTTGGACGCTTACTTAAACGTCACGGCGTACAACGCCATGGACGGACGACAGGGCACGGTCGGTGTGTATAACTACAAGACCGGCGACATCCTGTGCATGGTCTCCACCCCGTCCTTTGACCCGGAAAACCCGCCCGATGCGTCGAGCGCGGAGGACGGTGTCTACTTGAACCGCTTCCTGTCCTCGGCACAGGTGCCGGGTTCCATCTTCAAGACGGTTACCCTGACCGCCGCGCTGGAAAACCTGCCCGACCTCAAGGATCGCACCTTCACCTGCACCGGTGAGACCACGGTCGGCGGTACGGTCATCACCTGCCCCAAGCCGCACGGCAAGATGGACATTGCATCGGCCTTTGCAAACTCGTGCAACGGTGTCTTTGGCGCACTCGCAGCCGAACTTGGCGGCGACACCATGACCAAGTACGTCGAGCAGGCCGGTCTGACCCGCCGCATGTCGGTCGACGGCATCATGACCGCAGCCGGTCACTACGACGTGTCCGAGGCTGACAAGGGCCAGATTGGCTGGTCGGGTGTTGGTCAGTACACTGACACGGTCAACCCCTGCAACATGATGACCTACATGGGTGCCATCGCAAACGGCGGCACGGCTGCCGTTCCGCGTCTGATCCTGGACATCACCACCCCGAGCGGTATCCCGACGTCCTGGCAGCGCACCGAAGAGACCGACACGCTGGTGCAGGCAAGCACGGCGTCGCAGGTCAAGGAAATGATGAAAAACAACGCCGTTCAGACCTACGGCACCGATCGCTTCCGCGGTCTGGACATCGGCGCGAAGAGCGGTACGGGAGAAGTCGGCGGCGACAAGCGCCCCAACGCATGGTTTGCCGGTTTCCTCGACGATCCCGAACACCCCTACGCCTTCATCGTTCTGGTCGAGAACGGCGGCGGCGGTGCATCGGTCGCAGGCGAGATCGCAGCAACCGTCCTGCAGGC
>DWWZ01000157.1 GCA_019119435.1 Candidatus Butyricicoccus avicola
AGGAACCTCTGGATCATCTTCTGAAGCAGAGGATTGGTCCAACTGGTTCTCCTCTGGCACCACCCGCAATGTTAAAAAGGTATCCTCTACCTGGCGCGGAGCAGCAGCTTTCCGCGGATGCTAGGAGGATCACGCAACCGCTTCTAAAAAATTTTCTTCTGTCGGAGACGCCTCGTTTGATTTTGGGTATATCGGAGATGCAGTTTCTATTTTAAATTCCAATGGTAGAGCCTATCATACATTGCTCATTATTGATTACGATGGGAAGGATTTTATTCTTGCCGCACATACCGGAAATACGATTTCAAAACGATTAAGTTCCTATGATTCCGATTTCGTTATTTATCATTTGCGTTAATAAAAAGAGACGCCGAACGGCGTCTCTTTTTGTTTTTCTGTTTATTCTGCGGTGGTGAACGCAGCCGAACCGTCTGCAAGCGACAGGTCTGCGCCCACCAGGTCCGCCAGCGCCTGGGCCGGCATCCAGGTCGTGCCCTCCTCAATGACGGCGGGCGCGCCATAGCTCAGAACCTCGTCCTGTGCGACATGATACGTATCCGAACCGATGTCCATGACCATCTGGTTCTTGCCGTCCTGCAGGGTGACCTTCTCGCCCTCTGCAGTGTTCGCATAGGTGGCCGTCAGGCCCAGTTCCTTAGCGACCGCGCTGGCCGGCACCATCAGCGTGCCGTTTTCCATGCGGGCGGTGACGCCGGCAAGCTGCTCGCCGTCCACCGTAATGGCCAGGCCTTCCATCTCCTTGGCAGGAACGACGACGACATGGTCGGTCACGGCCTGCGCCGGATAGGACTCTGCCACCGCGCCATACCAGGCAAACAGACGGGTGCCAATGCGCAGGTCGTCCGCACCCATGATCTGACGGCCGTTGTAGTCGCCGTACTGGGCGTCCTTCGTGATGGTCAGATGTAGGCTGCCCCGGTCGGTCGTGACTGTCACGCTGCCGTCCTCGTTGGCCTGCACTTCCTCGACCGTGTGCAGCATGGCGCTGCCCGCGTCCGCCGCGACATTGACCACGACCGCCTCCGCATAGCTCTGCGGCGGCAGGC
The DNA here is from genome assembly GCA_019119435.1 of Candidatus Butyricicoccus avicola. Taxonomy (GTDB): domain Bacteria; phylum Bacillota; class Clostridia; order Oscillospirales; family Butyricicoccaceae; genus Butyricicoccus; species Butyricicoccus avicola. The sequence goes on from DWWZ01000157.1 coordinate 1,068, forward strand.
TCATCGTCATAATCGGGCTGTGGAATACGTAAACGCCTTGTCCAACGGTGAGCTGGTCCTCCATCGTGCGGCTGCCTGTGCCGTTGTCAAACAGCAGCGTCGCCTCGTCCAGATGGAACACATACGCGCCCTGGCTGTCCGACTGCATAACGAGGCTTGTCACCGCGCCGGTCTGCTCATCCCGGACGATCTCCTCAATGGTGCCGTAATACAGGTTGCGCTCGGCGAGGACCTCGGGGGCCTGCTGTGCGGTGACGCTGTCGCTGACCGCCGAATCGGCGGCTGCCGTCGTGTCTGCCGTCGGCAGGTTTGCGGCGAAAGCCGCACCCGTGAACAGGACCGCGCCGCCCAGGATGGCAGCAGCCGTTCTCTTTAAGTACATCATATCTTTTCTCCTTTCGCATACCGCCCCATACAGGCGGCTTCAGCGGGGTTGTTTTTTGGTTTCTGTCTCATTAGACGGCCCCGCCCGCAAAAGGTTCCCGCCTGGCCCCAAAAATTTTTTTGTCAGCGGCCGGTCAGCCCAGGAAAAACTGCACCCAGCCCTGGCCGGCGTGCGCCACACCGATGCGCGAAAAATCTTCATTCAAGATGTTCGCGCGGTGGCCGGGCGAGTTCATCCAGCCATCCATGACCGAATCGGCATCCCCATAGCCCATGGCAATGTTCTCCCCGGCTGTATGGTAGCCGCCTACGTCCACCTCATCCAGCACGGTAAAGCAGCTCTCGCCGTTCGGCCGGGTGTGATCAAAGACCTGCGCAAGCTCCTCGGCACGTACCTGGGCCGCCTCGCACAGCGCGTCGTCCAGCGCCAGCGGGTCCAGGCCCGCGGCCTCGCGTGCGGCATTGACCAGCGTCCAGACAGCCTCGGCATCGCTTGCCGCAGCCGGCTGCTCGGGCGCGTCGGACGCCGTCTCCGAATCGATCTGCACGCTGCGGCTCGCCTCGTCAAACCCTACCTGGAAATGCAGCGCCGTTCCCAGGTCGCGCAGTTTAAAATAGTGATATCCACCGATCTCATAGGCTTCCAGCTGCACCGGCTGCCCGTCCACCGTGACCTGCACCGGCGAGCGGTCGGCCTCGGCTGCCTCGGGCACCAGCCCGGCTGTCAGCTCGCCGCCCACCAGCACATAATCGGCTCCTGTTGTCAGCGCGATGGTGCGTGTGGCCGCATCGTAGGAGACGGCAAACCGGCTGTCGGTCTGCGCCAATGCGGCGGCGATATCCCGCAGCTTAAAATAGTTATAGTCCGCAATCTGATAGGCGTCAAACGCCACATCCTGCCCATCCACAAGCACGGGCATACTGCTGCGGGCGGCCGGGATCCCGGCTGCCATCGCACTGACGGTCATCAATGCGGCGCAGGCCGCCGCAGTCAACAAGGTCTTTCCTCTCATATAGATCGCATCCTCCTTTATCTTGCGTGCAAGCGCTTCCTGCCTTTATTATACTATACTGCCGGCAAAGCGCAACCAGAAACCCACCCATGCACGAAAAATGGGGTCCGGGCCAGTGGTGGCCCGGACCCCATACGGGACCCAATCGCTGTCCGGCAGGCTCAGGCGTCCAGATCGACCATCACGTCGTCCACCGTGACCGAACCGGCCTCAATCATGCCGTTTTCTGCCATCCAATCGATGTCATTCTGCCAGACCTCGGCCGCCTGGCTGAGGAAGGGCGCGTCGCTGTGCTCCATCGCGGGCAGCAGCACCTGCATGGACTGTTCCTCGACCGACCGCGTCAGCGGGAAGTTCTCCGCGTTCTGGCGGCTCAGGAGCAGGTCCAGCGAGCCCTCCGGATCATTTTTCATGTCTGCAAAGCCCTTCTCGCAGGCGCGCAGGAAGCCCTGCAGCATCTCCGGATCGCTCTCAATGGTCTCGTCGTTCGACACGAAGACCAGCTCATAGTCGGCCGGCACGCCGTAATCCGACATGTGGAAGTAGTTGACCGCAAAGCCCTCCTCCTCGAGCTGCGGGACCTCGTGGTTGAGCATGCAGCCCAGCGTCGCGTTGACCCGGCCGGTGGTCATGGAGCTCATAAGGTCCATGCCGACATTGGTCATGGTGACGCTGTCCGGATCGACGCCCACATACTCCATCATGGTCTTGGCCAGGGCCTCGGTCAGGGGCGCGCCGCCGTAGCCGATGTTCTTGCCGGCAAAGTCAGCCGGGCTCGTGATGTTCTGGTCGGCAAGCGACACCACGACGCTGAGCTGCTCCTGGCAGACCGCGCCGATCGACTTGACCGGAACATCCTGGTTGGCGCGCGCCTCAATGACGTACATCGGGTAGTAGATCCCGATCTGCGACTGCCCCGCCGCCACAAGCGACAGCGCATCGTTCTCGTTGGACGGGAACTGCAGCTGCACATCCAGCCCCTCGTCGGCAAAGTATCCATTTTCGATGGCGTTATAGAGGAAAGCGTGGATGGCGTTCGGATACCAGTCCAGCACGACATTCACCGTCGTCAGTGCGCCGTCATCTGCTGCGTTGGCGTCCGTGGCGCTGTCCTGTTCCTGTGCGCCGCAGCCCGTCAGGGCCAGCAAGCCGGCTGCAAGCCCGGCTGCGAGGATTCGTCTGAAATTCATAAGTGTTTCCTTTCCTGTTCAAAAATATCGGGGATCACTGCTCGCCGCGCCAGCGGATCACCTTTTTCTCGATGAACCCTAAAATTGCGACGAGCAGGATGGCGACGGCCGACAGCAAGACAATCGGTGCAAATACGCCCGCGCCGTCGAGCTGGGTAATCATACGGCGGCTGAAATAGCCGAGGCCGGCCTGGGCGCCCAGCCATTCGCCGATGGCCGCGCCCACGATGGACATGGGGACTGCCATCTTGAGCGCCGAAAAAAAGTACGGCAGCACCGACGGCAGCTTGAGCTTGAGGAAAATCTGTGTCCGGCTTGCGCCGTAGGTCTGGAGCAGCTCGATCATCTCAATGCGCACGGCGCGCAGGCCATCGTAGACCGTAATGGTGATGGGGAAAAAGGTGATGAGCACGGTCACCAGCACCTTGCTCCAGATGCTGTAGCCAAACCACAGGACAAACAGCGGCGCAAGCGCGGTTGTCGGAATGGTCTGGGACGTGATGACAATGGGATAGACCGCGCGGGACACGGCAGGGCTTGCGTCCATGAGGATGGCCAGCCCCAGGCCAAACACGATCGAGATGCCGAGGCCGATGGCCGTGACCTGCATGGTCGCGGGCAGGTGCGCGGTAAAGAGCGGCACGCGCAGCTCCCATAACTTTTGCAGGATCTGCGTCGGCGAGGGCAGGATATAGGCCGCATCCATGTGCATCGCCCCCATCTGCCACAGAATGAGCAGGGCAAACACTAGGATGAGCGCGGGCAGCTGGGTTTTACAGGTCTTTTTCATGCTGTCCCTCGCTTTCTGAGCAGATCAATGAGCATCTCGCGCAGCGCAATCATGTCCGGCTGGCTCAGGCAGGCGCGCGTGCGCGGATATCCCGCGGGCACCTGGATTGAGGTCAGGCGGCGGATGGGCGTCTCCTCTACCACAAGCACCCGGCCGGACAGGAAAATAGCCTCCTCCACATCATGCGTGATAAAGAGGATGGTCTTGCGGTCGGCCTCCCACTGGCCCAAAAGCCACTCCTGCATGGAGATGCGGGTCAGGAAATCGAGTGCTGAGAACGGCTCATCGAGCAGCAGCAGCTCAGAGTCGGTCAGCACCGTGCGCGCGAAAGCCGCGCGCTGCCGCATGCCGCCTGAAAGCTCAGCGGGAGACTTGCCCTTGGCGTCCGCAAGGCCCACCTGTCTGAGCGCGGCGTCCACCCGCTCCTCCATCTCCGCTTTGCTCATCCCGCCGCGGATCTCCAACGGCAGGCGCAGGTTTTCGCCCACCGTGCGCCAGGGGAAAAGCAGGTCCTTCTGCGGCATGTAGCCGCAGTATCGCTTTTGGCTGTGGATATCCTTACCGCCGACCAGGATCTCGCCTGATTTGAGTGGCAGGAGCTGGTTTGTCAGGCGGAAGATCGTGGACTTGCCGCAGCCCGATGCGCCGATGATTGAGACGAACTCCCCCGGTGCGATGTGGAAGGATAGATCGTCAATGATGTTAAAGTCTTCGACCTCATACTGGAAGGTCACATGGCGAAATTCCAGCATGTCACGCTTCCATCTTCCAGGACATATCCCAGAATCCCTTTTCATAGCGTGCGCAGGTGTAGAAGATCTCGATGAGTTTTTGTATCTGCGCTTCGGAGTAACCTGCGGTCAGGCGGTCTACCATGTCGCACAGGACGACGTTCTCCTGGGCATAGTGGTCGGAGGCATAGCTCTCGACCCACGGGCCATAAAAGGCGTCCTTGTCGGCGTCCGGCCTGCGGCGCAGCATCTCGCGCGCAATGTGCTCATAGCTGACCGCACAGGCCAGGATGGCGGTCAGGGCCTCGGCTGGCCCGCCCGCATGGGCGGCGGCCAACATGTAGGCCGTATAGGACCGGTTCGCCAGAGCGGGCGGGGTGCGGCGCAGCTCCTCCTTTGTAATACCGAACTCGCCCATATAGCCCTCATGTACATTCATCTCACAGTCCATAATCTGCGAGATGTACTGCGAAAAGACATGCATGACGTCGGGGTCGTCAGTCTTGGTCAAGCCAATGGCAAAGACCTTGGCATAGTCCAGCAAATATAGATAGTCCTGAATGGTGTAAAAACGGAACTTTTCCCGGTCCAGGTCGCCGTTCTGGATGCCCAGGACAAAGGGATGGTCATAGTAGCTCTGCCAAAGCGCGGTGGTGGCTGCGAGCAGCCGCTCGGTCGTTTTCATCAGGGGTCGTCCTCCTTATCTGATCTGTTCGGCCTTAGCGCGCAGGTCGCGCGCGGCCTGTTCGGGGTCTGTCTGGGCAAAGATGGCCGAAACCACCGCAGCGCCCTGCACACCGCAGCCCGCAAGCTCCAAAATGTTGCCAGCGCCGATGCCGCCGATGGCCACGACCGGGATCTGGACCGCCCCGGTGATCTCGCGCAGCTTTTCGGGCGAGAGATGGCGGGCGTCGTGCTTGGTTGTGGTGCCGAAAACCGCCCCCACGCCCAGATAGTCGGCGCCGAGCGCCTGGGCGCGCTGCGCCGATTCGACCGTGTTGGCCGACAGTCCCAGGATCAGGTCGCCCGCAAGCGCGCGGACATTGTCCCCCGGCACATCGCTCTGCCCAAGGTGCACGCCGTCCGCGCCCGCCGCGCGGGCCAGCTCGATAGAGTCGTTCATGATGAACGGCACGCCGTACTTGTGGCAAACCGGCAGGATCTCGCGGGCAGACGCTAGGATCTCATCGGGCGTCTTGTCCTTTTCGCGCAGCTGCACCATGGTAGCACCGCCCCGGATGGCCTGTTCGACCACCTCGGCCAGCGTGCGGCCGTTCAGCCAAGTGCGGTCGGTCACCGCATACAGTGTCAGCATTTCTCTCTGGAATTTCATGCAAAGCTCCTTTTTAGTGCAGGCCGGCGCGCAGGGTGCGCAGGATATGGGTGCGCTCCAGTGCGCACAGGACGAGGACGGCAACAATCGAGCCGGCCACCGTGTTGATCATAAACGAGGGCACGAAGGCGAACAGGGCCGAAGTCTTGCCCATGAGCAGGACAGCGACTGGATAGGACAGCATAGCGCCCAGGATGCCCGTGCCGACCACTTCGCCCACAAAGGCCGCAGGCAGGCGCTGGATCTTCTGATACAGCAGGCCCGCCAGCAGCGCGCCCACCATCGAGCCCGGAAAGGCGAGCAGGCTGCCCGTGCCGATCAGGTTGCGGATGAGCGAGGCGACAAAGGCCGAGCCCAGGCCGTACCATGGGCCGAGCAGCACGCCCGCGATGACATTGACCATGTGCTGCACAGGCGAGCACTTGGCCGCACCAATCGGGATGGAAAACATGCCGCCAACCACCGCGACTGCGGTGAGCAAACCGGCCAGGGCCAGTTTCCGTGTACGATTGGACTGATTCATACTTTATTCCTCCTCTGAAAAGAACGCATGGAAGTGATTGAGCGGGCCGCACCCCTTGCCGATAGCAAGCGAATGGCGGATGCCCTCGGTGACGTAATCCTTGGCGCGGCGGACGGCCTCGGGTGTGTCATAACCCAGCGCGAGATTGGACGCGATGGCCGAGGAGAGCGTGCAGCCGGTGCCGTGGGTGTTTTTGGTATCGATGCGCGCGGTCTCAAAATGGTGGAAGGTCTCACCGTCAAAGAGCACGTCAAGCGCATTCCCGATGGCATGGCCGCCCTTGACTAACACGTTTTTGCAGCCCATCGCATAGATCTTGCGCGCGGCCTGCTCCATGTCCGCGACCGTATGGATCTCCATGCCGGCAATGTGCTCGGCTTCAGGGATGTTGGGGGTCAGCACGGTGGCCAGCGGCAGGATGCACTCGATCAGCGTGCCGACCGCGTCCGGATTCATCAGGGGCGCGCCGTTTTTGGCGTACATAACCGGATCGATGACCACGTGCTGCGGCTGGTACTGGCGCAGTTTGCGCGCGACCGCCTGCATGCAGGCCGGCGTGGACAGCATGCCGACCTTGACCGCATCCGGGAAAATATCCTCGAATACTGCGTCCATCTGGTCCTCGATAACCTTGGGCGATACGTCCTCAATGGAGATCACGCGGGCGGTGTTTTCGGCCACGACCGAGACGATGACGCTCATGGCGAACACCCCATGGGCCGACATGGTCTTGAGGTCGGCCTGCACACCGGCGCCGCCCGAGCAGTCCGAGCCTGCAATGGTCAATACTTTTTTCATATGGTTTCCTCCCTTACATCGATGCCGTTCGGGCAAATAAAAAGGGACGCCCTGGCAAGGGGCATCCCTTTGGTATTCCGTTTGATTCCCTGCGGTCTTCCGCACGGAACGCGCGTCAAACCGCTGCTGCATCCCTACGTTGGCATTATCCAAATCAGGTAAGGTCGAAGGCGCACAGCCTCCCTCTCAGCTTTTCTGAAAGCTCCCTTGCGTGTTTTATTGTAACATATTTTGCCGCAGTCTGTCAACGCCAAACGCCGTCAATATCCGGTCTCCCCTGCAAGCAGCTCATCATGATCGACCCACTGCTGCACATCGATGATGTCGTATGTATCCATATCGCGGCGAATGACCACCTTTTCGATGCCGGCGTTTATGATCATGCGCTTGCACATAGTGCAAGAGTTCGCGTCCGGGATGAGCTCGCCCGTGGCGGCCTCGCGGCCGACCAGGTAGAGCGTCGCACCCAGCATCTGTTCGCGCGAGGCATGGATGATGGCGTTGGCCTCGGCGTGTACCGAGCGGCAGAACTCGTAGCGCTCGCCGCGCGGGATGCCCAGCTTCTGCCGGATGCAGGTGCCAAGGTCAATGCAGTTGGCGCGGCCGCGCGGCGCGCCGACATAGCCGGTCGATACGATAACGTCATTTTTGACAATGACCGCGCCGTAGTTGCGGCGCAGGCAGGTGCCGCGCTCGCGGGCCACGTCGGCCATGTCCAGGTAGTAGTTGTGTTTGTCGCGTCGCTTCATCTCAAGTCTCCTCTTCCGGGCACAGCCTGCCCTCTCTCATTAAAATCCGCCGCTCGGCGCGCTGCGCCGCTCCGCGGTCGTGGGTGATCCATAAGATCGTGCGGCCGGACGCGTGCAGGCGGTCAAACAGATCCAAGATCTCGCGGGCTGATTTTGGGTCCAGGTTGCCGGTCGGCTCGTCGGCCAGCAAGAGGTCGGGATCGGTCACAAGCGCCCGCGCGATGGCCACGCGCTGCTGCTGGCCGCCCGAAAGCATCTCGGGCGTGTGGCGCAGGCGCGCGCCCAGCCCGACCATGCACAGCATGTCGGCCGCCCGGTCGATGCGCTCGCCGCGCGGGACCCCGCGAAATGCCAGCGGCAGGGCGGCGTTCTCCAGCGCGTCCATGCCGGGGACCAGGCTAAAGCTCTGAAAGACAAAGCCGATGTGTTTCCGGCTGAGCGCCGCCCGGCCGCGCGCGGACATGCCGGTGGTCTGCTGGCCGCACAGCGCATAAGTGCCGCCTGTTGGGCGGTCGAGCAGACCGATCAGGTGCATCAGGGTGGACTTGCCCGAACCGGACGCGCCCAGGATGGCCGTATAGGTCCCGCGGGCAATGTCCAAATTCACGCCGTCGACCGCGCGCACACGCCCCCTCTCATATATTTTACAGATATTCCGCATGTGAATCAAGAAAAAATCCCTCCCTATCTGCCTTAGCATGACACGGGAGGGAATTTTTTATGCTTTTTCTGAGATCAGCCGGCTCTTGCCCTTCCAGACACCGGCACGCACGAACAGCAGGGAGGCCGCCGTGCCGATCATCCAGCCGACCGGCCAGCTCATCCAGATCCCAATGACACCCCACATGCTGGAAAAGATAAACGCCAGCACGACGCGCAGGATCAGGTCGGAAAACGTCGAGATCATGAACGGCACCATCGCGCCTGCGCCGCGCAGCACGCCGTCCGCGCTGAGCTTGAGCGAGATGAGCGCATAAAACGGCGTGACCACCTGCAAGAACAGCGCGCCGGCAGCGATCACGCCGGCCTCGCTCCCGCTGACGAACAGGCGCATCACGAGCGAGCCGCCCAGCGCAAACACCAGGGAGAACGGGATGGCCACAGCCACCGAGATCTTCATCCCCGCCTTGAGGCCCTCCATGACACGGTCATTGCGCCCCGCGCCGATATTCTGCGCCGCGAAGCTGGAAATGGCGCTGCCCATAGCCGTCAAGCCCACAATAACAAAATTGTTGAGCTTCATGGCCGCCGAATATCCGCCGACCACCTCCCAGCTATAGCCATTGACCAGCCACTGAATGAACAGGTTGCCGACCGAGATAAAGCTCTGCTGTAGGATGCTGGGCACGGCCAGATAGGAAACGCGCAGCAGCATATTGCCCGAAAACTTGCGGAAGCCCTCGCCGACAAAGCCGCGCAGGCGGAAAATAAGCGTGCCGAATGCCAGCAGCGCCGCAACGCCCTGCGCAATGAAGGTCGCCCAGGCGACGCCCGCAACGCCCAGGTCCACAAAGGTGACAAGCACATAGTCCAAAATAACATTGCCGACCGAGGAGCCAATCAGGAAATAGAGCGGTGTCTTGCTGTCGCCCAGGGCATTGAAGATGCCTGTGCAGATATTATAGAGGAACAGGAAAATCAGGCCATAGAAATAAATCCGCAGGTATTCGTCTGCGTCGGCAAAGATATAGTCCTCGGTACCGAGCGCCTGCAAGATATCGGTACAGAACATCAGGCCGCCAGCTGTCAAGATTGCCGCGATGACCAAGCTTGCCAGGATGGAGGTGGACGCTGCAGTCTTCATGCGGTCGTATTCGCGCGCGCCGAACAGCTGGGAAACCGCCACCGAACAGCCCAGGTTGAGCCCGGTTGCAACCGCCATGAACAGCATCGTGACCGGGTACGACACGCCGATCGCCGCGAGCGCCGCGCCGCCGACGCACTGCCCTGCAATCATACTGTCTGCGATCTGATACATCTGCTGAAATGCCACGCTGCACAGGACTGGCAGCGCAAAACGCCACAAGATTTTACCGGGCTTTCCCTCGGTCATGTTGGTAATCATCCGTGACGTGCCCCCTTTCCTCCCCGGTTCCGGGGATCTCATGAAATATTGTCCGGCTCTCATTATACGTCCGCGCGCGGCCCCCCTGCAAGGTCTGTGCGGCACCTGCCGCGCATTTTCGGCAGATGGCACAGTTTTTCGCGCAAAAAACAGGGCTTGACAGGCACATTTTTCTGTCTTACAGTGTTAGATAAACAGGAGGTTTTGATTTCTATGCATCTTTTATTTGTGGACGGCTGTATCCGCGGCGCACAGTCACGCACGCGCGTGCTGGCGCAAGCGTTCCTGGATACCCTGACCGTCCTGCGGCCGGACTGCACGGTCGAGACCGCCGACCTCAACGCCCTGCGCCTTGTCCCGCTCTACGGCGACACGCTGGCCGCGCGCGACGCGGCAGTCTCACAGCAGGACTGGTCCAATCC
>DWWZ01000024.1 GCA_019119435.1 Candidatus Butyricicoccus avicola
GGTTTTCGTTGAAGGTCAATGTAAAGTAGGAGTAATCCCGTCCGGACAGGCCATAGCCGTGAAGCGTACTGCTGAAATCATTGCACCAGAAAAAGAGGTCCCACTGACAGCTCCGGAAGGCGCCGGTGCAGCTCTTTGAGGGCATGAAAAAACCCCATCTACAAATAGATGGGGTTTGTGGCGGAGAAGGTGGGATTCGAACCCACGTGACGTTTTACCGCCAACTCGATTTCGAGTCGAGCTCGTTATGACCACTTCGATACTTCTCCATATTTCCTTGGGCTGTCGTTCACAGCTTTTTTATTTTATCACAAGCCGCTGTATTTGACAAGCCCTTTTGGAAATTTTTTTGTCAGCCCGCGAAATGCGTCTCCAGCACCCGGCGCGCGGCCGCGATCTCCCCGGTATCTGTACACCATACCTCAAACTCGCTCAAGCCGGGCAGGCCCATGGGGACGCCCTCCCGCCGGTAGGCCATGCCGCTCGGCAAGGTCTTCTTCCCCGACATGTGGAAGGCATGTGCACCGGTCTGCGGCAATAGCTGCGCGATGACGCTGGCATTCACGCCCGCGCCCACCAGGATCTCCATCCCATCAGCGCGGCGCACCAGCTCACGCAGGAGCTCCGCCCCCTGCGCGCAGGACGCGGCCTGGCCCGAGGTCAGGATGGTGTCCACGCCCAGCGCGCGGGCGTCCTCCAGCGCCGCAAAGGGGTCCCGGCACACGTCAAACGCGCGGTGCAGCGTCACCTTGCAGTCCGGCTGCACGCTTCTGGCCGCATCGATCAGACGGGCCATGCGCACCCGGTCCAGCTCGCCTTCGGCCGTCAGCACGCCGATCACCACGGCCCGCGCGCCGTGCCCGGCAAACCACGCCGCCTGCCGGCACATCAGTTCAAATTCCTCGTCCGTATAGAGGAAGTCACCAAACCGTGGCCGGATCAGCACGTGCACCGGTGGCGTGCAGCACGCCTGCACGCGCTCAAACAAAAACGGGTCGGGCGTCGTCCCCCCAATGATGAGATTGGCGCACAGCTCATAGCGCGTCGCGCCGCCCGCCTGCGCCGCCTGCGCGGACTCCACCGAATCCACGCACGCTTCCAAAACAAACTCCATCGCGTCCTCCTGCTCTCCAGCCCCATCCGACGGCCGTTTTTTTTGATCGCTCTTTTTGTTGCTATATAGTATAGCGCCCGCAGCGTCTGATGACAAGGTATTTTGCCAGGAAATCCCCTGTTTTTGCAGGCTTCATAGCCCTGGAAAAATTTTTTCAAATTTATGTTGACAAGAGCGCCCACAGCCTGTATAATTAAATCACTGTCACGGGGGCGTAGCTCAGCTGGGAGAGCGTTTGAATGGCATTCAAGAGGTCATGGGTTCGATCCCCACCGTCTCCACCATCAACTTCATAGCGTGGACATTTAGCTCAGCTGGTAGAGCATCCGCTTGACGTGCGGAAGGTCATGGGTTCGAGCCCCTTAGTGTCCACCAATAAAAACACGGTCATCCTAGGATGACCGTGTTTTTTTGTCTGTCTCCAGCGGCGCAATGGCCTTCCCTTCCCTGCGCGCCTCCCGCATGAAACAAAAGGCGCGGCACAGGAACTCCCTGTGCCGCGCCCTTCTTATATAGAGGTGTCTCTCTCAAATTGCCTTACTGTGCCATCCGGCTGAGCACGCGAACGACCTCGTCGCCCACCTCGTCGGTGTGCGCCGTGCCGCCCATATCGGGCGTGAGCACCTTGGCCTCGCGCATGACGGTCTCGATGACGTCGATGAGCTTAGCGCCCCAGTCCTCATGGCCAAAGAAGTCCAGCATCTGGCTGGCCGACCAGACCGACGCCAGCGGGTTCGCCTTCTTCTGGCCCGCGATGTCGGGCGCCGAGCCATGGATGGGCTCGAACATGGACGGGAACTTGCGCTCCGGGTTGAGGTTTGCACCGGCCGCCAGGCCCATGCCGCCCGAGATGGCGGCGCCCAGGTCGGTGAGGATATCGCCGAACAGGTTGGAGGTGACGACGACCTCAAAGCGCTGCGGATTCTTGACAAAGAACATGCTGGCCGCGTCCACCAGCAGCGAGTGGGTCTCCACGTCCGGATACTCCTTGCCCACCTCGGCAAAGATCTGATCCCAGAATACCATCGAATAGTTGAGTGCATTGCCCTTGCTGATGCTGGTCAGGCTCTTGCCCTCACGGCGCGCCAGCTCATAGGCATAGCGGATGACGCGCTCGGTGCCCTTGCGGGAGAACACGCCGGTCTGCAGAACGACCTCGTTGGGCTGATCCTTGTACAGCCATGCGCCCGCGCCGGCATACTCGCCCTCGCTGTTCTCGCGGATGACGATCATGTCGATATCGCCCTTCTTGCAGCCTGCAAGCGGGCAGGGCGCGCCGTCCAACAGCTTGACCGGGCGCACGTTGATGTACTCGTCAAAATCGTGGCGGATGCGCAGCAGCAGATCCCAGAGCGAGATGTGGTCGGGCACGCCCGGCGCGCCGACTGCACCCAGATAGATCGCGTCGAACTTTTTGAGCTGCTCGATGCCGTCGTCGTCCATCATCTTGCCGGTCTCCAGATAATACTCACAGCCCCACGGGAAGTGGGTGAACTCAAAGGCAAAGGTGCCGTCCAGCTCTGCGACCTTATTGAGCACCTTGATGCCCTCGGCCAACACTTCCGGGCCAACGCCATCGCCTGCGATGACTGCAATCTTATACGTCTTCATAGCTTGTTCTTGTCCTTTCTTGGGTCTCAATCGAGCGGGAAGGCCTCGGCCGCGTGGCGCAGGGCGCGCACGACCGGCAGCTCCTCGCCGGTCAGGAAGCGGATGAGCGCGCCGCCGCCCGTACAGATATAGCCCATACGGTCGGCCAGGCCATACTGGTTGGTCGCAGTCACGCTGTCGCCGCCACCGACCACAGTATAGCCCGCCGTATCGGCCAGCGCCTTCCAGACGGTCTCGGTGCCGTGCGCGGTCTCAGGCTTCTCAAAAATGCCCATGGGGCCGTTGACAAAGGCGGTCTTTGCCCCAAGGATGATGTCCGCATAGGCCGCAGCGGTCTGCGTGCCGATATCGACCAGCATCTGGTCGCCCGGCAGCGCCCCGACCTGCGCCTCGCGGCGCGCGCCGTCCTGGACGTAAGCCAGGTCGGTAGGCAGGACGATCCGGTCGCGGTATTTGTCTAACAGGCCGCGGGCCGTGTCGATAAATCCAGTATACCCCTGTTTGTCGATAAAGTCCAGCGAAGCCTTGCCGATGTCCACGCCATTGGCCGCGAGCAGGATGTTTGCGACCAGGCCGCCGGTCAGCACCTGATCGGCGGTGCCGCGGGCGAGCACGGTCTCCATCATCATAAATGCGTCCGCGATCTTGGCGCCGCCCAGGATGAACACGCAGGGGCGGGCGGGCGACTCCATCAGCTCGGAGATGACCGTATATTCCTTCTCAAACAGGCGGCCCATCGCCGAGGGCAGCACCTGCTCAAAGCCGCACAGGGACGGCTGGTCGCGGTGCGCGGCCGCAAATGCGTCGCATACATAGTAGTCGGCCAGCGGCGCGAGCGTGCGCACGACCAAGGTCTTGGCCTGCTGTTCATGGCTCAGCTTGAGCGAGCGCTCAAACAGAGTCTGTTCCTCGGAGACAAACCGGACGTTGTCCAGCAGCAGGATCTCGCCCTCCTTGAGGTCGCGGATGGCCTGCTGGGCCGCCGGGCCGCATACGTCGGGCAGGAACTTGACCGGCGCGCCGACCAAGCCCTCCAACACTTTGGCGTGCGGCCGCAGCGTATAGAAATTCTTGTATTCGATGTCGCTGCCCTGGTGGGCCAGCACGACGGTCTTTGCGCCCTTGTCGTGCAGTTCGCGCAGGGTGGGCGCACAGCCGCGGATGCGCGTGTCGTCGGTCACGCAGTCGGCCGTGCGGTCGATCGGCTCGTTGATATCCACGCGCACGATGACCGTCTTGCCGCGCACAGACAGGGCGTCCAGCGGATAGATTCCAAATTTTTTCATGGGGCTTTGCTTCCTCTCTGTCCGGACCAATGCGGCTTACTTCATGCCCAGGTAGCGGTTGGTCATGGCCGTGCCTTCCTCGCGGGTCATCTGCATCTGCATGGCGGCGCGGATGGCGTCCATGTTCTCCGGGATGACGACCGACTCCTGCGGGATATTGATGGCGAACATGATCTGCTCGCCCGACTTGACGATGGACTCATCCCACAGCGCGATTTCGTAGTTGTCGCCGCGGAACTTGCCCATGTCGCGCGCATAGCGGAAGAGCGACGCATTGCCCAGGAAGCCGTCCGCGATCTTGACCGTGCGGATACGGGGATGGGCCGCCGCCAGGTCCAGCAGGTCCTGCTTGCTGATCGACTTCTTGGGGGTTGCCATGACCGTGATGATGTGGCCGTGGGTCACAGGCGCATGGACCAGGATGCCGGTCGCGTCGATGTGGGGCATGATGTGCATCAGATCGAGCGCCTGATGGGAAGGCGCGTACTCCATTTGCAGCGCATTGGTCAGACCACGATGGTAATCGCCCGGGTCGGCCACGCGGCGGATGATGGTGACGGCGACGCGCTCGACGCCGACGGCGCGGTCGATCATGTCCACGGCGCGGATGAGGCCGGTCGTGTTGCAGCTCGTGAGCTTGAGGAACTGCTGGCCCAGGCCCTGCTCATAGTTTGCATAGCCGTGGAAGAACACGTCTGCAATGTTGTTCTTCTCGCCGCCCTGGAAGACCGCGCGCTTGCCCATACGTGCGTAAAGTTCCTTGTTTTTCGCGCCAACACCGGCCGAAGTGGCGTCCAGCATGATATCACACTGCTCAACCAGATCCTCGAGCGAACCAGAGATCGGGACGCCGGCTTCCTTCAGCTTGTCGTTGTTTTCAGGCATAGCGCTGTAAAAATGGTAGGGCATGCCGGACTCGACCAGGCCGCGAACCGCCAGGGTCGGCGCAACATCGGAAACACCGACAAGCTCCATATCCTCCTGCATTGCAACACCCGTCGCCAAACGCAGTCCGATGACACCATAACCTGCAACGCCAACTTTGACCTTACTCATTTTGCTTTCCTCCTGTGATGCTCTTCATGAAATGGTTGGACAAATTTTTGCTCATTTTTGGTGGATTGTTGGTTAACTATCTTGTTATTTATAGTAATATTTCTCTTGTGTTTTGTCAAGCAACAGATTTTACAAAACACCTTTTGTCTTTTTATGCATAATGTCTTTGTTTAAAATTTCACAATTTTGCCCTGCAGCACATTTCAAAACGATTTTTACTATGTAAATTATATGTAAACATTTCCGGAGGGCTGTTTGCGTCCATTGACACATGCTCAAAATATTTCATATAATAAATGAAAGTATACTCAAAACCTGCCGGAACCTGTCGGATGCCGGCGCCATTTTGTGCCCGGAAGAAGGACGCCCATGGAAAAACGCATTCGCTTTATCATCAACATCGTCTATTTCGCGCTTCTGCTGCTTCTGATCTTTTTCGGCTGCAAGTATGCGCTGCCGCTGCTCGCGCCCTTCCTTCTGGCTTTTGTGATCGCGTACCTGCTGCGCCGTCCGGTGGCCTTCCTGGAAAAGCACCTGCACCTCCCGCACAAAGCGGCGGCGATTTTGGGCGTTTTGGTGTTTTATTCGACCATCGGCCTGCTGCTCGCGCTGGCGATCATCAAGCTGTTCTCGGCCGCCCAGACCGTGATCTTCCAGCTTCCCAGCCTGTATAACACCTATATCGCCCCGGTGCTCATGAGCATCTCGGACATCGCCGAGCAGTCGGTATTGCAGATGGACCCCGCACTCGTGGAATCCATCGACCGCATCTGGATCCAGTTCGTGCAGTCCATCGGCGAGATCATCTCCAGCGTGTCGGTCTCGCTCGTCGGCGGGCTGTCCAGCCTGTTGGCCACCTCCCTGCCCGGCCTGTTCATCAAGCTGCTGCTTATGATCATCTCAACCTTCTTTATCGCGGTTGACTACCGCAAGCTGACGCACTTTATCCTGCGCCAGCTCTCGCCTGCGGGCAAGCATATCCTGTTCGAGATCAAGCAGTATATTGTCGGCACGCTCTTTGTCTGCATCCGCTCGTATGCACTCATCATGAGCATCACCTTCGTTGAGCTGGCCATCGGCCTGAGCATCATCGGTGTGGACCGCGCCGTGCTCATCGCCCTGGGCATCGCGGTCTTCGACATCCTGCCCGTCCTGGGCACGGGCGGCATCATGCTGCCCTGGGCCGCCATCCGCGCGCTGGCCGGCGATTACCGCATGGCCATCAGCCTTTTTGTGGTCTACCTCATCATCACGGTCATCCGTAATATCATCGAGCCCAAGATCGTGGGCCAGCAAATCGGCCTGCATCCGGTCGTCACGCTCATCAGCATGTTTGTCGGATTGCAGCTTTTCGGCGCTGTTGGGCTCTTTGGCCTGCCCATCACGCTCTCCCTGCTGCGCAACCTCAACGACAATGGCACCATCCATCTGTACCGCACGACCGATGACCCCGAGCCGCAGGAAGCAAAGACCACGAATCAACCATGAACACAGAAAGCGCCGCCCGTGGGCGGCGCTTTTGCCTGCCCCGCCTGCACACACACGCCTGCTATAGCAGCCCAAAAACGCCCCTCACCGGGACGTTTTTTTGGCGTCAGGGGGGCCAGGGCTATCCATGCGAAAGCGGGATGCCAGCTAAAGCCATCATCCCGCTTTCCAGGTATTTTAAGAAGGGAATGCTGTGTTTCTTTTCAGTTAGCAAGTAGGACGTCCGGTGTCAGTTCAAGCTTGAGCAGATAATCAACTGCGCCCAGCTTGAGCGTCTCGCAGACCAGTGGAAAATCGTCACAACCGTTTTTTTCATTCTCTCTGCATTTCTATCATTTTCTTTCTAATCTCTTGTACTTTCCAGAAAATTTATCCTATAAGATTTATATTTTAGGTCTTGCACATATGTTTGCATTTATTTCATAGATTGTATCCGGCTCGTATCCTTTTAATAATAAATTTATTATTATATCATATATAAAACTTATAATTTGTAATTTTTTAAAAGTGTTCTATGATTCATGCGAATCGTCTTGCATGTATAGGACATTTTGCCGGGAAAGGGAGTTTGCCATGAAGCGACGTGTGTTCCGTTTGTTTTCCATCCTTCTCGTCTGCCTTCTGGCCTTCCCTCCGCTTCCGGCCCATGCGGCCGAGGACGTCGCGCGCATTGGCGACACGCTGTATCCATCGCTGAGCGAAGCGGCTGCGCACGCGCAGCCAGGCGACACCATCACCCTGCTGTCCGACAGCACAGTCAGCGAAGAAATCACCTTCCCCGAGCAGTTAACCCTGGACGGCAATGCATACCGGCTGACCCTGTCCAGCAGCGCTTGCCTGCATATCACGGGCGATTTCTATGCACAAAATTTGCAAATCGAGAGCAGCCGCAACACGCGATCCGGCCCCACCCTATCCATCGAGGGCCAGGACATCACATGTACCCTCACCGCAAGCACCCTGCACTGCCTGGATAGCCGGCGCGGGCCCTCTGGCACCGCGCTGATTTCTTTTTCCGCCACCGACAGCCGGCTTTCGCTGGAAAACTGCACGCTCACCAGTGCGCTCAACCAGAGCGCCGCGATCGAGGCCATCGGCGACTGTGCGGATAGTGAGATTGCCCTGGACCAGGTAGATATTGCCATTTCCCCGGATTCCGGCACCGCGCGCAGCTGCTATGCGCTGTATGTGGACGCTGCGGACAGCCCGCTTGCCGTCTCGCTGACCGACTGCATGCTGCGCGCAGACACCGCCGTCCTAGCCATCGGCGAAGGTGTACAGCCGGTCTCTGCGACGCTGGCCGGATGTACGCTGGAGGGCAGCAATGCGCTGCGCCTGACAGGCGAGGGCGGGTCCTACACGCTGGAGGACTGCGTGTGCAGCGATGCTCAGACCGATGCCGGCCAGACGGCCGGCTTGGTCTATGTGAGCGATACCGCAAAGGACAATGTGGTCACGTTTTCCCAGAGCGCCCTGGACTGTGCCTCGGACAGCGCCACACCCTGTGTCCTGTCCCTAGAAAACGCAGACAACCAGTTCCATCTGTCGGCGCACACCCGGATCACAGTGAATACTGACATGGCCGACCTTGTACACATAAATTACGCGCTGGCCGACCGGGCGCCGGTCACGGCGGACGACAGCGTCGATCTCTCCGACTTCCCAGTCGTATGGCAGGACGCGGACGGACGGCTGTGCAACGCCACGACCGCGCTCCTAGCCGCCGCCCCGCTGTGGCGTGCAGGCGACACGATCACACTGCGCGGTGCACTAGCCGGGGCCCTTGATCTGCAGGAACCGGTCACGCTCGTGGGGGAGCAGGCCCGTTTCTCGGGCTCCTTGGCCATCCGGGACGCCGATACGGCCATTCACGGGCTGGATCTATCCGAAAGCGCTGTGGACTGCGCAGCTGGCTGCGACCTCTCGTATAACTATTGGGGCAGTCTGACACCTCCTGCGCATGCGGTCGTGTCGCCCTACTACGTGGACGCCGCCTGCCAAACGCTTGCCTATGCGCCGGTCGGCGACACGCAGGCGGCCCAGGAGGTGGAGTGCTTTGTACAGGATGTCCAGTCCGTGCTGACGCGCGCCGATCCGGAATCCAGCCTAGCCTCCTTTGACCCGCTCACCGACGGCGACTTGCTCACCGCCTATGCCGATCCCCTGCTGTCTGCCCGCACACGCCTGGCCCAGAGCACTACGGCCGAACAGCGCGCAGACGCCTGCGCGGCGTCCCCCGACCTGGCTGCCGCGCTTGCTGCCGCTTGGCGCGTCTACTGGTCCGGTGTTGGCGTCCGGGCGGATGACACGGTCATCGATCTGTCGTCCGGCCTCACCCCCTCCGGCACCGACAGCCAGCGCGCCGGCATCACCGAAAACGCGGCCGCACGCATGCCTGTATCCGCCATCTCGGCCGACGGCGCAGCGCTTGCGCCGGACGATCCGGTCCTGCTGCACGGCACCCTGACCGCCTGGGCCTTCGGCCCGCTCGGCGAGCTCACACAGCTGACATTTGAGACCAGCCTGGTCGGCCCGGACGGTCTTCCCCTGGTGGGCGACGGCGTCTATCGTCTTCCCGTCCCCACACAGGCCTGTGAGTCTCTGCGGGCCACGGTAGACGGGGAACCTGTCGAAGCTATCTTCACGGTCTCGCCAGCGGGCTATCCCTACGTTACGCTGGGCCGCTGCGGCACGGTCGTCCTCTCGCTGACATACGCTTCCTCCGGCGAGCAGCCGGCCGAGCCCACCGATCCCGACCAGCCTGCCGACCCTGACCACCCCCAAGGCCCTGTATCCGATCCCGACCAAACCGGCCGCTTTTCGGTCAGCCTGCGCACAGGGCCGCACGGCAGCCTACACCTGCACCCCCGCAGCCCCGCGCCCGGCGATCTCGTGCGCGTGACAGCCGAGGCCGACCGCGGCTATGCGCTGGATACCCTGGACGTCATAGACAGCCGCGGGCGGGCGCTCGACTTTGACCTGGAGGACGACACGCTGCGCTTCCGCATGCCCGAGAGCGATGTGCGCGTCACCGCCCGCTTTGCCCGCGCAGACCGTACCGACACTACCTATGAATCCCAGACCGATCTGGACGATCCCCTGCCGCCGCTGGCCGAGCAGCCCGCGGGCGACCTTGCCCCGGACGCCTGGTATTGGGCCGACGTGCGCGAGATCACGGCGCGCGGCTGGATGGACCCGTTGCTGGCCGGCGCTTTCTGCCCCGACCTGCCGGCCTCCCGCATTGATCTCGTGCGCGCACTGTACCGCATGGCAGGCCAGCCGCAGGACGCCGCCGTATTGCCGTTTTCCGACATTGCCGCCGGCTCGCCCGACCAGGCCACCGTCACCTGGGCGCGTGCGGCGGGTATCGCCCGCGGAGAGCCGGACGGCCGCTTCCGGCCCTATGACCCGGTCACGCGCGAGGAATGCGTCGCCCTGCTCTACCGCTTCGCCGGCTCCCCGGCGCAGGCCGTGTACGGCCTGCCGTTCTCAGATGCCGGGTCGGTCTCGGCCTGGGCCCGGCCCGCCATGCAGTGGGCCTATCAGGGCGGCATCCTGTACGGCAACGCCGAGGGAACCTGCACACCGCTGGCCCCGGTCAGCCGCGCTGAATCGGCCGCGCTTCTGCTGCGGCTGGCGCGCGCCTTGGGGCTCAGTTAAATCCCTGCATGCAAAAAGCGAGGGCACAGATGCCCTCGCTTTTTTATGCCTTCTAAGTTTTTTCCTGCGCACTGGTGCGCAGCAGACGGCGCACGACCCTCCGATCGGCAAGCCAATAAGCGGTCGCGCCCAGCAGATAGGCCAGGCAATCCCACCAGTCGGCCGTGCTGGTCTTGATCAGCGGCGCAATCCCTTCCCAGCACAGGCTGCACAGGCAGGCAACAGCGAACACCGTCCGATAACGCCGGACGCGCCGCGGCCCCGTTCGGTACCACGACAGGACCAGATTCATGTATGCCAGGAACGCCGCGCCGCCCAAAAAGTCATTGGCGTGGCAGCGGAGCAGATAGGCCAATTGCGGCTGGCTGACCCGGTCCCGGAACACATGCACCGCCACATGCAGGCCGATGCACAGCACAAAGACCGCAACATCCCAGCGCCGCAGGGCGCGCAGGCCCGCCTTATCCACACACAGCGAAAATAAACAGTGCGACCAATACAGCCAGTACGGTACCCCAGAAACTCATTTCGCTCCTCCTTTCTGGTCAGAGGGAAGTAAAAATCCTTTCAATGGGTTCATTATACACCGGTGCCCGGCCGTGTTCAAGGTGCAGAATGGTTACAAACCAGGCGCAAGTGCTCCTATGCCATACAGTAGCCCATCAGAATTTCATAGACAGCAGCCTGCACGGTCCTAGCATCTAACACGATCACTATGGAGCAATTTATGGTGATTTGTACCAGTATGACCTACAAATATTGTGCTCTCCCGATCGATCTGGTACACTTGTTGCAGCGTGCG
>DWWZ01000025.1 GCA_019119435.1 Candidatus Butyricicoccus avicola
GACGCGTCCTATGCTCCCGCAATCGCCTGGGCTGCCCAGGAAGGCATCGTGGTCGGCAACGGCGACGGCACCTTCAAGCCGGATGCGTCCATCACCCGCGAGGAGCTGTCCGTCTTGCTGTACGGGTATGCGCAGAGCCAGGGCATGAACCCGGCAGCGGACGCCGCCGCCCTGAACGCCTGCCAAGACAACGGCGCGGTCTCTGCCTGGGCAAAGGACAGCGCGGCCTACGTGCTGGGTGCAGAAGTGCTCCCCGCCAAGGGCGGCAGCTTCCAGCCGGGCGCGCCGGTTACTGCAGATGAGCTGGCCGCAGCCTTGGAGCAGATGCACTAATTTTTTGCCAATCCCTTTTTTAAATCATTCTCCTTCGGCCGTCTCCCCGGCGGCCGGCCGCCCCGCAGGGGTCCTCCCCGCGGGGCGTTTTCCTTTTCTGTCTACAAAAGCGAAAGTGAGGCTCCATCCATGAAAACTGATTCCCGCCTGGGCCGCATCTTGCGGCGCTGGGTCCCGCCCCTTGTCCTGCTCGTCCTGTTTCTTGGTTTTATCGTTCAGATCAATCAAGTCGATAAGGTCGAACTGATCTCTCGGGATGGGCAGACCTTCGAGAAAGGTGTGGTCACCGAGATCATGCAGGACAACCTACAGCCAGATGGCAGCCGGGTGGGCGAACAGCGCGTCAAGGTGCGCATGACAACCGGCGTGCGCAAAGGCCAGGAAATTGAGACGACGAGTAGCTCGGGCTATCTATTTGGCGCAGGCTGTACCCCGGGCATGAAGGTCGTCGTGATGCAGAGCATCGCGGGCGATACCACAATCTCGAGCGTCTACTCCCAGGACCGCGGTATGGTGATCCTGATTTTTGCTGCGCTCTATCTGCTCGCCCTCTGCCTGGTTGGCGGCCTGCAGGGCGTCAAGGGTGCGCTGGGCCTGGTGTTTACCTTTCTGTGCATTATGTTTGTGTACTTGCCTCTGGTATATCGGGGATGGTCCCCCTTCTGGGTCTCGGTCTTTGTCTGCGTAATCACGACCGCCGTCACGCTCTACCTCATCGGCGGACCGACCATGAAGACGCTTGTCGCCACTGGCGGCACGATTGCGGGCGTCATCATCTCGGGTGTATCGGCGACCCTGTTCAGCATGGCCTCCGGCGTGACCGGCTGGAATGTATCTGATATCGAAAGCCTGCTAACGTTATCCAACACGAGCGGTATCCAGGTCGGCGGCCTACTGTTTTCCGGCCTGCTCATTTCCAGCTTGGGCGCGGTCATGGACGTCGCCATGTCGATCGGCAGCGCCATCGGCGAACTATATGCGCACGACCCCAGCCTCACCCGGCGGGCTTTGTTCCGCGCCGGCATGCACATTGGCCGCGACATGATGGGCACCGACAGCAATACGCTCATCCTGGCCTTTGCCGGCGGCAGCATCAGCATGCTGGTGCTGAACTATGCCTATGACCTGCCGCTTTTGCAGGTGCTCAACTCCAACAATATCGGGATCGCCGTCATGCAGGGTCTGTCCGGCAGCTTTGGCATTGTCCTTGCCGTCCCGGTGACCGTCCTCCTATCCGTCCTGCTTTATCCCCGCCGCCGCACCACATGCCCGGTAGATGAAAAAAACGCATAAAAAATCCCGGAAGCTTAGCTTCCGGGACTTTTTATGTAGCATCTTATTCCTCGATCTCGAGGTAATCGGCCAGATCCTTAAACAGTGCGGTCGGGTCAACGTCGTCCTCAACAACGATCTGCAGCGGCTCGTTCAGTGACAGCAGGAACATGCCGAGCAGGGACTTTGCGTCTACCTGGCCGGACTTGCCGAAAATCCAGATATCATAGCTGTACTTAGATACGATCTGGTTGATCTTCTGAATGTCTTCTGTATTTTTTACTTTGATCTTTCTGGTCATGAAGTGTTTGCCTCCTTCAATACTTTCTGTGGTTTGTTCCTTTTTCAATTTTCATTATAGTATGCTCCCGGCAAAAATGGAAGTGTTTTTTTGGGGAAAATTTTAAATTCGTCAAAGCCGGTCCCGACGCAGGGATTTTCGCATGTTGTTTGTATATACTGCACAATATATAAATCTTATTTTTGTGCATTGCGCTGTTTTCTCAAGCGCGTCCAACGATTTTTGTGCTGTGCATTGTTCATTTTTCTCGTTTCTCCAGCCAGACCGAAACCATCCCGCAGAGCAGGCCGGCCGTGATATAGATAGCCGCCGCGACCCGGCCAACATCACTGCGGCCGTTCCCATTTCCAAGAAACAGATAGAGCACGAAAATGATGGTTGCCGCCATCATAATGACCGCACAGTACCGGCCTGTGCGCTCATTTTCCGGCTTTTTTTCGGCCTGGATCTCGTCCTGGATGGCCTGATTATAGGACTGCTCGACCTGATACTTGGAAGCATCCAGTCCGCCGTAGGTCAGGATCCCCACGCCAACCGCCACGGCCGCCAGGCCTACGCCGTCGCTCAGCTCGCCGATGCAGTACTCCCCGCCGATCCAGATCAGCAAAGCCGAGAGCAGAACGCCGATGCCGCAGACGACAAAGATGGGAAAGCGGCGCCGCGCGGCGTTGATGGTGTTCTGGTCATAAAACGGTTCAATGCGCGGGTGCTCCTGCCGGTACTGACTGTGCCAGATGCCAGACAAGACCAGG
Organism: Candidatus Butyricicoccus avicola; assembly: GCA_019119435.1. Taxonomy (GTDB): domain Bacteria; phylum Bacillota; class Clostridia; order Oscillospirales; family Butyricicoccaceae; genus Butyricicoccus; species Butyricicoccus avicola. The sequence goes on from DWWZ01000025.1 coordinate 2,659, forward strand.
ATGAGCACGCCCGGGATCACCAGTGCAAACAGCGCCAATCCGGCAAGATCGTACCGCGTCGACATCAGCGCATCCAGCATAGCCCCTCCGGCGACCCCCAAAATACACAGCGTCACGCCGGCAGAGATCATGCGCGTGCGGCGATTCATGTGCCGGTCGTAGCCTGCCGTATCGGTGCGCTTTTTCTCGCACACGCTGCCCTGTAACAGGGTGTCCAAGTCACATCCAAACATCTGGCTGATCTGCAAAATCTTGTCCAATTCCGGAAATCCGCTGTCTGACTCCCATTTGGATACCGACTGGCGCGTGACTTCCAATTTTTCTGCGAACTGCTCCTGCGTCATTCCGCTCTCGGTGCGCAGGAACCTCAGGTTCTCTCCAAAACTCATGGTGTATGCCTCCTTTGATCTGGTGGCCCTAGTGTACCGTTTTTTGCGCGCAACTTCCAGAAAATTGACGTTGCGTTTGCGTTTTTCCATGTAAATTTTCAGTTGCGCCGCGTGATTTTGATGTTTTTCCTGTGTATCGTGTCTATCATACCATAAACTGCCGTGCCACGGGAAGAGAAAAAAATCCGCCTCCCCAGATGGGGAGGCGGATTCGCCGGTTAGCGGATAAAGTTTGTGAAGGTGCGCTTGTGCGTCTCCGGCGGATCGATCTTGCCCTTGGCCGCGTCGATTACCTTGACAGCCCAGGCGATGTTGCGGGCCAGCTTGGCCACGACCTCCATGCCCTCGGTGTCCTGCTGAACCTCGCCCGGGTCAGCGCCATGGACCGCGCCCCAATAGTCCGAGGTCACAATCAGCATCTCCATCGCATCCATGGTGCCGAGCAGCTGCTGATAGGTCTCCATGCCGCCCGAACGACGCAGCGTGCACAGCGCCGCACCAACCTTGTGGTGCAGCTGGTTGTCGCCGCAGCCGGCCGCCAGCATCAGGCGGTCCAGCACGCACTTCATGCCGCCCGCGATACCGCCGTGATAGACCGGGGACGCCAGCACGATGCCGTCCGCCTCGATGCACTTGTCAATGATCTCGTTGACCATATCGCCCGTCTGGACGCAGTGCAGTGAACCGGTGTTCAGGCAGTGATAGCAGGCCATGCAGGGCTTGACGTTCGGCCCCGGCTGCAGGACCTCAAATTCAATGCCCTCACGGGCGAACTCCTTGGCCATCACATCCAGACACTGCGCCGTGTTTCCGCCCTTTCTGGGCGAACCATTGATTGCTACAACTTTCATCTCGTTTATCCTCCAAAATTTTATAAATACAGCGCGGTTTTCCGCGCACATTGAATCAGGGCTTCTCCCGCTGCCGCCCCTGGACCAGGATATGATTCAGAACGCCGCCAAGGACCAGCGTTGTGCTGGTCATATACAGCCACAGCATAAGCACAATAATCGCACCGATCGAGCCATACAACAGGCTATACCGCCCCATGTGATCGACATAATACGAAAAGCATCTGGTCAGCACGACCCATCCCACAAGGGACACGCCGGCGCCGGGTAGCGCTTCCCGCCATTTGACCCGGACTGGCGGCAGCAGGCTGTACATCAGCATCAAAAAGCCAAGGGCGATAGCGATAGCGATTGGGTATGCCAGATAGTGCGCGATGGTCACGCCGGTCTGCAGCATAGGGAACCAGCGCGTCACGATCTCCAAGAAACGCCGGCCGACCACGATCAAAAAAATGCTCATGCCCATGAGCAGCAAAAGCCCGCCGGTCAAAATCAGGGACACCGCGACATTGCCGACCGGTCCCCTCCGGTTTTCGCTCCGATAGATCCGTTTCATGGAGTACATCAGCGAGCGCACAGCGCGCGACAGGAAATAAAGCGTCAACACGCTGCCGAGCAGCAGCGGCTGGACGGCGTCACGGCTTCCCAGGTAATTGAGGTAACTGACCACAATGTTCTGCACATCGTCCGGCAAAAAGCGGGTCATCTCCAGCACGGTGACCTCGGAAAGGTTTGCCAGGCCGAGCAGGGAGTTGAGCACCATCAAGAGCGGGAACAGCGAAAAGAGCAGGAAAAATGCCAGCTCCGCCGCCGCGTGCGCCACGCCGTCTTTGAAATATCGCTCTACAAGCTGCACCGGGACGCGAAGCGCCCGTCTGGTCCTGCTTTCCATGGGCCACCCGCCTTTCCTGCCCTTATTGTACCAGTTTGCTGCCTATTTGGCAAGGCGCATCCTGTCGGGCACAGTTTGTCTTGTAATTTGGCCCCAGCTATGTTAGGATAAAACCATCGAACAGGATTTCGGCTGTAACAAGGAGGCCGCACCATGAGCAACCATCCGCCCTTTGACCCCGCGCATACCTGCTGTTTTTCGGGCAGCCGCCCGGAAAAACTGGGCTTTGACTGGCAGCGCAACCCAGATTTTTTCGAGATCCTGCGCCGGGATCTGCGCGACGCTATTCTGCGCGCGATCGAACTGGACTATACCCGCTTCATCACCGGCATGAGCCGCGGATTCGACCTGTGGGCCGCCCAGGAGGTGCTCGCGCTGCGGCGCAGTCATCCCACGCTCGAACTCATCGCGGCCCTTCCCTTTCCGGGCATGCACACACATTGGACCCCCGACTGGCGCGCGTGCTTTGACAGCGTACAGCAGGCGTGCGACTATACTGCGATCTTTGCGGACGCCTACCTCCCCGGCTGCTATCACGCGCGCGACAGCTATATGGTGCAGGAATCCAGCCGTGTGATCTGCTGGTACAATCACGGCACGACGGGCGGAACCGCCTACACCTGCCGTCTGGCTATGCGCCGCGGGCGCACGCTCGACAACATCTATCAGCCTTTTTATCAGGCCGCCGCGCCGCACTAGCGCCGCAGCCCCATCTGGCAGGGCCAAACAGCCCTGCCGTTTGCGTCCTCTGGCCCATTTTTCCCCGATATCAAAACGATACATCTATCCGCTACCCTATGGATAGAAAGGAGGGCATACCATGTACACGATCTTGCTTGTGGAAGATGAGCCGGGTATGCGCACCATCATCTGCGATTATTTTGCTGCACAGACAGATGCTCCCGCGGTCGTCTGCGCCGAGGACGGGCACGCGGCGCTGGCGCTCGTGGCTGCGCAGGATTTTGACCTGGCCCTGCTTGATATCATGCTGCCCGAGGCCGATGGCTTTGCGGTGTGCCGTGCCATCCGCCGTAAGAGCGACATGCCGGTCATCTTTCTGACGGCGCGGCGGGCTGAGGAGGACAAATTGCAGGGATATGGCCTGGGCGCGGACGACTATATGGAAAAGCCGTTCTCCCTGCCCGTGCTCTACGCCAAGGTCCAAGCGCTCCTGCGCCGTGCCAAAGGGTATGTCCGCGACGCAGCCCTGCACGCCCCAGGCGTGACGCTTGACCTGCGCACAGGGCTTGTGACCGTAGACGGCCGGGAGATCGATCTGCCGCCCAAAGAATTTGCACTTCTGCGCCTGCTCATGGAAAATCCCGACGGGTTGCTGCCGCGCGAGACCCTGCTCACGCGCGTCTGGGGCTGGGACTATGACGGTTCCGACCGCGTTGTGGACAACCGCATCAAAAACCTGCGGCGTGCACTCGGCCCGTACGCCGGCTACATCCGTACGGTCTTTAAGACCGGATACCGATGGGAGGCCGAACGCCATGAAAACTAAAAATTTCCGGCACAGCCTGTACGCGCGTACGTTTTCAGGGTTTTTACTGATCTGGTTTGTGCTGTTCTCGGCATTCAGCGCCTATCTTGTATGGACAACGCGCGCCCAGATCCGTTCTCTTTTCCTGTCCCTGTCTTCCGATCTGAGCTATCCCCTGTTCCCCGCCCTGCCGGAACGGGATCCAGCCCTAGCGGCTATGGACCGCGCGCTTTCTGAAACGCCATACATTCGCTATATCAGCCTGTTTGATGGGGATGGCCACCTCATTTCATCCAGCGGAGATCCGGTCATATCCGTGGAGGATTCCTCCCTGGTTATAACCCCGGATCAGCCTTCCTCCTCTGTGCGGAAGTGTGATCTGCGAAATACCTTGTCTGCAAGCGACCTGGAAACCCTTCAGGCCTTTCTCGCCAAAAATTTTGCCTTGTCGCGCAGTGAACTTTTGTCCGGCTCCATACATGGCAACGCAAAAATAGGTGGGGTATCCTTCTATGCGTTTGAGATCCAGACTGGCTGGATGAATGACACCACCCTTTTCCCGGAACGCATTGCCATCACGCCGGTTGTCTATACCGCGGTTTCCGGAGACTATTTCTCCGTCAAAAGCGTGTCGGCGGATACCGTATACCTTCTGGGGACGCCCCCCTCTATCGAGGGGCTCACGCCATTGGAGGAATCTGTGACGCTGGAAATGCAGTGTCTCGGCGATCTTCTCACCTATCCCACAGACGGCTCGGCGCCGCGTGCTGCCGCCCGCAGCGCCGAACTCTATGCGCTCTCCCAGTCCGAGGAAGCCTATCGGGACTATCTGTATGACAACACATACGCATTGGAACAGACGCCGATATACAGCCCCGGCTATTTGTACGAGACCTATTACTTTGTTATCCCCTATGCGCGCTCCTGGGAGGTCAAACAAGACACAAGTGATGTATCGTATCTGTCAAACAGCGATGGCAGCGTCGTATTTACCGGCGAATCCTATCCCTTACGCGAAACCTTGCCGGTCCTCCTGCCGGTCGGCGGGGGCTCGCTCGTGATGTTCCTTCTGGCCGCCCTATTGGTTTCCCACAGCCTGTGCAAAACTTACACGCACGAGCAGGCGTTGGAACGAGCGCGGCGCGAGACAGCAAACGCCCTCGCGCACGACCTCAGGACCCCGCTCAGCCTCATCCGGGGCTATGCGGAAAACCTGCTGTGCGGTGCGGCAGCCGGCAAACAGGCGCAATATCTCACCGCAATCCGCGAGGAATCCGACCGCATGAACGGGATGCTGTCCCAAATGCTGGATTTTTCCCGGCTGGAACGGCCCTCCCTGCTGCTGCACCCGGAATCACTGAACCTGATGGAGGTGGCGGGCGCAGCCGCGGCCCCCTATCTGGGGCTGTGCGCCGCGCGGCAGATCTCGCTGGACATTGCGGCCACGGGGACGCTCACCGGCGACCGTGCTCTGCTGCTGCGCGCCCTGGACAATCTGTTGTCCAATGCCGTGCAGCATGTCCCGGACGGCGGCGCCATCGCCCTGACCTGCCGCCCGGACCGCATGACCGTCCAAAACACAGGCGTCCCAATCCCCGACACCATATTGCCCCGCATCTGGGAGCCCTACTTCCGGGGCGACGCAGCCAGATCGCAAGAACGGCACACCGGCCTTGGGCTTGCCATCGTACGGGCAATCGCGAATAAGCACGGGTTTACCCCGTATGCCCAGAACCTGCCGGATGGCGTGTGTATTGGGTTTGTCCGGAAATAATCCTGCCTATCTCAAGCGGGAAGCTGGTTTCAGCTTCCCGCTTTTTTGGCGCCTGATTTTTCTATCAATTAACTTTTTCCCTGCGGGTGCCTTGTTTCGGCGCGGCAAATCGGCTACAATTGGAGAGGCAGTTTTTTTCTCCCATATTGTCAGTTTCGAGGTTTTTTATGTTCATTTATTTACAGATGATTGAGACTCCGGAGGACCGGAGCAAATTCGAAGATCTCTATTTGCGTTACAAAAATATCATGTTTTTCACGGCGAACAAGATCCTTCACAACTATCACGACGCAGAGGACGCCGTACACGCCGCTTTTGTCAAGATCGCGGAAAACATCGAAAAAATCGAAGCGCCGGACAGTCCAAAAACACGGGGTTATGTCGTTACCATAGTAGAGCATGCCGCAATCGACCTATATCGAAAACACAAGCGGACAACTACCGCCAATCTGGAGGAATGGAAGAACCTTGGGCTGACTGTAGAGTACGACGGCCACAACAGCTTAACCGCTTGCATCTTAAAATTGCCTGCAAATTATCGGGAATGCATCCTCCTGCGCTATTATCATGGCTATGACACCCATGAAATTGCACGGGCGCTTGGAATCAGCGAGTCCGCGGCATTCAAGCTCAACCAGCGTGCCAAGAAAAAGCTGCTGGAGCTATGTCAGGAGGAGGGCCTGCTATGATTTCAGAAGAAGCGCTCAGACAAGCGGCGGCAGAGGCAAATGACTGCCTTGTGCGCAGCCTAGACGAGGCCGGCATCCCAGTCCACAACTTTTCTGCCCGGTTTGAGCGGAAAATGCGGCGGCTGATCCGGCGCAC
>DWWZ01000158.1 GCA_019119435.1 Candidatus Butyricicoccus avicola
CAAGGACAGGCAGGATGCCTGTCTGGGGCAGTTTGGAAGCCTGTATTGTATACTTGCCCAAGAACAGTGCTGTTCTTTTTGGACAAGCTGTGAAAAGTGATAAGATAGTACAAAAAAACGCAAATGAGTTCAAGAAAAAAATGGCAGGGGCTGGTATGATACATACATCAGATCGGACAGGGGGAAACGCGGAAAGCGGCGCGGGAAGTGCATCCGCTGCCGCCGGAGTTTTCCCTATCCGGCAGGGAATCCAAAAGATAAGATTGTGAAGGGAGAAACATCACTATGAGCACCGTTTTGACTGACATTAGTTCCTGGCTGCAGCAGGGCCGCGCGCCCAAGGTAAAGGCTTGTGTACAGCAGGCCCTGGACGAGGGCATCCCGGCGCAGGACATCCTGGAGAAGGGCCTGCTCGATGGCATGAACATCATCGGCCAGAAGTTTAAGAACAACGAAGTCTTCGTCCCCGAGGTTCTGATCGCGGCCCGCGCCATGACCAAGGGCATCGAGCTGCTCCGTCCTTACCTAGTCACCGCCGGCGTCGAGGAGAAGGGCACCGTTGTCATCGGCACCGTCAAGGGCGACCTGCACGATATCGGCAAGAACCTGGTCCGCATGATGATGGAAGGCAAGGGCCTCAAGGTCATCGACCTGGGCGTTGACGTATCGGTCGAAAAGTACCTGGACGCTGCGCGCGAGAACAACGCAGACATCATTGCCTGCTCCGCTCTGCTGACCACCACCATGTCCGAGATGCGCGACGTTGTCGAGGCGGTCAAGGCTTCCGAGCTCAACGGCAAGGTCAAGATCATGGTTGGCGGCGCGCCGATCACCCAGGCGTTCTGCGACTCCATCGGCGCAGACTGCTATACCCCGGACGCTGCAAGCGCGGCCGAGGCAGCTCTGGCTTTCTGCGAGCAGAAGTAAGCCAGACAGATCGCTTTTGTGGCCTGCGGCCGGGGCGCGCGGAAAGCGCACAACGGCGCAGGATAAATAAGGGAAGAGGGACGTACCCCACAGCTTATCGCTGCTGAAGCGCGAGCCCGCACCGCTGAAAAGGTGAAAGCCGGTCACTGGGAAACTGGGAAGGCTGCGGTGTCAAGGCGTTGGCCCAAATGACGAGCGGGCCTGAAAGCGTGAGTCAGAAGACCTACAAAAATGCACTGCGTCCTTTGCGCCGCCCGGCGCAGGACGATTTGTAAGATTCCCAAAACAGCCGTTGCGGCGCCGTTGTGCGCGCACGGCTGTTTTTGTATTTCGGGAGGAAAACTTAGGGAAAGGACGAAAAAACACATACGACAGCACGGCTTTGCGGCAAAAAAAGATGTCAAGCGTGTACCAAAGAATAGAAGATATTACTATTAGAGTAAGTCTAGTAGTGATACGATAGAGACAGCAAAAGAAAAGCGCAAAAAGGCTTTCTTCGAGAGCAAACTTGCAGACATACAAGCAGTCCAAAGGAGGATATCTGAAAATGAAGCGGAATATGTATGCGTGGATCGAAGACCAAAAGGCGGCTACTGCCAAAAAGGCGCTGCCTGTCCTGTCCTTCCCGTCGGTGCAGCTCTTGGGCATTACGGTCCGCGAATTGATTAACGACAGCGATCTGCAGGCCAAGGGCATGAAGGCTGTCGCTGATCGCGTGCCAACTGCGGCTGCGGTCAGTCTGATGGATCTGTCGCTGGAAGCCGAGTGCTTTGGCTCCAAGATCCGTGTATCGGACGAGGAAGTGCCGACCGTTGTCGGCTCACTGATCGACGCGGAGCTGGACGAGGACGAACGCCTGGAGCAGGCCAAGGCGCTGGCGGTCCCCGCGGTCGGCGCAGGCCGCACGCAGATCTACATTGACGCCATTGAGAAGGCAGTAGGGCTTATCACTGACCGCCCGGTCCTGGCTGGCGTGATCGGACCGTTCTCGCTGGCCGGCCGCCTGATGGACGTGACCGAAGCCATGATCTACTGCTATGACGAGCCGGATATGGTGCACGTCCTGCTGCAAAAGGCGACCGATTTCATCATCCAATATATCAAGGCATACAAGGCGGTCGGCGCAAACGGCGTCGTCCTGGCAGAGCCGCTGGCCGGCCTGCTGTCGCCCGGCCTGGCGCAGGAGTTCTCGGGCGATTACTGCAAGCAGATCGTTGATGCGGTACAGGATGAAAGCTTCATCGTGGTCTACCATAACTGCGGCAACACGGCGGTGCTGACCATGGACTCCCTGTTGTCCTGCGGCGCCAAGGCATATCACTTTGGCGATGCGGTGGATATGACCGAGGTCATGGAAAAGATCCCGTCCGATGTCATGGCGCTCGGCAACGTCAGCCCGGCGGGCGAGTTCCGCGGCGGTACGCCCGAGTCCATCAAGCAGGCAACCTGGAAGGTCATGGAGGCCTGCTGCAAGTATCCGAACTTCGTTATCTCCTCGGGCTGTGACATCCCTCCCATGTCCCCGTGGGAGAACATTGACGCATTCTTTGCGGCGGTCGACGCATTCTATCAGAAGTAAACGCCCATCCCCGGACCAAAAAGAGGAACGCCCCCAGACTGAGGGCGTTCCTCTTTTTTGCAGATGTATCAAAGGTTCTCCGCGCAGAAGATCGAAATATTGGTGGAGGTCTGCTCGACCGCGGGCGCCTTGCCCTTTTGCAGCAGTTCGCGCAACAGGATGAGCGGGAGATACCCCTGCCGGTACATGTCCTGGGAAATCGCCAGGTCCACGTCGCCGCTGCGCAGCAGGCGCTTGGTGCTCTCGGAGATATCGTGGCAGATGACCCGGATGCGGCGGGTGTGATTGGACGCGCGGATGGCCTCGGTGCAGGCGGCGACGCTCTGGTTTGCCATATAGACTGCTGACAGGTCGGGATGGCGGTTGATAACATCGAGCACCTTGCGGTAGGTTGTGTGGTAATCGTTGAAGGTCTCGACGATCTCGATCTGCCCATTGTCAAATCCCAGCTCGTGCATGCGCGCGCAGAAGCCGTCCAGGCGGGTGCGGTGGCCGTTGAATTCCAGGTTGCCGACCGCGGCCAGGATCTTCGCGTGGGGCGAGATGCACTTGCTCATCAGTTCGGCTGCGATGCGGCCGCTCTTACGGTAGTCCTGGCCGACAAAGCACAGCCGCTTGCTGTCCGGCAGGTCGGAGTTGAGCGTGATGACCGGGATGCCCTGCTCGGCGAGCAGGTCGATCTTATTCTCGATGGCGATGTCGGCTACGGCGCAGATGGCGATGCCCTGTACGCCGTCCGCGATCAGCTGGTCGAGCAGCTCGATCACCTCGCCCGGGATGTCGGTCTGGCACTCAGAGAGCATGACCTCGACGTGAAAGTCGGCCAACTCAGTGCGTGCGGCCTGTACGCCACGCAGCACCTCGCCCCGGAAGTGGTCGTCCTGCCAGTTGGGCAGGACGACACCCAGCCGGATGGGCGAAAAACGCGATTCGTTCAGGGCCTTCTGATGGGCGTCACGGGGGGAGACATAGCCGAGTTCCTGCATGGCGGCTAGGATGCGCGTGCGCACCTCAGCTTTGACATAAGAACGGTTGTTGAGCACACGGTCTACCGTGCCGCGGGACACGCCGGCGCGCTCGGCAACCATCTGGATTGTGGGACGCTTTCCCATGGGTGAATCACTTCCTTTATATCGTGCGATAGGATGCGGGATATATCGCTTTCCCAGCGGGAGGCCCGCCGGGTCCCGTGTCATAACTATAGTATAACACAAAAAACTGTGCGGTGCACACATTTTTTCAAATGAAAGCGAATCAAAGCGTGTAATGGGGAGAATAATGTGTGCTTTTTGTGTATGCTGGAATGCACAGAAGATCGAGAAGAATAT
>DWWZ01000159.1 GCA_019119435.1 Candidatus Butyricicoccus avicola
GCCGCCTCCGCCGCCTGTAGTACTGCTGCCTGTACCGCCTGTACCACCAGATCCACCAGATCCACCATATCCAGCACCGCCGCCGCCTCCGCCGCCGCCGACGCAGACGACCTGAAGAACGTCACCAATACCAAGTCCCCAAGTCGCAGGATTAAAAGTTCCACTCGAAGTAAAAATTTGCATACCCATTAGATAAGCCTCCCTGTCATGAGTAATTGAAAAGTAGTTGGTAACCTTTTTTTAGTAAACGCAGTTGCGTTATTATACATTTCATCTGTATAATCACGGTTTGCCAGCCATGCGTCCTTCGGTTCTGCTGTATCGCTGTTGATACCAAGCTCTGCACACACATCATCCGGTAAAACGTTAGCCTTGTTATACGCGCTTCCTTCCTGTGTTGCGTTGTCAGCATAAGAAAGAACTCCAGTAATGATCTGACCGTTATCTTGTGTTAATGATACACGATTAGCCATTCCCGGTGAGGGTATTCTATCTTTCATTGTAAAACGCCTCCTGAAGTCATAAAGAATGTATTGGCTTGACGAAGTTTTGAGTTTTCTTGCATTGCAATCAATACCTGTTCTAATGTATACAGTATTTCTTCTATGTTATTAGCTTTCTGGTAATCTAACCCTGTGGCTGATTCTGGAGCATCTGGTGCAACATAAGGTAAATGGTCACGTAGAGTATGGATATTTTCAATATATCTTGTCATTTGTGTTTGAGTTGGTATATCTGTTTTCGTCCAATCATCCTTTGGCACTGTCGGGACATTATATCCCATACTGTACAGCGTATCTGTGAGATATTCCACCGCCGAGCCAACGCGGTTCAAATCCGACGCATTATAAGCACCTTTCATCCCCGCTAACCACTCAGATTTTTCAGCGCCCGTTGCCGTGCCTGCAATTAGCTTTTGCGTCAGGGTTTTCACACGGTTTACATCCGCCTGCGTGCGGTCAAATATTAGATTGTCCAGTTCCATGCGTTTCCACCTTTGCAATAAATCCGCCAGTTAGGTCTATGCTGATTTGCATTTACCTGATTGCTGCCGCGTCACACTCAAGCCCGCCATCGTAGGAATAATCAAGCTGTGTCAGCACAGCAAGTCCATTTACGTTATAGATATCATCAATCTGTACGGTGTCCAACAAATCAAGTGCAGGGTTGCCCCGCGTCGTGACCTCATAGGACACGCGCCGCTGTACCCATCCGAGAATCCATTGTGCTACCGCATTACCATCATTGACTACGGGGTTTGACACCTCATAGACGCGCTCAAAATCGTCCGTAGCGACGTTCTTGGCGGTATATACAGCGTCCTCGCTGCCGTCGACATACTCATTGCCTACAGTCAGCTGCACGACATTGTAGAGCTGCCCGACCTTGACTTGCGCATCCTCGTGCTGGATATCCCGCGTCCATTCATCATCAGCCGTGCTTGCTACAGACGGCGTGAAAAAGTGCAATTCATTGTTACGGTCAATGTAGCAGGTACACATAGCGGCCTGTGCGCATAGCCGCAAAGCCTCGCGGACTGATGTGCCCTGCGGAATATTTTTCTTAATGGTCGTATTTCCGAGCGTTCCATCATATACAGCGGTAATGCCCGTGCCAGATGCCGTCAAAATGGCGGACACGGCAGCGGAAAGCGTCCATGTGCCATCTGCGCCACCGTTATACTCCATATCATCCATGACAAGCAGACGATCGTTGAACGTGATCGAAGCCGTCAAGCCGCCGTCCTCGCTTTCAGCCGACGTGAAATAGGCGCGCCCCATATAGATAGGCTCATCGTTGACAATCAAAGACCATTCCATAAACTGTCCATCCTGTAGGTACAGATATAAACCCTCTGGATTGATCATGTTGTATAACTGGTCACTATTATCAATCGTTGCGTCAATCTCTGCCGATGCTAGGCTTTCCGCCCAAGGATTTACGGACTGCCGTATCGTAACGCTCGAAATGCTTTTTGCGTTATAGCTGTACTGGATACCAAACCGGACACCGCAAACGCGCACACGCCGATGCGGGATATTTGTTCCTACAAATTCAAAATGCACGCGCCTGTAGTCCAGTGACGGCAGGTTAATAACATGCATATACCCATCCGGATATGTTGTGAGTGTTCCGGTTTGATCGCCGTTGAGATCGTATACGGTCGTGATAACCTCTTTCGGATAATTGTTCGGCTGCGTGTTGTCAAAAATCAGAGTAAAACCGTATGAATCCTGATTAGCTTCAAATTGAAAATCCAGCCACGGGTTTGATGTAAAATTCCCATCGTCACCGGATAGCGGATTAGACTGCCATCCGACTTGGGAGCCAGGGTAAAATTCCATCGTTCCATCGAGCACCCACATGTTATGCTCAAGCGTGGTATATTTCCCGCTCATTTCTTCTACATCATCTGTCACCTGAGAAAGATTTGACACAGAAGATTGCGCAGAGGATGTTGCTTGCGCTGATTGTGCAGCCTCGGGCGCGACAACGCCAAAATCAAAGGCAAGCTCGACTTTGCGCAGGCTTGTATACGGCGCATAGGTGGCCGATGTATTGACCATCAGACCACCTCCTGTGCTGTTGCCGTCAGTTCGACGTTATACCAATACGGTTTTCCGTCGATGAATTTGAAAATCTTTTGGTTGCCGATCTCGATTGAAAACGTGCCGCTTGTGTCTGTGCCGGTGCTGTCAGGATATTGGATAGTCACAAACGCGCCGCTTCTGGCAATGGGGACAAGCTGAGCCAGCAGCCCAGCCGGAACCCATTCCCAATTGGCGGTTAATTCAGTGCGCCAGCCCAGCACATCCCGGACGATTTTGCCGGATGCCATTGTCGCTTCCTTGCTTTCATACCCGCCGCCGATTTCAAGCGATTTAGTGCGCGGCATTTCGATATCGTCAATAATGATGTTATCCAAGTGCTACACCCCTTTGCTTTCCAATCTGTTTCAGCGGGTCAAATACAACTTCTGCAATCTGCTTGCCGTTGAGGTTGATCGGGATAATAATGGTTTGTGTGCCTGTCGCTGTGCCAGTCGCCGCCATGCCGTTAACCGTTTCCGCCGCAGCGTTATACATATCGTCGCGGCTGATGCGGTTAAGCGGCTGCATGATCGCATTATCAATCACAGACCGGCTTGCGCTGAGCGCGTCCAGCATACCGACAGCGACACCCTCGCCCATTGGCTTGCCGACAAGGTCGCGGGTATTTCTGCTGGGGCTATGAATTTCCGCTGCCGCCTGCATTGCCGCGATTGCCTGCGACACGATAGACGATGCAGCAGACCACAGCGCACCAGAACGGGAATACATACCATCAATCATGCCTTGGATGCCGTCAACGCCGATATCACGCATTTCATCCTTTACATACCCCAGTTCGGACGGAATTTTATCTACAAATTCCTCTTGCAATGCGTCCATTTCGTCTTGATAGAACTGCTTTGCAATCTTTTGCGCGGCTTCCTGCTTTTGCTGCCAGAGGGTCATATACTCGCTGTATTGCTCATCCGTCATAGCAAGCAACTTATCGGTATATGCAATAGCGTCATCAACGTCCATACCTAAGATTTCATCCATTAGGCTGTCTGACACGCCGCGCAGTTGCAGATTTTGCAATGCTTCGCCGTATCGGTTAATGGTGTCAATATCGTCCTCAAGGTCACCCAGTTCGAGGTATTCACTGGTTTCAGTCTTGACCGTTTCAAACAGCTCGCCGTAATCTTTGAGCTTGTCGGCCATAGATTCCTGTGCGTCCTCGATCTCTGACAACGCGTCCTCGTAAGCGTCGGTAAATTCTTCGAGCGCGTCGATCTGTGATTCCAGCTGTTCCCTGAGCTGTTCATCTCGCCATTCTTCTTCCATGCGGGAGATTTCATCTTGGATTTTCTGCCGCTCGGAAATTTCCGCTTCTGCCAGCTCATCATACTTTTTCTGGATTTTCTCTTTGTAGTCGGCAAGTTCTTCTGCCGCCTGCCGGTCGCGTTCTTTTTGGTCAAGCTCTGCGAGCTGGTCGTTTAACTTGGATTGCTCTTTTTCAAGCACTTTTCCGAGTGATCGAGACGTTTTGATTGCAAGGGTTTCCGCATCGTTTACGCCACGGGTCAAAATGTCAAGTGCGCCGGTTGCCATGCTGGTAACTGCCTGCAAAACCGGGCTGATACCCTTCTTTATGCCGCGTTCATAACCTTGATCGAACCACTCGCCGGATTTCATAGTCACACGCGACGGAGAATGCGATTGCTGAGCCGAATTAAGGCCCGCAGCCGCCTGATTGCCAAGGTATGCGCCTGCGCTGTATGCATCGCTTCCCTTTGACCGAATACCATTTACATAACCTGCGCCCGCGTTAGTGCCTGCCGTGGTAAACTGTGAAGTTTGGCTATTCGCGCCTTGTGCACCGCTCTGCGCGTTTGCCTCGCCCGCGCTCTGTATATCAGACTGACCGGAAGTCATGCCCGCCGCTTGCGCCTGAGCTTCTTCAAGACCTGCCTGCTCTGCAATCGTCTTTGCCTGTTCTGCGCGGCTCTGCGCTTCTGCAAGCTGTGCATCCGTAATAAGCCCCGGATACTCTTGCGACAGCGCGAGCATAGTCTCATAAGCGGCTTGCATATCCGCCGCCTGCTGTGCAAGATCTGCCTGATTGCTGCCCGTGAAGGTCTGCAATGCGCCGCCGTACTGCTCAATAGCCGCTTGCATAGTGGCATAGTCGTTGGATGCCGCCGCAGCCATCAAATTTTCCTGCTGCATGATAGTCTCACTGCTATCAACATACAGGTCTTTGTACTTCGTCAGTTCTTCTTGTGCCTGCGAAAGCTGCCGGGACACCTCACCGAACTGCAATTCTGTCGCTTCGGTGTAGTTGCCGGATTCGATCTGCGAACGCAGCGTTTCAAGCTCTGTGCTCAGTTGATCAACTGCCTGCGCAGATTGTACCATCGAATCAAGGTAGGTTTGCTGGTTTTGAATGGCAGTTTGATAACCTTCTTGGTTCGCCTGAATGAGCGCGTTTAATCGTTCCTTTTGGATTAGCGTATCAAGATTGGACGCAAGGTTTGCATAGGCTTCTCCCTGCTGATATGTCCACTCAATAGCGCCGGGAATGATTTCGTTTATCATGTTAGCAAGTGTTTCCGCTCGTGCTTCTTCACCTGCTGTAACTCGACCGTTTGCATCTGTCAGCGCATCAAGCTGAGCAATCATCTGTTGCGCATATACCAGTTCGGATTCGCTGGACGCCAACTGCTCTTCCCGACGGTCTGCAATACCCTGTTGCGCCGTTTGATATTCATAGCTTTTTTGTGTGAGTTCATCGAGACTTTCGCCCATTAACTCACTTTCGGTTTTTGCGTCGTTGGTTGCATTGACGTATACCGTCATGCCCGCCACAACTGCGCCAAGACCCAGCGCCACCGCGCCAAGTGGAGTGATAGACATAGCCGCTGAAAGCGCAGCCTGCGCCACAGTCGCGGCCTTTGTCGCTGTCGTATATGTGGAAAGCGCCTGTGCGCCGCTGGTCGCAGCAGTGACAACGCCGCCGAGGTCGGTTGCAATGTTATACAGCTTAACCGTTCCAGCGACGGTCGCAACGCCAGCCAGACCAGCCGCAACCTTTCCAATCACGCTTACAATGGTATCTCCGTTTTGGAGCAGCCAGCTAAACGCCGTCCCGATCTTGTCACCAATCACACTAAAATCAATAGATTCCAGTGCGCTGTTGAGCTTCGGCAATACCGTCCGCGAAAGCTCAGTGGTAATGCCTGAAAACGTGTCACCAAGTGCACTATTGATATTGTCTTGCAGCGTAGACAGTTGGCCGGAAAACGTTTCGCTTTGCTTCTCCATAGACTGGAAATAGCGCCCGCCCTCACTGGTCGCCCGCTGCATAGATCGTGTGATTTCCTCGACCGTAACCGTGCCATCGCTGATGCGGTCGTACAGGCTTGCCATGCTTTCCCCGGTGCTTTCGCTGATCTCCTGCAACGGATTGAATCCGTTCTCGATCATCTGCTTGATATCTTCAAGCTGCACTTTGCCAGCGCTGGACATTTGACCATAGGCGGTTGCAATGCTCTGCATTTTTTCGGCGTTGCCCTGCGAAATATCGCCAAGCATGGTCATGCGGTCAATGGCTTCATCAGCCGTAAAACCGTAGTTCATCAGCAGTTGAGTAACGTTCGCAAGGTCTGGCATTTCAAACGGCGTAGTAGCTGCAATATCCGCCAGACGTTCAACAGTTTCTGTTGCTTTTTCCGCTGAACCGCTCATTACTTCAAATGACGTGGTGTAAGTTTCGAGTGTGGAGTTATAGCTTAATCCGGTTGAAAATGCGCTTTTCAGCCCATTACCCAGCGCACGCAATCCACTGGTAATCATGTCTCCCAGCACGTTTGCCTTGAGCGCATCACCAAACGTCAAGGCGCTTTTCCCTGCATCATCAAGTGCATCTGACGCCTGATCTGCACCGTTTTTCAGGTCGTTCATTTCCTGTTCCATGCGGTTCATATCAGACGTTGCATTGTTAAGCTGTGTACCCAGCTTATTTACAACAGTTTGTTGTCGGTTGTAGGCGTTGGTTGCCTTTGAAATTGCCGCGTCACGTTCTGCAAATGTGTTGTATTCGGCGGATTCGGCCTCATCCAATGCAGCAGACAGTTTATCCAGTGCGGATTTTTGTCTGTCGTATTCTGCCGACAATGTGCTGATTTTTTGCTTTGTCGCATCCATTGCCCGCCCGAGGACATTGATCTGCTGTGCAACCTTTTCCTCGGCATTGTCCATTCCGTTCATGGACGTTACAATGGTTTTCATCTCAGAATTGAGGTTTTTAATTTGGCTGTTGATGCCGGACAGCGCAGACCGAAATTCCGCCTCCCCATCCACACCAACACGGATAGATACATCTGTTGCCATTCTTTCACCTCACTTGTATGTTAATAACCGGAAAAATTCTTCTTCTTCGTCTTGCGCCGTCGGTTTCTGTTCTGCGCTCTCGTTTTTGATCTGCTCTATTGCAATTAGGTCAAGCAGACATGAAAAAGGGATTGACAAGGCTTCGTCCCTTGTCAACCCCAGTTTCAGACCATACCAGAGATACCACCCCGCCGTTATTCTGACGCGGTGGCCTTTGCGTTTTTTCCCGGCTTAACCTCCACTTTTGGCTTGTTGCCTTCCGATACGGCGCTTACGAGTGCGCCGAACATCTCATTGTATTCGTCAACACCCACGGTATCCATGAGCTGGTCAAAGCTGAGAGCGCCGGGATTGTCGATGCCCTCAATCTTGGCGTATCTGTCGCCTGCGTCGATCATCTGTTCGAGCAGCCAAAACAGGTCAGAGATTTTCTCATCCTTGAGAATACGGGTCAGCCCTTTCTGGCTGTCGCCCTCTCGTTCCTCCAATGCCATCAGGACACGAGTGGAAAAACACAGCAAATATTCTTTGCCGTGAATCGTTACTTTGCCAGTTCTCATTTTTTAACCTCCGTTTGCCGTTACGGTCGTTTTGCCCGCCGCAACCGCCTTGTTCTGTGCGTCCGCCTCTACAACGCCGATCTCGTTACCCGTAGTTGCCTCAATCGGGGCCATGCCGTTCCACGTAGTCCAACCGCTGGAAACGTCCTCGCCGTAAGTAGTTGGCAGAGTAACCGAAGTATCGGTCTTATAAACGTAGTGGTTACCGTAGGTAATGGTGGGCTGCACCGTGATGTCGGTCTCACCGCTTGCAGACCCTGCGGCACTGGTAACCGTCAGCGTGCCGAGGGTCGGATTAGGGTTTTCGATGCCGAGAAAATCCTTAATTGCGGCCTCTGCGTCGGCCTCGCTGTCCATCGGGGTGGATTGCATCTGCCAAACGTGCTTTGCGGTATCGTCGCGCATGATGTTTGCAGTAAGCTCGGTGGTCTGCCACTCGATGGTTTCGCCCTGCGTCACTGCCTCAAGGCCGGGATTGTTGTACTGAATCTTGGTGAACACCAGCGCAACCCACTTGGTAACGTTGTTAATCTGCTTCTTGATGATGCCGCCAAAGCCGACATAAGGAATTGCCTGATCGTCATCATAAACAATCCACTGCGGACTGCTGGTCTGAATGCTGTCAACGTCGATTGCCTGCTGCTTGAGGCCAAGGATTGCAAGCATCGGCTCCGGCAGGAGGTCGTCCGTGGACAGCGTCAGCGTGCCGCCTGCAAACTGGTTGTCAGATTCCGCCGCCGCGTTGTCAGCGTACAGAATGTTAGCCTCGCCGCCCTCAAGCTCAAGCGAAAGCTCGGTGGCCTTGCCAACAAGACCGCCGTCAGAATAAGTAGGCGTTCCGCTGCCGGAATAGGTGTAGATAGCATAATACGGTTTGCTCAGACCGATCTTTGCCATGTCTTAAATCATCCTTTCGTGATTTTTTGAAATTCTTCGTCCATTTTGTCTATAACCCGCTGTTTTGCCGCCGCTCGTGTGCGCCTGACAGCAGATTCAAAAAAAGGTTGTTTGCTCGAAAAAGAAGTGCCACTATTGAAAACTCGTGCAATCAGTTGGTTTGCTTGCCCTTTTTCGTTGTAACCGTCAAAGCCGACACCGCCATAAATTCCGCCTTTGAACGGTTGGATAGGCGCAGTCGTAAGCCCCGCGCGAAGGCCCGCTTTTTGCATTTCACGTCGCGCCGTTTCTTTATCGCTTGGGCCGTCGGAATTGATGGTATCAATCCCAGCGCGTACAGCGTCGGCAATCAAGCCCGCGCCCTCGAAAATGCCTTGCTTCGCAACGCCTTCCGCGTCGGCTCCAAGTCTTTCAAGGGTCTGATACAGTTCGTTAATGGCCTTATCGTTGATCTTTGCTTTAGGCACATTCCCACCGCCATTCGTAATGCAATAGGCTTGTTTCTTCCTCGAATTGCACCGAGTTCAAATAAAAAGACACCTCGGCAGCGTCGAGTGCTGCCAGGATGTCCTTAATCAGTGGGTCGGTTGCGGATTTCGTGAAAAGATCGATGTATCCAGCGTCCGCGAGTTCTGCGCGGCTGTTTCCGGCAAACAAATTATTGTCGCCGTCCACGCCGTACACCACATAGGGAACTTTATTATTTCCTTTTGCGGTATACAAATACACATTCTGCATTACGCTGAGTAATGCTTGCTTGATCGTTTCATTCAAGGCCATCAACCCTTTCGAGTGCGAGGTCTGTCATGGGCAGTCCGTCCTCGTCGTCCACATGCTGCACCTGAGTGATGCGGAAATAGATGTTATTATCTCCGTCCACAGCAGGGAGGCCGAGATATTGCCGGTCAATTCCTACCTTGTCGGTAGCCGTTGAGATATTGCGGTTTCGCTGCACCTCAATCAGCATGTCCGTCTGGTCGTCATGCGCCATAGCGATATAGTAGCGATTTACGCCCACAGTTTTTTCACCGTAGTACGATTGCCAGACAGGAGACCATGCATATTGCGGCATATCGCCGGGCTGCGACACGTTTTCCTGACGATATACGGTCATAATGCCGTTATCAAGGAGCATCCGTGCCACCTCCCGAGAATATACGGTTGTTGAGCGCCCAGCGTAGCATACGGGGCATCCCCTCATCAGTCGCGCGCTTACGGTACAGATACGCAGCATACATGATGATTAGCTGCGCGTCCTCGACGCTATCAGTCAGCGTCACGCCCTCGCGCGCGATGAAAGACTGCGCCGCGCTCAAAAGCTGCTCTAACTGGGGATCATAGGCAGTCCCTATAATCCCCAAGTCGATTTTAAGCAGCGTCATCAATTCTTGCTGCGTCATCTGCTACGCCTCCAATCAGCCGCTTGCTTTGGTCACATTGATGGTGTAGACGCGCACCGCATTGCCCTGCTTTACAGTCACAGTCAGCGGATGTGCAGTGCTATCGGCAGTCCAAGTGACCGTGCCGCCGTTGCGGACGTTCTTGCCGCCGTAAGCAATCTCGACCTGTGCGCCAGCCTGTGCCGGGGTAGCTTCGATCTTGTCGGATGCCTGCGCCGCAGTCAGGTTATAAGCGTAAGTCTCCGGGTCAAAGGTCGGCGCAAGGGTCTCAGAGCCGATCGCCAAATCCTGAAGCTGTGCGTCGTTTGCATTGTCTGCCGCAAAGTCCATGGTGGTGGTCACCGCCGAATTATTGATGTTGATCGCCACAAAAGCGCCCGGAATGATCGGCTGACCGTCTGCGCGCTGTTTCGCGCGGAATACGGTGTTGTCCTGAAGGAACTGCACTTCATAGGAGGATTCGATCATCATGCCGGAACGAACAGCCAGCAGATACAGGTCACCGTAGCCGCCTACGATATCGCCGTCAGGCATAAACTCCAGAATGTCCACGTTGCCGGTGATAATCGGCAGCACGCCGAATACATTCGCCGCAATGTCGCCGGTAGCAGTGAAAGTGATAACCTTAGAGCGCAGGGTGGCGTAGGTCTTGGAGTTCATCGCCCAGAACATTTCGCCGCGAGAGTAGCGGGTGTAGGTGTTGCCGGTCGCCGCCATCAGCTCAGACCAGAACTCCGCGCCGGTCACGCCCTCGCCGCCGATCTGAACGACGTTGGAGGTGTGAAGGTCAACCCATGCCGGGGCGTTGGCCGGATAGTCGGTCGGCTGCGTAGTCTGCGCAAGGCGGGTCACGATACCAAGCGGCATCTTGGAAGCGCCGCCCTTGCCGTACAGGATAGCCTTGTCCATTGCAAGGCCGATGCTCTCAGACAGCATCTCCACAATCCAAGAGGACAGATTGATGTCGTTGTCATCCAGCAGGGAGTTACACACCGGGACATAGCCCGCGACCTTGTAGCCGTCCAGCGTGATCTGGTTAAACACGAAGTTCAGCTCATTGATCGCGCCGCACATCTCAGTCCACACGGCTTCCGGTACGGTACCGGCGATGGTCTGGCGCGCCTGGCCGTTTACATAGCGGACGCGGACGCGGTTCAGCAGCTTCGAGTAGCGGAACATGTTCTCGGAAATCAGCTCGAGGAATACAACAGGAATCGTCAGTTCAGCACCGGTAATCGCGCGGCTCTGACCACGCATGCTGCGCAGCTGGGACAGAAATGCCTTGGTGTCCTCCTGCGCTACAATGGAATTGCGCTGCTCAATCGGCAGGGCATCAAAAGCCCGTCGGGTCATAGGGAGCGAGCGAATGTTGATATCAAGGGGCATTTTTCTTACTTCCTTTCTTTCTTCGGTTTTTCTCTGGGCAGGCTCCTTGACAATTTCGTCAAGCTCGCCCTCCATGTCTCTGATTTCGCCCTCGAGGGTCGTCTTGGCTTCCTCGTGGGCGGCCTTGTCAGCGTCGAACGCCTCCACCATTTCCTCGACCGCGGTTTTTTCCTCATCGGTGTTCGCCTCGTCGATTGCGGCGGTCAGTTCGGCCTCGCGGGTCTCGAAATCCGCGTCTTTGGCGCGCAGTTCTTCGAGTTCTTTTCGCTTGCCTTCAAGCTGTTTGTTCAGCATGAGTGCTCTAAGAGCCATTTTTGATTTCACTCCTTTAATTTCTTGCGCATGGATTCGCGCCATGCTTCGGTTTTGCGTTTCTGGATTTCTTCGTAATCGCGCTTTCGCGCGGTCACTGATGTTTCCTGATAAGCCGGGAAGGTGACGACAGACACCTCATACAGCTTTACCTTGCGGATAGTCCACCGTACTTCGCCGTTCTCGCGCTGCTCGGTTTCCTCATCGAGAATGTCGAAACCGAAAGAGCACTGGTCAACGTCGCCGCGCCGGACGCGCTCGTAAAGGTTCATCGCATCCTGATCGTTCGAGTTGATCTTTACCCGCCCCCAAAGGCCGGTATCATCTTCCCGAAGTTCCAGCGTTCCGGCGGTCGTCCTGCCGAGCACAAGGCGGCTTTCGTGATCAATCAGCGCGCGAATATCGCCGCCCAGCGTTTCAGAGAAAGCACCCGGCGCGATTGTCTCGCTTGCGCCGTCCCACAGCTCATATACGCCTCCAAATACCGAGAAATAACCTTCGATATAGAGGTCGTCGCCCTCGGCGCGCGTCTGGAACTTGGACGGGACACTCCGCATTTGCCGTAAATCCCTCATTCTGTCTCACCTCCTCCGTTCAGCTTCTTTTGGTCTCCAAGCCGGTCTTGAGGTATGTAGTTCTCAAGGGCTAAGAGTTCGTCCATGTCCGGGTCAGGCGGTAAGCCTACCCAGTCGCGCCATTCATTTCGGCGCATCGCCATCCGGTCAACCATTTCTGCACCTGCGGTTACCATTTCAGTGATCGAATAGTTGTAAAGGCTGCGCGGATTGAACCGGAAATATAAGTCAGGGCTTGTCAGTAGCTTCTTTGTCAGCTCCTGTTCAATCCCCCTGGCGATTGGCATGATCGTGGCGTTGATGAAGTTGTTCCATTCCTCTTTGTGGAAATCACCAACACCCAAAATAAATGGCGGCACTCCAAGGATAGAGGCCACCGTTTTTTTATCGAGCTGCACCAAGTCGGACAGTGCAAGATCTGCAAGCGACAAAGGTCTGATTTCCTGCACGTCAAATTGCTCTGCCGGAATCAGCCAAGGCTCGCCCACTTCGTTTGTATTGACATACTCGTCAAGTAGTTTGGCGCGGCCTTCCTTGCTTGCAAATTCCTCCGTCAGCGCGTCAACCTTGACAATGATCGACGGCTTCCACTTGGAGGACATAAAGCCTTTTTCGGTTGCAAGTGATTGCTTGAGGTTGTCCGCCACATCCTTGAGCGCCACCCGATATCCGTCTCCCATCCAAGGGTAAAAAGAATCAGGGTTGCTAATAAAATGCAACACATCGTTTGGGTCGTACTCTCTGCCCTCAATGTACACCGAATAATCAAAGAATCCGTCAGGCGTAAACGACACCAGTTCCGGCGGAATCGGCGTGAGGTTTGCAAGATAATATTTGCCCTGATTGTACCCGTATCGCGGCAGCACGATGGAGTTACCGTTGCCGTCCAGCAGCATTGTCTTAACAATCCAGTGGATAAACGTCGATCTTGTCATGTTGTCGTTTGGGTAAACATCAATCTTCTTTGATAGCTCGTTTCGCTCCCGCACATCTCCGCGCTCCGTGTTTCGCATAAGCTGGATTGTCATGCTTGAAATCAGCTTAGCAATACGGTCAACGCAGGTCACGATCTCGGGATTGTGAGCAAGAGAGGTATACCCTGACACGCACAATGTATCGTAAGCATCAGGGCTGCACAGATAGCTCATCGTTTTGCTCTGCGGCTCTGCCCGCGTTTTGGCTTTTCTGCGTTTTCGTGCCATTCAATCACTCCTTTTAGCTCCACCAAGCCTTTGCCTTCTTGGATCGCTCCATATTTTCCAACATTCTTACACATGCAAAAACAGCCGCATCGAATATGTCAATGCGGTGTTCAGGTTGGACTTTTTCATATTGAATCATGTCGTCAGTTTTCTCGATAGCGCGCACATTTTCCACGCAGTATTCAAAAGCCTGCGAGTGTAGGTAGTACAAAAATCCGTTCTTTGCGCGCTCCTCAATATGGCGGAATCCCTCAGATTTTTTGTAATAATACTGCGGTTGATCAACAATGTTAAAATGCGCTTCTTTCATGCCGATAAAATACTCCCGGCAGAATTTGCGGTCATGCCCTACTTGCTTGATGTTGAATCCGCGCTTTCGCATATCGACGAACCACTTCACGACATCTGCATGATTGACTGTCGGACTATTACACAGCGTTAAAAATCCATCATCAGCCCAACCAAACAGCGGTATACCGTCTTCGTCAGCTTTTTTGTGTGCCGCGACGACGGGAAAGAAAGCGTGCGATATGATAATATCAACACCCTTATATGTCCCATATAACGCTGCCGCCGTCAGGTCGTGTAGCTTGGATAGGTCTGCACCGCCATACCATGTGATAGGCAGACGAGCGAGTTCGTCCAGCGTCCAACTATATTGATCGTCCGAACGCCTGAACTCGTCGATATTGAAATACGCTTTCATAGCGTTTGTGTAGACATTCAGCGACTTCGCGTAAAAGTCTTTGCGCTGCTGCGGGTCGTTCTGAGCCTGCAAAGCGTCGTTCATTATCTCATCTGGCCTAATGGTCACTCCGTAGTTCGGATTCGCCATTTCATGCACGGCTGGGTTCGCATAATCTATTTCCCCAGTATCTTTGTCGGGATTTGCGCAGCACATGAAAATGAAATATTGTTCATCCTCGATCGTTCCGTTTAGTACCTTGCGGCAATATGTCAGTCGCTGGCCTAGAAATGACTGCTCGTTGTCGCCAGCGGTTGAAATGCCAATTATGAGCTTGTTGGTATATGCCTTCATGGCTTCTTTGAATAGGTTGTATTGCTTCGGCTGCTTCAGTGCATGAATCTCGTCAACAATAGCAATGTTGCAGTTAAGCGAATCTTGCGCGTCGGGGTTTGCCGCCAGCGCGCGAATGAAAAAGGAGCCGTCACCAAGTGTCGCCTCCATGCTATGCTCATTGTTATTGTCGATGATCTTGACAGCGCCGCCGCTTTTCATGTCCTCGCCCATCCGCTCGACATTGTATTTCGCAAAATTGAAAGATTCGAGCGACTGCATGAGCGCGGCAGCAGTGATATACACCTTTGAACCGCTGCGCCGATACCACAGCGCAAGCGCCCACGCCAGCGCGGCGGAGAATCCCGTCTTGCCGTTTTTTCGCGGCATAAAAATAAGGGCTTCGTGAAAGCGTACCACATCAGTGCCCTTTAGCTTGAACCCTACGAGATTGTAAATTATGAACTTTTGAAAAGGCTGCAATTTGAACGGCGTGCCTCTTAGCGGTGTGCCGTCAAGCGCCTCGCCTTGCTGGTGACAAAACG
Organism: Candidatus Butyricicoccus avicola; assembly: GCA_019119435.1. GTDB lineage: Bacteria > Bacillota > Clostridia > Oscillospirales > Butyricicoccaceae > Butyricicoccus > Butyricicoccus avicola. Next base: position 14,816 of record DWWZ01000159.1, read on the forward strand.
TCTTTTCAATAATACCTATGCAAAATTCGGGGGCTTTATGGTCTATCTCATATTCTGGGTTGTCGAGGTCTCGGAAAAAACGGTCAATGCCTTGCCGTAATTCCTCGCAGGCTATCTTCCTGCCGTCGCGGATGCTTTCGGCGTAGTCCATGACCTCGTTCCAGTGTTTAGCTTTCAAGCGATTTCAGCGCGTTTGCAAGCGCGCTACCTCTCTTCTTGCCTTGATTGTCTCCGGTGATCTTCTTGTACCCCGACGGCGTAAGCCCCAACTCGCGCCACATCGCAAGAGCGTCTAAGTTCAAATCCCGCCAGACCATAAATAGCGGGTTCTTTGCAAGATTCGTGTTATCAGCCTTGTTCGTATGCTCAATCACATAGCGGCAGCCGTCAGCAACAAACGCCTCCCAAGCCTCATCTCTCTGCTCTATCGTCCTTGCCGTGGCTTCAATAGCGGGCAGAAATGCGTCCCGGTATGTGCCTATTGCTTTGCACTGCTCTGTGATTTCGTCAATCAGTCTATTGACCTTGTTTTTTCTGGCCGTATTTCATACCCCCTTAGTATGATATTGCTTAGAGTTGGAAAGAGT
>DWWZ01000160.1 GCA_019119435.1 Candidatus Butyricicoccus avicola
ACTTCTACAACCACGAGCGCATCCAGTTAAAGACCGGAGAGGCGCCGCTGACGCGACGCCTCTCTGATTAAATCTCATCATTTCCTACCAGGGCTCTTTTTTGTACTGTATGCACAATCTGGAGCAGTTCACAAAAATGTGCGGCCTCTTGATTTTTCGGTCTATGCCCAAACAAAATTGTCTTTCCCGGCGCCGAGCATAAAATGATATTTGGCGATTCCTAGGTCAATGTGTGTATATGGCCCAAACCCTGCGCTGGCATGGACGCGGCTGTGTCCAATCAACCGAAAGCAAAAATTTTGCTGGTTGACTGCGGTGGGCGCAAGCGCCGCAGCCTGTACGCCCCGCCGGAACCAATCCGGCATCATGCCGCCTTCTGTGCGGCACAATCGGGTTATCGGCTTCGATCGATGTGCTACGCCTTGATTTTTTCCATATCCAACTGCGATTACACAATATAACTTTTCCCCTGCGTCCAAACGATAGGTCTCCGGTACCCTGCGGTATGTCAACGCCACCCAACAGCTATTGAGCCCCAGCTGTTGGGCGCGCAGCACCAACTGTTCTCCATAGTATCCGCAGGACTCCGCAGCGCCCTTTCGTCCAATGACCGCAATGTAATTGCGCACACCAGTGAATCGGCCATATTTGGCTAGGCCGCCTGAAAAAGCGTTGGGTTCCTCGCGCACCAACTGAAAGTGCAGCCCGCTTTGCTGGTTTGCCTGACGGATCGCTTCGCTCAGCCGGGCAAGCGTCTCACCCTCTATGGGACGTGCCGTATAAGCGCGCACAGAATGCCGCTGCTCCATTGCCTTCCAGAGTTCCATGCTTCATTCTCCTTTCTGCTGATATTTCCCAGGACTTACTTCCATCGCAAGCCTTTTGGGTAATGATTCTTCAGCACACCATTCGACACCTTGCCCCAGCCCAGCGCATAGCCGTCTGTGCACACAAGTGTCCAACCGTTTTCGGCCTGCACGGGCAAGGTCTCTCCCTTCAGATAGCGCACAATCTCCGAGCTTTCTGCCGGGAAGTCGATCGCGCGGCGCACATCATCCGGACGCAGGGCAAGTGCCAGCGCGTGGGACGGTTCAAACCGTCCTTTTTTTCGTGTCCCAAGCTGTAACCCCTGCCGCAAAACACGCAGCCCATCGTCATCCGGCATACCTGCCGGGAGTGCCCAAAGCTGATCACCGCGCAGTGTAAAGTTCTCATACTGGACAGCCAAATTTTCTGCAGCAAATGCCTGATATTCCCCGGGAATTTTCTGCCCGGGCAGCGTGCATGCAGGGGCTACTTCTCTGATCCGGCCATCTCCCTTACGCTGCAATACTGCAACGAAGTGCCCTTCGCCATGCAGGCGATGGGGAAACAGACGGAACGTATGGGTAAGCGCTGTGCTCCCCTTTGGGGTCCACTCGGGATGTCCCGGCTCAAAGCATGGGTCCCCAGGGACGGCTGCGACTTCCATCTCAGGGCAACGGTCTATCAGCCGCTGCACACTTCCCTCATCTTCCTCCGGCGCAAACGTACAGGTCGAATAGACTAGGCGTCCACCGGGCCGAAGCATACGTACCGCGCAGTCCAAAATCTCATCCTGTCTGGCAGCACACTTTACAGGCGTTTCAGACGTCCACTCTGCAATAGCGACTTCATCCTTGCGGAACATGCCCTCGCCCGAGCAGGGCGCATCGACGACAATGCAGTCAAAATATTCTGGCAGCCGTTCGGCTAGCCGCTGGGGCGTCTCATTTGTAACCATACAATTCGTGATCCCCGCGCGTTCCACGCTCTGCGACAAGATCTTGGCACGGCCTGGATGGATCTCGTTGGCGACGAGGATGCCCTGACCCAACATGCGCCCTGCCAGGTGGGTCGTTTTCCCTCCCGGCGCAGCGCACAGATCCAAGACATGCATGCCCGGCTGCGGATCTGCAAAGTCGCCGACCGCCATAGCCGAAGGCTCCTGGATATAGTAGAGCCCTGCCTCGTAGTAGGGGTGACGCCCTGGTCGCGTCGCAGGATCGTAATAATAGCCCTCCCGTGACCAGGGGACTGGACGCAGCCCAAAGCGGGCTGCCAGCGTTTGAGAAAACCGTTTCGCTTTTAACGGATTTAAGCGCAAGCCAAAGGCGCGTTCTGCCTGCATTGCTTGCAAAAACGCTGGATATTCCGTGCCCAAAAGGCACTCCATGCGGGATAAAAATGCGGCCGGCAATGCCATGCCGCACCTCCTTTCCATGTCGTCTTGTGTGATCGTTTTCTTTGCGGATATTATACCACATTCTCCTTTTATTTGAAAAGCCGTTGGAAGCCGGCCGATTTGCTCAACCAGTGCAGTTACGTAGTGCATTTGCTATATTGCACAAAATCTTCCACTCAGTTTTGTATGTTTCAACTGCACATTCTAGCTAAATTTCTATTGACATTCCCTCCTCCCTTTGTTAGAATGTACACAACGAGTTGAGAAAATTAAAAATTTGTTTACATCTTTCTTGGATTGTTACTGGTCATGCAGGCAAAACCAAATTTCCCGATATCATTTTAGGCATACGGCGAAATTTGGTTTTTTTGTTTTCCCGGCAGTTTTCAGGATGTAAACACACGGGGGCATCCCCTATTTTAGCAAAAGAAAGGCTGTGGTTTTCACATGTTCGGCAAACTCAAAAATATATTTGGAGGCAGCAACGACTTATCCATCCCGGCCCCTGTGGCGGGCACGGCAATCCCGCTGTCAGAGGTCAGCGACCCTACTTTTTCGCAGGGTATTTTGGGCAAGGGCTGTGCCATCCGTCCGAGTTCCGGCCGCGTGGTCGCGCCTGTAGACGCAACGGTATCCATGATCTTTGAAACCGGCCACGCGGTTTCCTTGGAGCTCTCTGCTGGCGTCGAGCTGCTGATCCATGTCGGTCTGGATACTGTAATGCTCAAGGGCGAACATTATACGGCGCACTGTGCAAACGGCGACAAGGTCAAAGCCGGTGATCTGCTCATCGAATTTGATGCCGACGCCATCCGCGCGGCCGGATATGACACAGTCACTCCGGTTGTCGTGTGCAACGCCGATGACTTTAGCGAGATCACGGCAAAGACCGGGGCGGTCGCTGAACTGGGTGAGCTGCTCACCTTAAAAAAATAATGCTTGATTGCGAGCTGTCCGCGTTGCAACCGGGCGTGGCGGCTTTATAGCGCTTCCCGCAACTGCGCTGCAATAAGTCCAAGATGCCGCATTGCGGCATCCAAATCATCATCTTCATCATTGGAGGGGTAATACTATGATGAAATTCTTACAGAGGCTCGGCAAATCGCTGATGCTTCC
>DWWZ01000161.1 GCA_019119435.1 Candidatus Butyricicoccus avicola
TTGCCGCCCGCCGAGTCGGCCGCGCGCACCAGCCGGCCGGCCGAGCCGGCCAACTCGGACTCATATTCGAGCTCAATACCCGACTGGCCCGTGGGGGTTTCGCTCTGGCTCATCCACCCGATTACCTGGGACGCGAACGAGCCCATGGGATAATACCGGCGATAGTCGTCGATAAAGCCGATGAAGCTGCTGTACAGGAAGGCGTCATCGGAATAGGAGCCGCCCTGCGCGGCAATGCGCTTGGTGTCCTCGTCATAGGCATCCTTGGCTTCCTTTATCTTGGCGCGCAGCTGGTCTGCGACCTCCTTCTCCACGCCATAGGCCACGCTCAGGCCGCCCTGACTGGTCTGCTGCGCCTTTTGCAGCACGGTGTCGTAATCGACACCCAGCACGTCAGAGAGCAGCTGCGCCACGCGCTGCTGCTGCTCCTCCACGGACAGGCCGAGCACCTCGGTGTTGGTGTTGTCGCCGCTGATAAACTGCGCCGGATAGATCTCAATGCGCTCTGTGCTGGCCGAAACGGCCAGTTCGGTCATGTTTGTGTCATAGATCGTGCCGCGCTTTGGCTGCAAGATCGTGTCGCGCGTCTGGAGCGAGTTGGCCTTGGTATTATAATAGTCATACTGATAGACCTGCATCCATAAAAGGCGCACGACGACCGCGGAAAACCCGACAGTGCAGGCAAGTGCCGCGAGGACGGCCATGCGTCGCTGCATTTCCTTTCCCGGTCCTTTGATGGGCATAGGCGTGATTCCTCCGTCAAAATTCAGAAAAAAGAAGGAGTCAGAAGTGCTTGACACCTCTCACTCCCGTAGTATCTATCTTATTGCGGGGCTCAGCGCAGATATTCCAACAGCGCGGTGAACCCGCGCACGAGCGAGCCGACCAGGCCGCCCGTCGCCGGCGCCGAGGACGATACCTCGATGCCCTCCTCGCCGGCCAGCTCTATGTACTCGATCTGGCTCGGGTTGAGCTTGACCATGCCAAGGGTATTTTCTGCATATTCCGCAATGTAATCCGCATTGTACTGCTGCTCATACTTGCTCATAAGCGAGACATGCTCACTTTCCAGCGTCTTGAGCTGCGTTTCGCTGTCGGACAGCTTATGGGTCGCAACCGTCAGCATCATCTGCGAGTAGATCAGTCCGACGCACAGCACAGCGGCAAACACGGCGCAGAACAGGCGCGCCGGCGTCACCAGGCGGATGCGCTGCCGGATACGGGCCCCCTTTTTGGTTTTCTTGCGCTGCGCAGCCACGGGCTTCTTTTTCCTGGCCTTTTGTGCTGTGCTCCGCCCCCGCGTGGCGGGCCGTTCGGCCGTTGCGCGCTGCGCGGTCCGCGCCGGCTTTTTGCGTTCCGGCGCTTCAAAGCGGCTGGTATCCAGCTGCTGCGCAGGCGGCGATGCGGCGTCCAGCCGATAGGCAACGCTTTCGCGGCTTGCTTTCATAGTATGGACTCCTCTCGTGAGTTACCCCTTCAAAGTTTCTCGCACACGCGCAGCTTGGCTGAACGGGCGCGCGCGTTCTCGGCCAGTTCCCCGCTGTCCGGAACGATGGGTTTGCGCGTGATGATCTTCACGCGCGGCTTTTTCCCGCACACACAGACGGGAAAGTCCTTTGGGCAGGTGCAGCCCTGTGCCGCCTTCTGGAAGGCGGTCTTGACGATGCGGTCTTCCAGCGAGTGGAACGTGATTACGGCCAGTCTGCCTCCCGGCGCGAGCACATCGATGGCCTTGTCCATCGCCTCAGCCACCGCGCCGAGCTCGTCATTGACCGCGATGCGGATCGCCTGGAAGCTGCGCTTGGCCGGATGCTGCTTTTCGCGCCGCGCCTTGGCGGGCATGGCGTGCTTGATGAGATCGACCAGTTCAAATGTCGTCTCGATAGGTTTCTCCGCCCGCCGCCGCTCGATCGCGGCCGCAATCAGGGGGGCGTATCGCTCCTCGCCATACGCGAATAAGATTCGGCGGATCTCCTCGCGGCTCCAGGTATTGATGACGTCATAGGCCGTCAGCGCCTGCTGCCGGTCCATGCGCATGTCAAGCGGTGCGTCGTGCATATAGGAAAAGCCACGCTCGCCGTGGTCGAGCTGGGGCGAAGACACCCCTAGGTCAAACAGGATGCCATCGGCCTTGTCAAAGCCCTCCTGCGCAAGCACGGTATCGAGTGCGCGGAAGTCGCTTTTGCACAGCCGGACGCGGTCACGGAAGGGCGCCAGGCGTCCCTCGGCATTTTGCAGCGCCTCGTCATCGCGGTCGATGCACAGGAGCGTGCCGCCGCCGGTCAGCCGCTCGGCGATGTGATAGGAATGCCCCGCGCCGCCGAGCGTCGCGTCGATATAGACGCCGTCCGGCCGGATGTTCAGCGCATCCAGGCAGGGGCCAAGCAAAATACTGATATGGAAAAAATCGTTCATGTCAAAATCCAAGTTTCGTATTGGCGCCGGACGGGTGCCGGCACACTTGCAGCAGAATGGCGCAGCCCCTAAAAGGGACTTTCACCCATTCTTGTTTTATTATAGTCGTTTTGTTACCAGATTGCAACCCCTGTATACACGCAGCACGTAATTTCTAGCCGTCCAATACAGCTATTTTTCGTATGTTTTCACGGTTTTTTCGTAGTTTTCGTACGCATGTTCGTTTTCCGGGCTTTTCCTGCCCGTGCGTCGGGCGAACAAAAAAGGAGGACGATCCGTCCTCCCTGCAATATCCTGTGGCGATCAGTTATTTTTGGCCGCGGCGCGGAACTTTGCGCGCGCCTTTTTGAGCTCCTCGGCCGACAGATTGAGCGCCTCTTCCGTGCGCTTGAGCGACTCATCGCAGTACTCATTGGCCGCGCGGCGCAGCTCGCGCGCCTGAATCTCGGCGTTGCCGACGATCTCCTTGGCCCGCTTACGCGCTTCCTGCATGATCTCGGTCTTGTTGAGCATCTTGCGCGCCTCTTCTTCCAGGCGGCGGCGCATAGTATCCAGCTCCCGGCGGCCGTCGCTCATCATCTGGTTCTTCTGCTGCACGATCTCGGCGGCCATCTTGATGTCGGCCGGCAGGGTGCTGCGCAGCTCATCGATGAGGTCCAGCATGCGCTCGCGTTCAATGACGCATTTATCGCTCGACAGCGGGAGCGTCCAGGCTTCCTGTACCATCTCCTGGATGTTATTGATCAGTTCTTCCAGTGCTGCTGCCATAAGTCAGTCTTCCTTTCTCATACGTTTCAGGACCTCGTCCACAAGCTCGGGCGAGACAAAGCCCGAAATATCGCCGCCGTGTGCGGCGATGTCCTTCACGATAGACGACGAGAGATACATATACTCGGCGTTCGTCATCAGAAACGCGGTATCAAGGTCTGGGTTGAGCTTTCGGTTGGCCAAGGCCATCTGGAACTCGCTCTCGAAGTCGGAAACCGCGCGCAGGCCCTTGACAATGGTGCAGGCGCCGCGCTGCCGGGCATAATCCGCCAGCAGGCCGCCAAACGCATCGACTTCCACGTTCCCAAGGTGCCGCGTCACGCGGCGCAGGAACTGCTTCCGTTCCTCGGAGGTAAACATCGGCTTCTTTGTCTGGTTATGCATGACCGCGACAATCAGATGGTCAAAGAGCGTCGAAGCGCGCTCAATGACATCCAGATGGCCGAGCGTTACCGGATCAAAGCTGCCGGGATAGATCGCAATTTTCATTTATCTGTCCCGTCTTCCTGATCGTGCGAGACGATCGTGATCTTAATGGCGCCGTAGCGGTATTCGCGGCCTTTGTGCAGGCCGGTCTCCACTCTATCTTCCACGGCACTTTCGCATATTATTATACCAGTTTTCGACAGAATGTCAAACCTTTCTATCGCGGAAAGGGCATCTTTCAGGATTTTTCCGCCGTATGGCGGGTCAAGAAAGATAAGGTCGTACTGTCCGCGCGGGCAGCGCGAGACAAACGCGCCGAACTCGCCGCCCGCAAGGTGCGCGCGGTCAGCGACCCGGCAGGCCTCGACATTTTTGCGCACGACCGCGAGCGCGCCCTTGTCGTGGTCAACAAAATCGCAGTGCGCCGCCCCGCGTGAGAGCGCCTCGATACCCATCTGGCCGGTGCCCGCAAACAAGTCCAGCACGCGCGCACCGCGCACCTGCATTTGGATGATATTAAAAATAGATTCTTTGACCCGGTCGGTGGTCGGCCGGGTGGTCATTCCGGGCACCGGGAGCAATTTTTTCCCACGCGCCGTTCCGGAAATCACTCGCATACGCTGTCATTCCTCCGCATCATTTTGTCGCCTTGCAGGCTTTTTTTCGTCGTAATAGGCCCGTATATGTTCGGCCACCGTCCGCGGCACCACGCGCGCAAGCTCCTCAAGCGAGGCAGCGCGGATGTTCTCGATGGTGCCGAAATGCCGCAGCAGGTCGCTGCGCCGCTTTTCGCCCACGCCCTCGATCTTGTCCAGCGAGGAACCGCGCACCTTTTTAGCGCCTAGGGCGCGGTTATAGGTGATGGCAAAGCGGTGCACTTCCTCCTGGATGCGTCCGATGAGGGCAAAGACCGCCGGAACGGTGGAGATCCCAAATTCCCGTCCATCCGGCGCGACCAGGCCGCGCGTGCGGTGATGATCGTCCTTGACCATACCGAAGCACGGCGTCGTGACCCCGAACTGGTCCAGCACCCGCTGCGCCGTGCGCACATGCCCGAGCCCGCCGTCAATCAAGAACGCCGACGGCAGCGGGCAGAATTTCTCGTCCCCGTCCTTCCAGCGCTGCAAGCGCCGGGTCAGCATTTCAGCCATGGAGGCATAGTCGTCCTGGCCCTGGGCGGCCGTCTCGATGCGGAACTTGCGGTACCTTGACCGCGCGGGCTTGGCGTCCTCGAACACGACCATCGAGCCGACCGTATCCTGGCCGGCAAAGTTTGAGATATCGTATGCCTCCAGCAGCGAAGGCGCCTCGTCCATGCCGGTCATCTGCCCGAGCAGCTCAAGCGACTTGACCCGCCGCTCCTGGCTGGTCTCCACGCGCAAAATCTCCTCGCGCGCGTTTTTTTCGGCTAGGCGGATGATATCATGCCGCCGGCCGCGCTGCGGCACGGCCAGCTCAACCTTGCGCCCGGCAATCGATGTCAGAAATTCGCCCACGCCTTCCATCTCGTCGATCGGGCTGGACAGGAGCACGGTACGCGGCACGGCGCTGCGCAGCGCATAGTACTGCTTGAGGAACGCGCCCAGCGCCTCGCCGGCGTCGGCCGCTGTCACGCCGTCGAGCAGGGTAAACTCCTTGTCGTGCAGGTTGCCCGCGAGATAATGCAGCACCACCACACAGCCGCGCGTCTGACCCTGCACATAGGCGACCGCGTCCAGCTCGGCGAACGCACCCGCGACCACCTTCTGCTTTTCCCCCAGCGCGCGGATGGCGCGGATGCGGTCGCGCAGCAGGGCGGCCTGCTCAAAGCGCAGCTCCTCCGCGGCTTCATCCATGCGCGTCGTGAGCTCGTCCAGCAGGGCCTTATCGTTGCCCTCGAGCAGCGAGATCCCCTCCTGCACACGCGCGGCATACTCCTCCGCGCTGACCTGCCCCGTGCAGGGCGCCATACAACGGCCAAGGTGCTGGTTCAGGCAAGGGCGGGCCTTCCCGATATCGCGCGGGAACACCCGACGGCAGGTCTTGAGTTTGAGCGCCTCGTTGATGGTATCGATGGCATGGTAGGCCGCACGGCGGCTGGTGTACGGGCCGAAGTAGCGGTCGGCGTCGTGCGCCGGCTTGGACACGATGGAAAAGGACGGGAAAGGCTTTGAGGTCGTGACCTTGATAAACGGATAGCCCTTGTCATCCTTGAGCAGGATATTGTACTTAGGCTTGTACTTTTTGATCATCTGGTTTTCCAGCACCAGCGCCTCAAACTCGGTCTCGGTGACAATGATGTCAAAGTCCCAGATGTTCGAGACCATGCGGATGGTCTTGGGCGAGTGCCGAGAATCCGACTGGAAATACTGCGAGACGCGGTTTTTGAGCGCCTTGGCCTTGCCGACATAGATGACTTGGCCGTCGCGGTTTTTCATGATATACACGCCGGGCTCATAGGGCAGGGAGAGCACCTTGCTTTTCAATTCTTCAAATCGTTCGCGCATAGACAGACACCGGTTTGGTTCAGGGGACGGGATAAAGACAAGAAAAGCACCGCTGACGCGGTGCTTTTAAATGCCGTACAAGCGTACACTTAGTCGGAGAAATTGGAGGTGATCAGTTCAACGAGCGCGTTGACCGCCTCTTCCTCGTCCGGGCCGTCAGCGATCAGGTTGATCGTCGTACCCTTGGTGATGCCAAGAGACAGGATGCCGAGCAGGCTCTTTGCGTTTACGCGGCGCTCTTCCTTCTCGACAAGGATCGTGCTCTTGAACTCATTTGCCTTCTGGATGAAAAAAGTTGCCGGTCTCGCATAAAGACCTACCTGGTTGGTAACCTGTACTTCTTTCGAATACATTTCCTCATCGCTCCCTAATACAAAGTTTAATCAAGCTCTCTTAGTCGTTTCAAACCATTCTGATAAGATAATAATAGGATACCTTTTTTTTGGCTTTTCGTCAATCCTATTTTGAAAGAAAGCCTGCGCCGATTTGTAGAAAATCCCGGTTTCCAACGCCCTTAATTGAACTATTTGTACAATTTCCAGAGCAAATCCTCCAACTAATAGGACTTTTTGGTATTTTTTTGCAGCCCCGAAATTTTACTTGAACTCGACAACCGTGACACCCATCTCGCCCTCGCCAAACACGCCGTTGCGCACGGTTTTGCAGAACTTATTGCGTTTCAAGTGGTTCTGGATGGCCGCGCGCAGGGTGCCCGTACCCTTGCCGTGGATGATGCGCACCGCGGGCAGCTTGCTCATAAGGGCCGCGGAGATGAACTGATCAACCTCCAGGATGGCCTCCTCAGCACACAGGCCGCGCACGTCGATCTCGCTTGGGGCGGCCTGCACGCGCAGTTCGCGCGCGGCGCCCTTGGCGCCGGCCGGCCGGCGGGCGGGTTTTGCCTGCTGCTTTTGCTTTTTCAGCGGGCGCACCTCATTGACCTTGACGGTCATCTTCATAATGCCAGCCTGCACCTGCACGTTGCCGTCTCCATCCGGCGCCTTGAGCACGGTCGCGGTCACGCCCGACACGTTCAGAAGCTGCACTTCGTCTCCCGGCTTGAGCGCCTTGACCTCGCTCGGGTCGACCGTGCGCTTCTCATGCGCCTGGCCGCGTAGCTCGGTCTCGGTCTGGGTGATGATGCCGCGCAGGGTCGTCTTCGCCGCAGCCAGATTCTGGTCGGCAGCCGACTTCTGCGCCTGCTTTTTGAGGTCCTCCAGCTCGTCAAACACGGTCTCAGCCGCCATACGCGCGTCCTTGAGGATACGGTCGGCCTTGAGACGGGCGTTCTCCAGAATGCGGTCGGTCTCGTCCTGGGTCTTGTCGCGCAGGTTCTCCGCCTTGTCGCGCTCGCTCTGGGCGGCCGCGCGCAGGCGCTCGGCCTCGGCCTTATACTTTTCGAGCTGGCGGCGCTCCTTTTCGAGCTCGGCCAGCACGTCCTCAAACCGGGTGTTCTCGGTCGAGATCTGCTCCTTGGCCCGCTCCAAAATGGCAGGCTGGAGGCCTAGACGCGCGGCAATGGCAAAGGCGTTGGACTTGCCCGGGATACCGGTCAGCAGGCGGTAGGTTGGGCGCAGGGTGCCCACGTCAAACTCGCACGAAGCATTCTCGACGCCGTCGGTGGTCAGGGCAAAGGTCTTGAGCTCGGAGTAGTGGGTCGTTGCCGCCACGCGCGCGCCCATCTGTCGCGCATAGCTGATGACCGACACTGCAAGCGCTGCGCCCTCGACCGGGTCGGTGCCCGCGCCCAGCTCATCAAAGAGCACGAGGTCGCCGCGCGCACACTTCTCCATGATGCCCACGATGGTCTTCATGTGGGATGAGAAGGTGGACAGGCTCTGTTCGATGGACTGCTCGTCGCCAATGTCGGCGTAGATGTTCTCAAAGATACACACCTCGGACAACTCACTGGCTGGGATATGCAGGCCAGACTGGGCCATGAGGCACAACAGGCCGAGCGTTTTGAGCGACACGGTCTTGCCGCCCGTGTTGGGGCCGGTGATGACCAGAGTGTCGTAATCGCGGCCGATCGCAATGTCGATGGGCACGGCCTTTTTCTGGTCAAGCAGCGGATGGCGGGCGCGGTGCAGGTCGACCGCATAGCCCTCGGCCAATTTGGGTTCGCAGGCGTTCAGCTGAAAGGACAGTTTGGCGCGCGCGAAGATAAAGTCAAACGTGCACAGCGCCTCATAGTCCTCGCGCAGCGAGGCCGCGCACTGGGCGACCTCGGCCGACAGTTCGGCCAGGATGCGCTCGATCTCCTGCTGCTCACGGCCCTCCAGCACCTTGAGCTGGTTGTTGATCTCGACGACCTGGGCGGGCTCGATGAATACGGTCGCGCCCGAGCCCGAGGTGTCATGCACAAGGCCAGGCACATCGCCGCGGTGCTCGGCCTTGACCGGCACGACAAAGCGGCCGTTTCTCTGGGTGATGATGGCCTCCTGTAAGTACTTGGCGCGCTCGCCCGAAATCATGCGGCCCAGCGTCTCGCGCACCCGGCCGCCGATGCGCCGCATCTCGCGGCGGATGGACGCCAGCTCGGGCGAGGCCCCGTCTGCCATCTCCTCCTCAGACAGGATCGAGGTCGTGATGGCCTCCTCCAGGCTGCGGTTGCCCGAGATCCGGCGGTAGATGGGCGTTAAGGTGGTCTTTTCCTCCTGCTCGGCAAAGTACGCCAGCATCAGGCGCGCCGCCTGCAAAAGGGATGCCACGTCCAAAAGCTCGCGCATGTTGAGCACGCCGCCGACTTCGCACCGTCTAAGCGCCGCAGTCACATCGCGGATGCCGCCCAGGGTCGGGCTGCCGTTTTTGACCATCATGTCCTTGGCGTCTGTGGTCTGGCGCAGGTAGAGCGCGGCGTCCTCCCGGTCGGTCACCGGGCGCAGGGCAAGCGCCATCTCCCGGCCGCGCGCCGAGACCGTCTGCGCGGCGAGCTGGTCCAAGACGGTAAAATATTCTAGTGTTCTGAGTGATTTTTCTCCCAATCGATTCATTTTTTTGCTCCAAATGTAGGTGAAATGCCTCCCTCTGGTTCGAGAGAGCGATAAAACTTCAGGCTGTCAAAGCCGCGCTCGGCGCGGCAGAGGGCGTAAGCTTCGCAGACCGCGGAGAGCTGCGCGCGGGCCGGCCCGGTCAGGGCAAAGGCGTATACGCGCGGGATCTCCTGTATCAGGATATGCTGGATCGCCGAGACGGTTGCCGGCAAGAGATGTACATAGCCCGGTGCGCCCAGGCGTGCGGCGCAGGCGCCGCAGCGGCAGACGCCGTCCCTGGGCGAAAAGAATATGTCCTGCGGCCCCAAGGGCGCCTGGCAGACTGAGCAGGCCGAAAAATCGGGCGCGTAGCCGCTCTCGGCCATCAGCCGCAGCTCGAACGCCGCCTTGACCGCAAGGCGGTCACGCCCCTGGTCTGCCAGGGCATGCAGGGCATAGAGAAACAGCCGGGCCGCGGCCGGGCTGTCCTCCTCGGTATCGGTCATCTGGCCGACGAGCTCGGCCAGATAGCAGCACAGCGCGTAGGTCTCCATGCTGCCGGTCACGCCCCAAAAGGACGCGATGAGGTCGGCACCCTGCAGCGTATACTTGCCGCGCCGCCCCTGATACAGCGTCAGCTCGCTGTAGCAAAACAGCCGCACGGCGTTCATCATACGCCCGCCGCGGCGCCGGACGCCCTTGCACAGCACCTCGATGCGCCGCCCTTCCTCGGTCAGCACTCTGATATAGCGGTCCGTGTCACCGAAATCGGTCTCCCGAATGACCAGACCCTTGCATGTGAGATGCTCCATATTGCTCCTTGTCCTGGTCGGACAGGCCGCGGTACAAGAGATAGGCCGCCGGCTCGCCCGTGTGGATGAATCGCTTCCAAAATTGCTGTAAGTCCATGCGCGCTCTCCCCTTTCGGTTTCTAGCATAGCCGGGATGCACGCAAAATATAGCAGACAAATCCTAGGATATCTTTGAAATTTTTGTCCGCTCGCTGTCGATTTTCGACGGCCTCAGGCCATGCGGCACAGGACCACAGGCATTCTGAATGGCCCGGCTGGGCTCATTCATCCTGATAGCCGAAATTGCGCATTTGGTACTGGTTGTTGCGCCAGTCCTCCTTGACCTTGAGCCACAGGTCCAGATAGACCTTGGCGCCGAGGTCACGCTCAAGGTCACGGCGGGCCAGCTCGCCAATCTTCTTGAGCATCGCGCCGCCCTTGCCGATGATGATGCCCTTATGGCTGGCCTTCTCGCAGTAGATGGTCGCATAGATGGATATAGTGCCGTTCTTCTGGGTCTCCATCTTCTCAATGCCGACGGCAACGCCGTGCGGTACCTCGCGGTCGAGCAGCAAGAGCATCTTTTCGCGGATGATCTCGGCCGCCATCTGCCGCTCGGGCTGGTCGGAGACCATATCCTCGGGGAAGAGCTGCGGCCCTTCTAGGGCGAACTTCCCGATCTCATCCATGAGCACCGAGAGATTCTTGCCGGTGCGTGCCGAGACCGGCACGACCGCGGCAAATTCGTGGCGCGCTGCATAGGCCGCGATGACAGCAAGCAGGTCTTCGTGCTTTACCGTGTCAATCTTGTTAATGACCAGGATAGCCGGAATGCCCGCCGCCTCGATCTGGGTGATAAGCTTTTCCTCGGGCGCGCCGATATTGGCAATGGGCTCGACGATGAGCGCGGCCACATCGACCTCGGTGACTGTGTCCTCAACCACCTTGACCATGTAGTCGCCCAGGCGTGAGCGCGGCTTGTGCAGGCCTGGCGTGTCCAGGAATACGTACTGACAGCCGTCTTTGTTCAGAAGGCCGGTGATGCGGGTGCGGGTGGTCTGGGGCTTATTGGATACGATGGCGACCTTGCGGCCGACCAGCTTGTTTGTCAGCGTAGACTTGCCCACATTGGGGCGGCCAACCATAGAAACAATGGCGGTTTTTGTAATTTCCATTTATCTTTTCCTTCCAAATCGAAAAATAAACCAGATCGC
>DWWZ01000162.1 GCA_019119435.1 Candidatus Butyricicoccus avicola
GCCGCATGTGGTATGCTAAGGATGTATCGAAACGGAGGTGGCGCCCGTGCTGTCCCGCGAAAAGCTGGAAGCCTATCTCAAAAAAGAGGACATCGAATATCATTTGGACGAGGAGGACCCCGACCGCATCCTGGTCATCTTCCAGACCCGGCAGCTGTCCAATGTCTCGCTCGATATCACCGTCCTCAACAGCCGCACCGTGCTGTTCCTGTCGCGCCTGCCGCTCAATATCCCGAAAGAATTCCGCCCGGCCGTCTGCGAATATATCACCCGCGTCAACTACGGCGTGATCCTCGGCGGGTTTGAGCTCAATCTCGACGACGGCGACCTCAATTACAAGATCGTCGGCGCGCTCGGCCGCGAGAACGAGATCGACCGGGAAGCGTTCTGCCGTCTGCTCTATCTCGGCAACAGCATGCTCGATAAATATGCGCCCGGCATTCTGGCCATCCTATATGGAGGGAAGGACGCCGAGGAGGCATATCGATCTATAACAAAATCCAATGACTAAGAAAAAGTGAGGGACAAAACAATGGCTTTTGATCTGAAGCAAGTCGCAAAGTACTATAAGGAAGATATGGAGCTCAACTTCGCCCTGGAAGAGGAGAACAACCGCATCCGCTTCTCCATGGATACCGAGGCGATGAAGGAAGTCCGCTTCATGGCATACAAGGAAAACCCGCACACCATGCTCTTCTTGACCTACCTGCCCATGAAGGTGCCGGAGGACAAGCGCGTTGCGGTCGCCGAGTACCTGACCCGCGCAAACTATGGCCTGCATGTCGGCAACTTTGAGATGGACATGGAGGACGGCGAGGTCCGCTACAAGACCACCGGCTGCGCCGATGAGAACACCATG
This sequence comes from Candidatus Butyricicoccus avicola, assembly GCA_019119435.1. Classification (GTDB taxonomy): domain Bacteria; phylum Bacillota; class Clostridia; order Oscillospirales; family Butyricicoccaceae; genus Butyricicoccus; species Butyricicoccus avicola. The sequence goes on from DWWZ01000162.1 coordinate 860, forward strand.
CCCGGCTTGGACGTCATCCGCCGTCTGACCTATGTCGGCTTCAGCATGTTTGACCGCTATGTTCCCAGCCTGCTGTCCATCCTGTACGGCGGCAAGACCCCGACCGAGGCGATCGCCGAGGCCGAGAAGGACATGCGCTAAAAAATTCAGATTTTTCCCAGGGGGCCTCTTCCCTCTGGCACATGCCCGGGAGGATGGCGCTGGCCATCCTCCTTTTTTGCGCGCAGATTGCCGCGCGCTCACTCTTTCCATCGCTCCGGGAGGCACTTTTTTCTATGTTCCGTCAGCTCTTTCAAAACCTCTCCCTGCGCTTTTCCCTTCTGCGCTCGGTCAAAATCAAGTTTTTTGCCGCCATCGCGGCCGTCGCCCTGGTCTTTATCGTGATCATCAGCTGCCTGAACCTGTTTTTCTACGACAGCTATTACATGGCCCAGCGCCAGAATTCCCTGACCAAGATCTACGAGGAGGTCCGCACCAGCTACAGCGCGGGCGACAGCGCCGCGCTCGAGGAGGCGCTCTTCCGCATCGAGAACAGCGACAGCGTGCGGCTGACCATCCTCAATGCTTCGGGCAGCGTGGTCTATGACTCCGATATGTCCCGCCAGAACGGCATGCAGTTCGGCGTGGACTTTTTCGCCAACTGGAAGATGGCACAGCTCGTGCGCTCGGCCCTGGCGGCGGCCGACCCGCAGAAACTGTCGGCCGGCGGCGTGGACTTTGTCGCCGTGCAGATGAACGACCTGCACGAAAATTTCCTGTGCCTTGTGGGCATGCTGGGCGACGACTACCTGGTCGCGCGCATCCCCTTTGCCTACATGGAGCAAAACTCGATGTTCAACTCCACCTTCCTGCTGCTGACCGGCCTTATCACCTTCCTGGTCTGCCTGATCCTGAGCGCCATCCTGGCCTCGCACTTTACCAAGCCGCTCATCGAGATGGGCGAGGTGGCCAAGGCCATGACCCGCCTGGATTTTTCCAAAAAGTATGAGGGCCGGCGCGTGGACGAGATCGGGCAGCTCGGCGACTCGCTCAACCTGCTCTCCGACCACCTCGAGGAGGCCATCCGCGAGCTGCGAACCTCCAACGAACAGCTGGAGCAGGAGATCCATGAGAAGGAGCGCATCGACGAGATGCGCCGCGAATTCATCATCAACGTCTCGCATGAGCTCAAAACGCCCATCGCCCTCATCCAGGGCTATGCCGAGGGCCTGACGGCGGGCGTGGCCGAGTCGCCCGAGGACCGGGACTTCTACTGCAATACCATCGCCGAGGAGGCAGACCGCATGAACACCATGGTCACCCAGCTTTTGAGCCTGTCCCGGCTGGAGCTCGGGCGCGAGACCGTGCGCCGTGACACGGTGGACCTGGGCGCCTGCCTGCGCCGCGCGGTTGAGAAGACCGCCGTGCTGCGCGCCGGCCGCGACCTGGACGTGACATGCACGGGCGGCGGGACGGTCGAGAGCGACGAAAATCTCATCGACCAGGTCATCATGAATTATATGACCAACGCCATCCGCTATACCCCGGACGGCGGCCGCATCGCCCTGTCGGCCGAGCAGACGGCCGACGGCGGCGCGCGCCTTGCGGTCTTCAACGAAGGCGAGGGCGTGGCCGAAGACGAGCTGCCCAAGCTGTGGGAAAAATTCTATCGGACGGACAAGGCGCGCTCGCGCGCCTCGGGCGGCACCGGCGTCGGCCTGTCCATCGTGCGCGCCTCCGCCGTGCTTCTGGGCGGCGCGTGCGATGCCCGCAATGTGCCGGGCGGCATTGAGTTCTCGCTGACCCTCCCGCGGCTGCTGCCCGTTTCGTCTGCCGCCGACAGATGACAGGCTCTTCACCAGAATTTAACCAAACCTCACAAATAAGTTGCAGATATGGGTAATTTTCGCAAGAATCTATAATTTCGTTACAAAAATTATATGTTAAATTATTGACAATGTTTGTTGAACCGCTATAATGAAATACAGATGCGCGCAAAAACGCGCCTCTTACCGCCATACCACAGGACCTATTTTCTCCGGTCCGTCCGGCGCGTCCTGCCGCGGCGCAGGCCGCGGGAGCGCTGGTGTGACTATCGAAAATATTGAAAATTTTTAAATCTGGGAGGTTTCACAAGCATGGATTTTAGGCTTACCAAAGAGCAGGAAATGATGCAGAAGCTTTGCCGCGAGTTCGCGGTCAATGAGATTGAGCCCATCGCGGCCGAGATCGACGCAGAGGAGCGCTACCCCTGGGAGACCGTCCGCAAGCTGCAGAAGTACGGCCTTCTCGGCATCCAGTTCCCCAAGGAGCTGGGCGGC
>DWWZ01000163.1 GCA_019119435.1 Candidatus Butyricicoccus avicola
AAAAAAGCCCGCCGGGCGGCGGGCTTTGGGCCGGTCAGCGGGCGGGCAGCAGATACAGGGTCAGCGCGCCGGGCAGGGCATACACCCACGGGACAAAGACCCACAGCAGGTGCAGCGGCGGCAGGCACAGACTGAGCAGGTAAAATGCGGCGCACAGCCCGTCGAGCACCGCGAGCAGGCGGCGCACCGGGCGCGGCAGGGGCCAGCGGTGCAGGGGAAAGGCGCGGCCGAGCACCCAGAGGGCCAGCGCGCCCGCGCAAAACCAAAAGAGCGGCTGGGCAACGGCGGCATAGGGCACGGCGTAGGCCGGTTCGGTGCGCAGCAGCGGCGGCAGCAGCCGCCAAACGGCCAGATAGACCGCGCTCAGCGCAAAGGGAATCAAAAAGGCCCAAGGTTTTTGTTTCATGCAACATACCTCTTTTAGCCGGAAGTTTGATTGAACAGGAAATGGAACGGCTCTCTTTTTAAAAGAGCCGTTCCATAAGTAGATTTAGAATACATAATTGGATAACTCAAGTGTCCAATGTCTCTGGGAACCTTGCGAGATACCCAACGTTAGCTTGGCACCAATTGAACCCATATCATTCTCATGGATATACTTGGTGAAGCCAGTATCAAAAGAAAAATGATTGCTTACATTTTTCGTAATAGTTTGATTTTTAAAAAAGTTATCTGTTCCGATTCCACGACAAACAGCAAAGACTTCAGCCGTATTATCCGCTTTGGTTCCATCATTGGGATCTGGGTCGACCCATTTGCCGGAAACTTCATTTAAACGATATTCTGTTGGAGTCCGAACCGTAGAATAATGTAAAGTCAAATAAGCTGTGATGTATAATGTATACATCTTATAAACTATATTATAGTAACAAAAATTAATTTGTATAGTGTAAATTTATCCAAAAAAATTTTTTGATTTCATATATTTCGACGGTCCATTTTTAGCATTTATGGAAAATAAAATATTTTACGATAAATCATCCAAGATATAGGATAGCAACGCATGCTTGTGCTGCTGGGCGGTCCGCCTTGAATCAGACAGGCAAATCGTGTATGATGTTAACAAAGCATATGAAGGGAGAACGCCCATGTCCATCCGCCGTTTGGCACTGCTCATTCTGGCCGTCCTGCTGCTCGTCAGCGGTTCGGCCATGGCCCTGACCCCAACGCTCCAAGAGGAGATTTACGCCCCGGAAGCCCTGCTCTGCTGCGTGGAGTCCGGGCAGGCGCTGTACGAAAAGGAGGCGGACAAGCCGGTCCCGCCCGCCTCGGTCACAAAGCTCATGACCGCCCTGGTCGTCCTGGAGCACGAGGCCGACCTATCCCAGACGACCACGGTCTCGGATACCGCCGTCGACATCGAGCGGGACTCGACCAACATCGCGCTTGTGCCGGGCGAGGAAGTCACGCTCGAGGACATGCTGTACGCCACGCTCATGCAGTCGGCCAACGACGCGGCCAACGTGCTGGCCGAGTACGTCGGCGGCACCCAGGCAGGCTTCGCGCAGATGATGAATGCCCGTGCCGCCGCGCTCGGCTGCACGGGCAGCCACTTTGAGAACGCACATGGCCTGGACGCGCCCGGGCACGTCATGACCGCCCGCGACGTCGCGCGCATCCTGGCCGCCCTCCTGGATGACCCGCGCTTCCTTGAGATTGCGGGCGCGCTGGTATATACCATGCCCGCCACCAACATGCAGCCCGAGGCGCGCACGTTTTATACGAAGCAGCGCATGCTGCGCCAAAACTCCAAGTTCTATAACGAGTACGCCATCGCCGGCAAGAACGGCTACACGACCGGCGCGCAGCACACCCAGTGCCTGGCGGCGCGGCGCGACGGCCTGACCTTCATCGCGGTCTCTATGGGCTCGTCGGGCAACATGTATTATCCCTGGCGCGACATGCGCACACTGTTTGCCTATGCCCTGGACGACCTGCATCCGGTTACGATCGGGGCCGGGCAGCTCAGGCAGATGGCCGACGCGGCCGGCATCGCGGGCGCCGATCCCCAGGAGGAGGTCACGCTGGCCCTGCCGCTGGACGCGGATGCCGGGGCGCTGTCCCTGGCGGGCGTCCCGGACGAGGCGGGCGCCTATCCGGTCAGCTTGGACACCGAAGACGGCATCCAGGCTGTTGGCACGCTGTCCGCCGCCGCGCTCGGCCTGGCCGCCCGCGAGACGGCGGCCGAGGACACCGCAGCCGCGCCGCAAGACACCGGCCCGGCTGCGTCCCCGGCCCCATCCGTGGCGTCCGCGCCGGCGTTCGGCTGGCTCAAGTGGCTGCTCATCCCACTGGGGCTGCTGGCCCTGTTTGTCCTGTGGTTTGTGTTGACCTGCGTGTACCGCGCCCGAAAGGCGCGGCGCAGCCGCGAGCGCATTGCGCGCCTGCGCCGCGCATCCCAGGAACGCGACCGACGCGAGCGCCAGGGATGACCCTGCAATATGCCTGACATCTCTGTGATTTGACCCTGTTTGGAGGCATGTCCCATGACACATAAGATTTGCATCCGGCCCGCGGCCCCGGCCGACGCGCCCGCCCTTTTGGACGTGTACGCCCCCTACGTCCGCCAGACCGCCATCACCTTTGAATATGACGTCCCGACGGCCGAGGAATTTGCCGGGCGCATCGCGCGCACCCTGGCCCGCTACCCCTATCTGGCCGCTGAGGTGGACGGCGGGATCGCTGGCTTTGCCTATGCGGCCCCGTTCCATGCCCGCGCGGCCTACGGCTGGGATGCCGAGCTCTCCATCTACCTGCAGCCCGGCCTGCAGCGCCACCGCCTGGGCACCCGGCTGTACCGCGCGCTGTTGGCCCTATTGCACGCCCAGAACGTGGTCAGCGCCTATGCGTGCATCACCGCGCCCGGCCCCAGTATCGCCTTCCATGAGACCTTGGGCTTTCAGAAGGTCGGCACCTTTCCCCGGACCGGGTGGAAGTTCGAGTGCTGGCACGACGTCGTGTGGATGGAGCTGCCGCTGCGGCAGCGTGTGACCGCCCCGGAGCCCTTTGTGCCCTTCCCCGACCTGTCCGCCGAGCTGGTCCGGCATATCCTGAACGACCCGATCTGACAGCACACAAAAAAAGACGCCCCCACGGGGCGTCTTTTTTTGTGTCTGTAGCCGGGGTCCGGACCGATGGCTCAGGCCATCGCCCGCGCGCGCACGCGCTCGGACTCATAAGCGATGTTGATGACCGACGTCACGCACAGCGCATTGACCTTGCAGATAAACTCGATATCGCTGGCAATGCCGTGGTGCGCCAGGCTGTGATAGCGCCGGTGCAGCGCCGTGATGCGGGAGATCAGTCCCTCTACGGTGTACGGGGCGACCATGCTCTCTGCCCAGCCCGTAAAGTGGGCTTCGGTCAGGCTGCGGCCCAGGCAGAGCGTGGTGCGCTTCTCATAGATGTAGTGCGCCAGCAGGCCGTGCGGATATAGGTCGTCGTTGTGCGGATAACAGAAGAAATCGGTCAGATAGTGGCAGATTTCGCCGAGGTCGACTGACAGGTCGCGGGGATTGACGTCGCGCAGCGTATACGTGCGGCAGAAAGCGCGGATCTTGTCCATGACCTCGTCAAACATGAGCGAGGGATAGTGCCGCTTGGTCAGATAGGTACCGGTCAGGTCGGGCTTGAGATTGCCGTAACGGAAGGCGTTTGCGTCAAAGGTCACGCCGGTGGTTGCCTCGATGTGGGCCAACAGCAGGTTGGCCACACGCGTATGTGAGATGGAATCCATGTTGTTCCTCCAAACTAGCGAATCCTGCGGGCGCCGCAGGCCCTATTTTCTCTTTCCGTAATCGAACAACTGTACGGGTCCTTTGCTTCTTGATCGCTCGATTACGGCTATTATATCACCTTTTTTTGAATTTGTCATGTGAAATCTGAGAAAAAAGTGTTAGTTTCTGGAGATAGGGCCGGGGGTTTCCTGTCGCTTCCCACAAAAGGGGATCACCGCGCGCGGAAGGCTTCGCTGCGGAATTTGACCTTACCTTCCAGGGCGGCGCGCAGCTTCTGGCACATGGCTTCGCGGTCGGCGTTGAGCGTGCCGGCCAGGTTCACATAGTTCGAGGCGTGGTTTGCGCGGAAGATGCTGCCCTCGCAGTCGATGTGCTCGAGCAGGATGAGGGTCTCGTGCGCGATCTCGATGGGGTTCATGAGATAGAAGCGGCCCTCCTGCCAGTCGCGCATGAGCGGTGTGGGCAGCTCGAAGAGCAGGGTCAGAAGGCCGATGTACTCGGGCTTCATGCGCGAGAGCGCGGCGGCGGTCTGGATGGCGTGCTCCTCGGACAGCTCGGTCGAGCCCAGGCCGGCGATGCAGGTGACCGACAGTTTCATGCCAGCCTGCTTGACCATGAGGCCGGCGCGCACGATCTCGTCTGCGGTCTCGCCCTTGTTGACGCGGCGCAGCACCTCGTCCGAGCCGGACTCCAGCCCGAGATAGATCATCTCAAGGCCCAGCTCGTGCAGCATGTTGAGATCCTCCTGCTTTTTGACCAGGATGGACGCGGGCGAGCCGTAGCTTGTCACGCGCTCGCACTCGGGGAAGAGCGCCTTGATATAGCGCAGGATCTCGGCCATGTGCTCGGGGCGGCACATGAGCGCGTCGCCGTCGGCCAGGAAGATGCGGTCCACCCGGCGGTAGGCACGGCGCGCCTCGTCAAAGTCGCGCTTGACATCCTCGAGCTTGCGCACGCGGAACTGCTTTTCCTTGTACATGTCGCAGAATGTGCACTTGTTATGGCTGCATCCGATGGTCACCTGGACGATCAGGCTGTAAGCCTCGGAGGGCGGACGGAAAACGCGGCCTTCGTAATGGATCATGGGGAAATTACCTCCTTTAAGGGAATGGGGAAAGGCAGACAAAAACAGGCGGGGCATACGGCTCCGCCTGCTCTTTGCTGCATTGCGTGTTTATTCTGCGGCGTCCTTGGGCGCTGCGTCCTCCGGCGCTTCCTCGGCCGGGGCGTCGGGCGTCTCGTCCGCCGCGTCCTCTGCCTGTTCTGCGGCGGCCGCACAGGCCTCGGCACACGAGCAGGCCGCGCAGTCGAGTGCGTCGTCCTCCGCTTCGCTCATCATTTCGTCCAGCTCATTCATGGCCTTGATCTCGGCCTCGTGATAGATCTCTTCGCGCTTTTTCTTGCGGATTACCGCCGCGGCCAGGGCGCCCGCGCCGGCCAGAGCGCCCGCCAGGGCTACGCCGTAACCAAGTTCTTTTTTCATTTTGATGATTCACCTCTGTCAGCGGTTTGATCGGCGGCCGGCTTGCCGGTGCGCCAACTCTTTCGAAGATATACTTAGACTTTAGCACACCCAGGGCGTAAAGTCAATGAACGGGATGTGAATTTCGCCGGGCGGGGGCGGGCCATAAATTTTTGTTTCCGTTTGGGCCGGGCTGTGCTATAATGTGCCTATCTGTCAAATGATTTTCCAGGAAAGGAGGCGGGCCCATGTCCCGTCGTTTGCGGCCTGCGCCCTATCACATCGGCCTGCGCACGGTCAAGACCGGCCTGGCCGTCCTGATCGCGCTGCTTTTGGACAGCCTGCGCCCGTCGGCGATGCCGATCTTTGCGGCGATCGGCGCGATCGAGGTGATGAGCCGGACACTGTCCGACGCCAAGTCGGCCGCAGCCACCCAGCTTGCGGGCACGGCCTGCGGCGCGGCGGCCGGCTGCCTGCTTATGCTGCTCATGCCGCATTACCGCTATCTCGCCATCGGCATCGGCCTTGTGCTGCTCATCCCGCTGTGCCAGCCGCTGCGCATCGGCTTTGCCGTGCCCTTGACCTGCATCGTCTTTGTCTCGGTCTGCCTCAACGACCCCTCGGCGGGTTCGCCGCTGTCCTACGGCGTCAGCCGCTTCCTGGATACGGCGATCGGCCTTGCGGTCGGCTTTGCGGTCAACGCCATCATCAAGCCGTACAACAACTATCCGCTGATCCAGCGCCTGTTCCGCGAGTATCTGCAGGCCTATCCGGCCGCCCTGCAGGAGCTTTTGTGCCGCGGGCATTATCCCGATATCCAGCCGTTCGGCGAGCGGTACCGCCGCCTGCTGGGCGAGGTCGCCATCTTTGCCGACCAGCCCCTGCCGAGCCGCCGGCGGCGGGCGCATGAGGCGGCCTACCTGCGCGGCTGCTGCCAGCTGGCCGAGAAGATGTACATGTCGATCGCCGCGCTGGCCGGGATGGACACGCTGGGCGTGCCCGACGCTGCGATGAGTGCCCGCCTGCGTGCCATGGGCGTGGAGGTCGCGGACGCAATGCCCACGCCCGGCCAGGACGAGGAGAGCCGCGTGCTGTGCTATCATCTCAAAAACCTGCTGGACGCACACGACTATCTGCAGAGCCTGCTCGCGCTGCCCAAGGAGCCGTGAGCCGTCCGGACAAAAGAAAGGCTGCCCGCGGGCAGCCTTTCTTTGACATTGTGCGTCAGCAGACAAGCTTTTTTTAGATTCGGTCGTGTCCGGGCCGGGCAGCGGCAGCCCGTGCCTTTATGCGGCCGGCTCGGCGATCTTGTCGAGCAGCTGGGCGCCGGTCACGTCATCGGTGATGTTAAAGCGGGTCATGCTGTACAGGCAGGCCGGGTCGCCCTGCGTCAGGGTGTTGATGCCCTCGCGGATGGTCACGGTCAGACGCACGCCCAGGGTTTGCAGCATGCCTTCGGTCACGGCGTTGTGCAGGCCGTAGGGATAGGCGAAAGCCAGGCTGTCATAGCCGAACGCCGCGCGGATGGCCGCGTTGGACTTCTGGAAATCGGCGCGGAAGGCGGCCATATAGCCGTCAAGCGATTCGTCCGCGCGCGGCAGCACGCCGCGCCGGTAGTCGGCCACGTCGAGCGTGGACACGTTGTGCATGTCGTAGGTGTGGCTCTGGACGTTGATCACGCCGGCGTCCACCCATTTTTTGGCCGTCTCATACGAAAAATGCGGGATGATGGGCACGCCCAGGTTTTTGTAAGTGGACTTGCCGACCGACACGCCGATGCAGTAGATGGTGGCGCACAGGCCATTTTCGGCCAGGACGGGCGCGGCGTAGGTCAGGTTGCTCTCATAGCCGTCGTCCATCGAAATCCAGACCGGCTTTTCGGGCAGCGGCGTGCCGTTGTCCACATAGTCGACGATCTGTTCGGGCGTGACGGCGGTGTAGCCCGCGTCCGCGAGCGCCTGCATCTGCTCGGAAAAGCGTTCGGGCGAGACGATCATTTTGGAGCCCTGCGTGTCCTCGTCAAAGTGGTGGTACATGAGGACGGGCAGGTAGTCAGTGGCGGGCGCGGCAGCCTGCGCCGCGCCCGCCAGCAGGCAGGCGGCCAGCAGGGCGGCGGCCAGCCGGCGCAGCGTTTTTTGTATTCTGGAATGCAACTGCATGAACTTCCTCTCTGTTAGAACATTGCCTTTAGTATAGCACAAACGCCCGGGCTTGAAAAGGGGAATTCAGGCATAGGGGGCGTTTTTCGTACTATTTCCCGGATTTTTCCAAATTGTATCCGGCGCAGGCGCATAAAAAGATTGTATCCGCGCGGGTTTTGCAGTATAATTTTGCAGGAACACCCGGCAGATGCCGGATGGGCCCCGTATTTGCCCGGAAAAAACCAAAATTTACGATAGGAGAAAAGGAAGTGCCTATGCAGCAAGAATTTTCGCGTGCTGCCCTGCTGCTCGGCGAGGCCGGCATGGAGCGCCTCGCCCGCGCGCACGTGGCGGTCTTTGGCGTTGGCGGCGTGGGCGCGGCGGCGGCCGAGGCGCTCGCGCGCGGGGGCGTCGGCGCCATCACGCTCGTGGACAGCGATGCGGTCTCGGTCTCGAACCGCAACCGCCAACTCATCGCGCTGGCCTCAACGGTCGGCCAGCCCAAGGTCCAGGTCATGGCCGCGCGCATCCGCGACATCAACCCCGCCTGCCAGGTCACCCCGCTCCAGCTGTTCGTCACGCCCGAGGCCGCGCCCGGCCTGTCCGGCTTTGACTACGTCGTCGATGCCATCGATACGGTGACGGCCAAGCTCTGGCTCATTGAGACCTGCGACCGCCTGGGCGTGCCCCTCATATGCTCCATGGGCACAGGCAATAAGCTCGACCCGACCCGCTTCCAGGTCGCAGATATCTACAAGACCTCGGTCTGCCCGCTGGCGCGGGTCATCCGCCAGGAATGCAAAAAGCGGCATATCCGGCGCCTCAAGGTGGTCTTTTCGACCGAGGAGCCGGCCAAGATCCCGCCGGAGCGCTATGCGCTCTGCCCGGGTGAGTCCAAGGGCACGGCCGGCCGGCCGGTGCCCGCCAGCGTCTCGTTTGTGCCGCCGGTCGCCGGCTTCATCCTCGCGGGCGAGGTCATCAAGGATTTAACGGAGGGATTTCGATGAATATTCTAGTCAGCGCATGCCTGCTCGGCATGAACTGCCGCTATGACGGCTCGCACAATTACCATCCAGAGCTTGAGCAGCTCATGGAGGAGCATGTGCTCATCCCGGTCTGCCCCGAGCGGCGCGGCGGCCTGGATACCCCGCGCGAACCGGCCGAGCGCCAGGGCGACCGCATTATCGCCCGCGACGGCACCGACGTGACCGAGGCGTTCATCCGCGGCGCGCAGGACACCCTGCGCCTGGCCAAAGAGTATCACTGCCGCTATGCCATCTTCAAGGAGCGCAGCCCGTCCTGCGGCGCGGGCGTCATCTACGACGGCAGCTTCTCGCACACCCGCGTGCCGGGCGACGGCGTGACCACCCAGCTGCTGCGCGCCAACGGCATCATCGTGCTGGGCGAGAGCCAGATCAGTGCCCTGCTGCACAAGTAAACCGCTGTCCTGCCGGGGGCCAAGCCCCTGGCTTTTTTTGCCTTCCGCTTGTCTCCTGCCCTTGCCTTGGCTGCGCAGGCGCGCTATACTGGGGATAGATTCCAAGAGGAGGCGGATGCATCATGTTAGAATATACCATTGCGGCGCTGTGCATGGCGGCGCTCCTGGCGGTGGGCGGCAATTCCGCGGCCCCGGCCCAGCCTGCGGCGGCGGTAACGGCCCAGGCTGACACCGCCACGGCCCAGATCATGCAGCAGGCAGAAAATCAGGCGGTCACTGCCTGGCAGGTGACGTACAGCACCGTCCCGGGCTCGGATGTGCAGGACGAGCCTTCCCTGCTGACCGGCCGCGACGCGCAGGGGAATGTGCTGGTTTCGTACGGCAGGACGGAGGACGGCGCCTGGTATCTTGCCGGCCGCAACACCTACGATGCGGCGGGACACCTGGCCCGGACGGTCCAGTGGAACGCGGATGGCTCGGTGCTGCAGCAGTCCGATTACACCTACAATGCGCAGGGCGACGCCGTGACCGCGCAGAGCGGCCTGCAAACCGTGAAGTACACCTATGTTTACGACGGCAAGGGCCGTGCGACCCGCGTCCAGGCCGATACCTATGTCACGGGTTCGGATGCCCTGGCCGGCCAGATCATCACCGAGACCGTTTATACCGATCTGCCGGACGGCGGCTGGCAGGCTAAGGTCACGGATACCGACACCCAGAGCGGCGAACAGTCGGTCCGCTATGAGACCTACGACGCGGCCGGCCGCCTGACCGAGCAGCGCATGGAAAACGGCGGCGCCTATGTCACCCGCTTTTCTTATGATGCCCAGGGCCGCGAGACCGAGGTGCAGGAAATACTGGACGGCGCGGTGACGCGCCGGATCGAGACGGCATACGGGGTGGACGGCCTGGATACGCGGACGTGCGAATACGGGCCGGACGGGACGCTGCGCAGCCAGACCGACATCCGGCAGATCGCCCTGCCGGGCACAGAATCATAACAGAAAAGGCCAAAAATACCCCATCCGGGCCGCCGGATGGGGTATTTTTATGGGGAAAAGGGTGCGGCCGGACGGTAGGACAGGCAGCTCTGCATCTGGCCCGCTGCGTCGTAGGATGTGAGCTGCGCGATGAGGCCGTCCCCGTCGTAGTCTATGGCCGTGCGCAGGACGAGCCGCCCGTCCTGCGTTTCGGACACCTGGACGGCCCGCCCCTGTTCGTCGTAGGTATAGCGCCAGGCCCGTTCCCGCCCGCCGTCCGGGACGGAGATCTGCTGTACGGCCCCATGTGCGTCATAGACGGTCTCTGACTGCCCAAACCGCATACAGGCTTCCCCTGCCTCTAAAAGAGACAAGGGGTCGAGGGGATAGCCGGTATCCAGGAGCCCCGGGCCCGCATACCGGACGGCGCTCTCGCGCCAGCCGCCGTCCGGGGTATCGCGGTAGGACTTACGGATGACATTGAGAGTTTCGCCTTCGAAGGCTTCCCGGATCTGCACCACCTGCCCTTGCCCATCCAATTCATAGGTATAAGCCGTGACCGATTGGCCGTCCTCCGTTCTCTGGGTCTGGGTCAGCATCCGGCCCGCCCGGTCATAGGTCCAGCGCAGGTCGGCGGCCGGGCTCCCGTCCTGCAAGAATTGCCGCAGGCGTGTCCGGTTGCCGTACCGGTCATAGGTGGTGAGCAGGATGTAGTTTGGCGGCGCGCCTACCGCCGGGCAATGGTATTGGGCCACTGGCTGCCCGTAGGCATTGTAGGCATAGCGCATCGCATCGGCGGCACGCCAAAACACGGCATTGTTGCGCTTTTGCAGGGGCATGGCATAGGGATAGGTCGCCCCGAACGCCATGAGCGCGGCGAGCAGGGCCGCGAAGATACGGTTTTTCTGCATGAAAAAAGACACCTCCCTTTTCCCTATCATACCGCCCGTCTGGGCGGCTGGCAAGCAAAGGTTTGGTGTCAATTCTCACTCGATCAATCCGATTTCCTGCGACAGGCGCGTGAGCAGCCGGCGGCAGGGGGAAAACAGTACGAGCGCCAGGGCAAAATTGCCCGCGCAGTGCACGATGTCATAGGGCAGGCCGGCGACCCACCAGGACAGCGCGAAGGCCCAGCGGCCGACGGCCAGATACGGCAGGGCGCACAGCGCGCCGAAGCACAGGCCGAAGGCGCCGGCCAGAATGGCCCAGCCCAGCCGGGACTGCATGCCGCGCAGCAGCCAGGCCACGCCGGCTAGTATGGCCCAGACGTACAGATAGCTGATCGACCAGATATTGAGGCCCCAGATCAGGCATTCCAGCGCGACATAGACGTAGATCGGATAGAGCGCGCGGCGGCCATAGACCACGGCATAGACCATGACGAACAGGGAGACCGGCTCGACGTTGGGCAGCGCGGCCAGCACCATCTTGCCGGCAAACAGGATGCCGCCCAGAAGGCCCAGGACGACCACGTGCTTTGCGCTCAGACGGGCGCGGTCAGCTCTCATAGCCTACGGTCAGGGTCAGCTCGTAGTGCTCCCCGTCGGCGATGGGCTGTTCGCTGGCGCTGTACATGACCTCGGCGCCGCCCTTGGTGATGCACCACCACTCCTGCGCGCCCTCGTCGGCCGTCTCGCCGTCGGCGGTCAGGATATACAGGCCGTAAGGCCCCTGGTTGTCCTCCACGACGCCGCCCTCCAGCAGTGCGTCGGCCAGATAGGCCCCGTCGGTTTGCAGCGTAAACTCCCGTGCGCTGCCGTCCCCGTGCACAACCTCGACCGTGACCGTCTTCGCGCCCTGGGCCGCCTGCGGCCGCGCGGCCTGATACAGGCCGAAGCACACCGCGATCACGATGAGCAGCACGGCGAGCGCTGCCACGGGTCCCCACTTTTTCTTGTTCTGTTTCATAGATCCCTCCACACAAAAGCCTGCCGCAGGGCAGGCTGATTGGTCTGATTACGATGCCGGCTGCGCGGCCGGATCGGACTGCACAGCCGGTGCACTTTCCGTGGCCTGCACATCGGCCTGACTGTCCCCCGCCGGGGCCTGCGCCAGAATGACCGTCGTGCTCTCGGCCTGGGCAAAGTCGGTCCACAATTCAGGCGCACCCGGGAGCGTCTCAATCTCGCTTGTGCTGATGATGTCGTTCAGGTCTGCGCCGTACAGGATGCGGCGGATGGCATAGCCGTCGTCGCCATAGACCGTGATGGTGCGGTTTTGCTGCATGCCGGCGTCAATGACGCAGTTTTCGGTCTCACGGCCCTGCGCATCGTAGTAGTATACCATGCGGTAGTCGCCCTTCTCGCGCCAGAGCGGGTCACCGTCATCGTCATAACAGGTCAGGTCGGGCTCCAGGTCGCCGTTTGTGATCGTGCGCACGACGGTGCCTTCGTCGGTCTGTTCGCGGCTGTAGGTCTCGCGCGCGGTCAGCGTGTCGCCTTCATAGGTGTCCTTCTGGGTCATATTGCCGTCGGCGTCGTAGGTGTATTCATAGGTGTAGGCGGTCTCGGTCACGCCGTCCTCCGTGCGCGCCTGGTAGACCCACGCGGTCTGGTCGCCCTGCTCGTTGTAGGTATATTGGCTGTTGACGAACAGCAGGCCGTCGTCATAGCTCTGGACGGCGACCGTGTTGCCGTTCTCGTCGTAGGTCGAGACCGTGATGATGGGCGCGTCATCCTCCAGGATGGTGACGACCGCGTCGCCGTCCGCGTTAAAGCCCTGGGTCATGACAATGTCGTCGCCCATCTTGTTTGCCTGGGTCTCGCGCGTCCAGCGCACGACCGTGTTGTACGGCTGTGCCTCCGGGCTGAGCGCCTCAGCTGCGCGGGCCTGCCCCTGCGCACGGCCCTGGAAGGTCAGCGCGGGCACGGCCACGAGTGCGGCGCACAGGATAGCGGCGGTCAAAAGCTTCCAGCGCATGCTCAAAATTCCTCCTCTGTCGCTCCGCGCGGCCGCCCCGCCGGGACCGCGCGCCAAAATTCGTACTGTATTCAAGTGTAAAGGTTTTTCCGGCAAATTACAAGGGTGAAATTGTGAATTTTTGCGCAATTCCGGCAGTTCTTTTGCAAGACCGCCACAGGGCAGCGCGGGAGACGCCGAGATGCAGCGCTTTGGGGCAAAAAAAGACCGTCCCCGAAGGGACGGTCCTTTCTCTTGACAATCTATGCGATTAGTCCACGCTGTACAGCGCCTGCAGCTTCTGCAGATGGGTGAATCTCTTCTTGGACTCCTCTTCTGCCTCGGTGAACAGCTTCTCTGCGCGCTCCGGGAAGGAACGGGTCAGAGCAGAGTAGCGGGCCTCGCCCATGATGAAGTC
>DWWZ01000164.1 GCA_019119435.1 Candidatus Butyricicoccus avicola
GTATCGACCAGGCGGGCCCGGTTTTGCCCGGCCCACTCCAAATCATAGGCGATGAGGTTCATGTCCGCCAGAGCGGGCAGGCCGTCTGCGGCGCGCGCCATGCTGTTTGCAGGCAGGCGGCAGCTTTTGGCCTCAATATAGCATTCCTGTCCGCGCGGCGAGGTCATCCAGTCAATAAACCGCCGGGCATTTGCCTGTTCGTCGCGCGGGCCGCCGCGCACGAGCGCACATGCGCCGATCTCATAGCCGGTGCCGTCGGACGGGACGCATAGCTCGACCGGATAGCCGTCCAGGACAGCGCGCCGCCCGTCGTGATAGAAGACGACGCCCACGGCGAAGTCGCCGTTTTTGACTAGATCGACCGATTCCGAGCTGGCGCGGGTATATTGGCCCACGTTCCGGTCTAGGGCCTGGAAATAGCGCCAGGCAGCTTGTTCGCCGCGCATCTGCACGAGCGTCGCCAGCATGGTGTACGCAGTGCCCGAAGTCTCCGGGGACATGAGGGCGATCTGTCCGGCAAGCGCGGGCGCAAGCAGGTCATCCCAGCACTGCGGCAGTGCTTGCCCTGTGCGGTTAAACCAAGTCTCGTTGCAGGCAAAGCAGATGGCGCCGATATAGATGGGGTCCCAGACGCCGTAGGGATCCAGATAGGCCTCGGGCACGTCAGTCAGCTCAGCACTCTGATAGGGTTCGAGCAGGCCGGCCTTGCGCATCTCGACATAGTTGTCCGCCGAGCCGCCCAGCAGGACCGACGCCTGCGGCGCGTCCTGTTCCTGGGCAAGCCGTGCAGCCATCTCGCCGGCCGGCACATAGATACAGTGTACATCGATCCCGGTATCCATGCGGAACGCGCTGCAATAGAGCGAGGTTTCGCTTTCCGGGAGCGGACTGTATAGGGTCAGCGTGCCGGGCGACGACGTCTGCGGGGCGGGCTGCTCCGCCGTCTTGCTTTCCGGCTGGTCGGATGGCCCGGCCTGCGGCTGGCTGTGCACACAGCCATAAAGCAGGCAGGCAAATGCGGAAAGGGCAAGGAAAATCGCAAGTTTCTTCATATCACACCATCCATTTTGCGTCAAAACGGCGGGCAGGGAACCCCTGCACCTAATACTATAACAGGCCCGAGCGGGTTCGGATACCGAGCGGCATCCGATAAAAATTTCCCACTGGGCCTGCTTTCAGAAAAAAGTTTGAATTTTTACGAGAAAATCGTGTAAGTTTTTTAACCGGCACGGTTGCGGTATTCGCGCGGCGACATGCCGACGTGCTTCTTGAAGAGATAGCTGAAGTAATGCGGCTCCTGGTATCCCACATCGAATGCGATGTCGCTCATGCGCGCGTCGCTCCCCGCGAGCAGTTCCTTGGCCGCCTCCAGACGCACTTCGGTCAGGTATTCCACAAATGTCTGGCCGGTTTCCTGGGAAAAGACCGTGGAGAAATGGTTGGGGCTAAAGCCAACCTCAGCCGCGACCATGTGCAGGGATAGGCCGCTGTCCGCATAATTTGCGCGGATAAACGCCTTGGCGCGCCCGATTTCCGCGCTGTACCGCACATTCTTATGGCGGTAGCACAGCCGGGTCAGTTGGGTCAGCACCTCGGCGGCGTAGGCCTTAGTTCCTTCGAGCGTGGAGGCGCGGGAGAGGACGGCTTGCGGGTCGTCCGGCGGGGCGATGCTGCCCGGCTGCACCTCGGCAGCCAGGCGGGAGGCCGTGACCAGCAGGTCCATCAGGAGGTAGTAGCGATACAGCACGCTTTGCATGTCCTGGGCTGCGGTGTCGCCAAAATAGGTGTCGACGATCTGCGGCACGTCCTCGGGTGCGGCGTGGCGCAGCTTGTCTGCGAGCGAACCGCCCTGCGAAAAGTCGAACTCGGCCTTGGGCGCGGCGGCGAAATCCGTACTGCCGAACACGCCGGATTCTGCGCAGGCGGCAGCTTGCAGCATGGTCTTCTGCGCGGCCTGATAGGAATCGGGCAGGGCGGACAGGCGGGAGACCGGCAGGCCGATGGCGGTCAGCGTGTCCGGACCCAAGACCTTATGGATCTCGTGGCGCAGGTTCTGACAGACCTCATAGGCGTGCTCGCGCACGGCTTCCTCGCTCTCGCCCAAAAGCAGCAGCATCAGCCGGGTGCTGCCGCGGAAAAAGCAAAAGACATCGTCCTGCCCGTCAAAGGTGTGGGAGGCTAGGGCGCGCACCTGCATGCGCGTATCGCGGTCCTTGGGCAGGCGCATCATGCACACAAGATACTGCCGCGCGGTCAGGGCGGCGCCAAAGCGTGCGCCGTGCTCGATGGCCTGGGCGGTAGATATGCCGCCGGACAGCAGCTGGTTGAAAAAGTGTTCGCGCAGGGCGTCTTCCTCTTGCTCACTGCGGCCGCGCTGGGCGGCGCTCAGGTACTGCTGCTGTTCCTGCTCAATGCGCGCGGCGACCTGCTCCAGCGTGGCGATGAGCTGGGTCGAGTCGATGGGCTTGAGCAGGTAGGCGTCCGCGTGCAGCGAGACCGCCTGCTGGGCATACTCGAACTCGTCGTGCCCGCTCAAAAAGATTACGCGCACCCAGGGCATAGCCCGGCGCACGACCCGCGCCAGCTCCAGCCCGTCCAGAAACGGCATCCGGATATCGGTGATGAGGATATCCGGTTTCATTTCCACGATCATCGGCAGCGCCATCTCGCCGTCCGGGGCTTCTCCGGCAAAAAGGAACCGGTCGCTTTCCTTCTCAATGCAGCCGCGGATGCCGTCGCGGATGATATCCTCATCATCCGCAATAAAAACCCGCATCATAAGCCTTCCTCCTTGTCAAACGGCAGGCGGAAGCTGACCCGCGTGCCTTTTCGGTATTCGCTCTCCACAGTCAATTCACAGCCGCAGTACAGCCGCAGGCGCTCGGCCACATTGCGCATGCCATACCCGCCAGAGCCTTCGGCGTTAAGCGGGGCCGGACTTTTCAGCGCGCGCCGGACCTCGTCCAGCCGCTCGGGCGTCATGCCCATGCCGTCGTCCTCGACGGCAAAATACATGCTGTCGCCCTCCTGCCGCCCGATGACCCGGATCTGGCTGCGGCCGCGTTTGCGCTTGACGCCATGATAGATCGCATTTTCGACCAGCGGCTGCAAGATGATCTTGAGGATGCGCTGGTGGCTGAGCGCCGGGTCGATGTCGATGGCGTAGCGCATGATGCTGCCGTAGCGCACCGACTGGATCTGCAAATAGTTGGCGACGTGCTGGGTCTCCTTTTCCACCGTGATGAAATCAGCGCCGCGGCTGAGCGAGATGCGCAGGAAACCGGTAAAGGCCATGGTCATGTCGACGACTTCGCGGTTGCGGCCCTCCTCGGCCAGCCAGACAATGGTCTCCAGGGTGTTGTACATGAAATGCGGCGTAATCTGGGCCTGCAAGGCGCGCAGTTCGGCCTTTTTGAGCGTTTTTTCCTGCTCGACCCGTTCCTGGATGAGCGAATCGATCTGCCCGGCCATGGTGTTGAGGTCCAGCGTCAGGCGGCGCAGTTCCTCGATCTCGGCCGGGGGCGCCCGAACGGACAGGTCGCCCGCTGCGATGCGGGTGGCCATCTGTTCCAGGCGCAGGATAGAATTGTGGATAGAGCGGTCGGCTGCGTGCGAGATGTACAGGGCCGACCAGAAGATTGCGCCGAGCAGGGCGGCCAACAGGATGCCGGCCGCCCAAAGGCCGTTTTGCATGCGGGTGTTGAGTTCACCCAGGTGGGTGATCTGGCTTTCGGTGTAGCGGTCGATCATGCTGTCGGTCAGGAGGCCAACGCTGCGGATCTCGCGGTAGAGCGCCTCATTGCGGCTGACCGCCGCGCCCGCGTCCATCTGTTGTTCCAGCTGGTTCATGTATCCGCCGATCGTGCCGGCCGCGCGCAGGGCGGCGCCCAGATACTGGGCCTCGCTGCCATCGGTGTGGGCGAGGATGGCCTGCAGCCCGTCCTGGGTCTGGGCAAGCAGCGTGCGCTGCCGGCCCTGCTCGAAGGGGATACGGCCGGAGACCACCCGCCAGACCTCGTCGGGCAGCTGCTGGGAGACGACGCCGCGCAGGGCGGAGGCCGCGGAGATGTCGGCGATGACCGCGTCATACCGCACGGTCAGGCCGACGAGCAGGCCGCCAAGCAGCAGGATGGGCAGGGCCATGCCGACGGCGATGCGGACGAAGGTCTGCAAGAGCAGGGCGTGGATGCTGCGCGGGAGATTAGCCTGCTTCACGGGCCGCACCTCCCTCCAGCACGCGGCAGGATACGAACGTCGCCTGCGCGCCCGCCGCAGGCGTCTGGATGGCCTGTTTTGCGGCGGAGACGGCACGTGCGGCCAGCTCGGCGTCGTCCAGCCGGCCGACGACCTGCACCGCGCCGGCGTCAAACAGCGCCATGAGCTCGTCGCCGCCGCCAAAGGCGCAGACGCACACGTCGCGGCCGGGCGTCAGGCCGTGCTCCCGCAGGTAGTCGACCGCGCCCAGCGCCATGGCGTCACTGTGCGCAAAGATATAGCCGATCTCGTCCAGATGGTCTTGCAGCTGGGATAGGATCTCATAGCCGCGCGCCCGCATCCCGTCGCCGCACACGCTGTAGGTGACCGAGAGGCCGGCGCGGGAAAAGGCCAGGCGGCATCCGCGCGCGATCTCGCGGGCGTCCGAGGCGTTGAGCGTGCCGTACAGCTCCAAGATGCCGCGCTGGGGCGGGTGCTCTTGGAGCAGGGTGCGCGCGGCCTGCTCGGCGAGCGTGGCGTAGTCAAAGCCGACATAGCGGGGCGCCAGGCCGCTGTCGGTCCGGCGGAGCGACTTCCCGACGGTGATGAGGGGGATTGCGGCGTCGGCGGCCTCCTGCAGGACGCTGTCCCAGCCGCTCTCGACGATGGGCGTGAAGGCGATGACGTCGGCCTGATAGGCGATGAGGGCGCGGATGGCCTCGATCTGCGCCTCCTGCGTGCGCTCGACCGGCATGGACAGGACGTCGAACCCGCCCTGTTCGGCGGCCTCGATGAGCATGTCCGCCTGCGCCTCCTGGCGGTCGTCCTCGGCGGAGGTGGAGACTATGCCCAGGACGGGCTGCTGCGCGGCGGGCTGGACGGCGCTGGGGCGGGCGAGGGTCAAACATGCGCTCAAGATGCAAATGATAGTAATGGCTGCAATGGATTTCCGCGTGATCATTGGGGTTTTCCTCGAAAAAATGGGATGTGCGTGCGTGGGGATGGAAGTGTAACATTTACATTATATCACGCGCGGCCAGAAGAACGCAACCGGACAGGTGTTGCCGTGCCGCGGACAATAGGTAGGGCCAGTAAAACCGGGGAAAAACACCGGGGCAAAAAATGCGCGGGCCAGGCAGGGCTTTTGCACAATATGCATGAAACTAGGAATGAATATTGTGAAAAATGACGAAAAAAAGAAAGTGAAAAATTAACCGATTTACTATCCAGTTTTGGCAGCATGTGGTATAATAAAGTCAACTGCAAAGGAATATGGAATTCCACAAAGGGCTAGCCCTTTGTGGTCTCACGAAAAAATTCGTGAGACCACAAAACTCTCTAGTCCCGGCGGGAGGGCCTGCCCGGCGCAGAAATTTACCAAAAGGAGGAGACATACATGCAAGCAAAACGATGGCTATCCGGCCTGGTTGCGTGCGCCATGCTCGTGACTATGCTCCCGACGCAGGTATTCGCGCTGGAAAGCGACGCCGCAGACACATGGAGCAAGACGCTGAACGCCGAAGAACTGTATGCGCTGATCCAGGACAAGTTGGATGAGAACGGTTCGATCGGCCTGGCCGACCTGGCAGACAGCGAAGCCGGCACGGATACAAACGACGGCGTGCAGGGCACGCTGACGGCGGTCGCGTTTGACAGCGGGGACAAGATTGAACTGTCCGCCCTGGCAGACGGCGATACATCGTACACGCTGACCTTCACAGACGACGATACGTCGGAACCGGACAGCGGCTTGCCGGCGGAGACGGGCGACATGACCGAGCCGCCGCAGGAGGACGGCCAGCCCGTTGCGCCGGGGGCAACACCGGCGGACGACAGCACCGCCTCCGACACGACCAGCGGGACCGACCCGCCCACAGCGGAGGAACCGTCCGCACAAGGGCAGGAGGGCACGGTTGACCTGCGCGTGACCACGCAGGAGACCTACGCCACAGAGGCGGAGGCCGACGCCCAGGCGGCCGAACAGGGCAAGGACCCAGAGGCCGACGTGGCCGTGCAGACCGACGAGGCGACCGGCACGGTGCTCGGCGCGATGCTGACCGTGGACGAGGAACAGGTGGACGCAGTCACCCTGTACTACACGGCGGACGAGGCCGAGGACGTACCGGCTGCGCAGCCAGACAATGCGATCTCTACGATGCGTCGGCCTGACCAGCCCGAGTATAGTGAGACGTACACGATCAACGTCGGTGAATCAGAGACTATTGAGGGCGAGGGGTGGTATACCGACAGGAATCATCAGTGGAAATCTAGTGATTCTAGCGTTGTATCAGTAGACCCTAATTCTCGGAATCCAAGCAGTGCCACCATTACAGGCGAATCTGTAGGTACGGCGACTATTACGCATACCTGGAAAGGCGTATTCCCTAGTAAATCACATGTGGAGCAATTCCTGGTTACCGTTAACCAAAAGGAAGACGAGTGGGTAACGTTTGACGTCTACTACTTGGCTAGCGAAAAATATCCAGACCCAC
>DWWZ01000165.1 GCA_019119435.1 Candidatus Butyricicoccus avicola
GCCATGCCGCCCGTGAGCACGACGGTCGGCTGGCTGCCAAGCGTCTCAGTATACCGCGCGATCAGGCCCTCGATCATGGCCGCCGTGCCGTGCACCGCGCCGATCTGGAGCGCCTCGGCCGTCGTCCGGCCCAGCACATGCGCGGGCACTTCATACAGCCCAACCGTGGGCAATTGCGCCGTGTGCTCATTGAGCGCGGTCAAAAAGAGCTGCACGCCCGGAGCGATGGCCGAACCGACCAGTGCGCCCTGCCGGTCCAGTGCTGTACACGTTGTCGCCGTGCCCAGATCTACGATCACACAGGGCATCGGATAGGTGTGGCTGGCATGTACCGCCGCGGCAACGCGGTCGGTACCCAGAGTGCGCGGCTCCGATATCTTGAGGTTGAGCCCGGTCTTGACGCCGCTGGTCCCAACGACCAGGATCGGGCCGTCGGTCAGGAAACCGAGCGCACGGGACAGGGTATATGCCATACCGGGTACGACCGAGCAGATGGATGCGCCTGTGATGGGCAGATCCTCGGCGTGATAGAGGGCCAGGACGTTTTGCAGCGTACAGGCATATTCCTCCCCAGTCTGTTTGCGGTCGGTTGCGATCGAGGCGACAAAGCGAATGTCGTCCCCGTCAAATCCGCCGATCGTGACATGGTGGTTTCCGATATCCAGCGCGATGAGCATAGGTTCCTCCGTTTCCAAGCAGGTTGCCATGCCTCATTATACCGCCGCAGCCCCCGTTTTGCAAGCGTCAAGTTCTGTCCTCCATGCCCGGCTGTTTGCCGTCCTTGCCCAAGTCGCTGGCGATCTGGCGCAAGACCGGGTCTTTCGGCGGTCCTGCTGCTTCTTCGGGCTGCTCCTCATCATTGAGGTGCTCAATCACCCAGCCGATGCTGGCAGCAAAGGAAAATGGTGTGTAAATCGCCCGGAAGACCCAAACCGCTATCTGTACCCCGATACCGGCCGGCTGCATCACCATGGCGATCAGACTGACGATCACCGGCACAAGGTTCACAGCGAGCATCATACACAGTAGGTTCCCCACCTGGCCGGACATGCGGAAGAAGGAATCCTGGATCGCCTTCCACGCGCTTATATCCTCCTCGCTGATAAATAGGACTTCGGCCATGTAGATGCGCAGCCACAGCCAAACAATCACAAGGAAGCTGAGGAATATGACAACTGTGATCAGCGTGGTATGGAACAACAGGATGGGCAGCGACATGGACATCGCAATTGGGACCAGTAGCGGCAGTAAGATTGTGCCGCCTTGGAGCAAACGCAGCAGGATGGCCCTGCCCCAGCCCTGGATAGACCGATAAAATGTCGTTAAATCTGCATAATGAGGGCTAGCCTCCGTTCTCCACAGATGCGCCATGCACAGGGCAGCGCCGAGTTCCAATGGCGCGAGCAGCCAATAGGCTACGATGTGGAATATATCGATGTTGACATAGAATGTAAGCCCTGCTCCGGCGATTGCGCTCTGCTCCTGCAGGCCAGAGGAGCCTATCTGATTCACGAACTCAGAAATCCCGCTATAGCACAGTGCCAGCAAAAACAAGCCTATAAAATGTGTGCGGTATAGGCGGAGCGCCTTGGCGCGAATCTCTTGATTGGTCATATAGCTCGCCTTCCCTTCTTCTCCCGCATATAACAAAAGCAGGCGGAAACGCGCCGCGCTTCCGCCTGCCAAAAAAGCCTTTGCCTTACAGTCTCGCTTCCAGCGCTTCCTTCTCCTTCTCGAAGCCAGGCTTGCCGAGCAGCGCGAACATATTCTTCTTGTATGCCTCAACGCCGGGCTGGTCAAACGGATTGATGCCAAGCAGGTAACCCGAGATGCCGCAGGCCTTCTCGAAGAAGTAGATGAGATAGCCCAGATGGTACTCGTCGTTGCGGTCGATTTCAAGCACGATGTTGGGCGTGCCGCCGTCGCAGTGCGCGAGCAGGGTGCCGGCGTATGCCTTGGAATTGACAAACTGCATGCTCTTGCCGGCCAGATAGTTCAGGCCGTCCAGATCTTCGGGATCGGTCTCAATGAACAGATCATGCTTCTGCTCGCGAACCCATACGACGGTCTCGAACAGGTTGCGCGAACCGTCCTGGATGAACTGGCCGATGGAGTGCAGGTCGGTCGAGAAGTTGGCCGATACCGGGAAAATGCCCTTGTGGTCCTTGCCCTCGGACTCCGCAAAGAGCTGCTTAAACCACTCGCCCAGCATAACGAGCGAGGGCTCGTAGTTGACCAGGATCTCGGTCTGCTTGCCTTTGCGGTACAGGATGTTGCGCAGTGCCGCATACTGCGCACAGATGTTATCCTCTTTCTTGAAATCTGCCAGCGCATCCTGCGCGCCCTTCATAACAGCCTCAAGATCCAGGCCAGCGACAGCCATCGGCAGCAGGCCGACCGCCGTCAGGACCGAATAGCGCCCGCCAACGTCGTCCGGTACCACGAACGTCTCATACCCCTCTGCGTCGGCCAGGCCCTTGAGCGCGCCCTTGGCCTTGTCGGTCGTAGCAAAGATGCGCTCCTTAGCACCCGCCTTGCCGTACTTGTCCTCTACCATCTTCTTAAAGATGCGAAAGGCAATGGCCGGCTCGGTCGTTTTGCCGGACTTGGAAATGACGTTGACCGAGAAATCACGGTCGCCGATAATCTTGACGATATCAGACAGATAGCTCGAGGAGATGTTGTTGCCTACAAAATAGATCTCCGGAATGCCAGCCTCCCGCGTGCCGTTGTACTGCTGGCCGCGGATGAATTCAATGGCCGCCCGCGCGCCGAGGTAAGAGCCGCCGATGCCAATGACGACCAGCACATCGCTCGACTTCTGGATCTTCTGTGCCGCCTGCTGGATGCGCGCGAACTCTTCCTTGTCATAGTCGTTCGGCAGATCCACCCAGCCCAGGAAGTCGTTACCTGCCGCCGTCTTGTTCTCCAGCATCTCCGTGCAGGTCTTTACCAGGGGCGTGAGATAAGAAACCTCCCAAGGCTGCACAAAATCCTGGACTCCTGTAAGTTTTAATTCCATAGACATACGAAACACCTCAACTCATCATACTTTTCTCATACCGGGCTACCGTCCGGCCGCCGTCTTTAGTCATAGTTTACTACCATTTTTGCGTAACCGCAAGTGTTTTTGTATAAAATCCCAATATGTTCTTTATTTTTCTCAAAAGGCTAATAAATCCACTTTATCCGACATCCTGTTTTCCGGGAGCCGCAGGCCGCCCGACGCACAAAAAAATCCCCCGTTCCAACGAACGGGGGATCTTGTATTACAGGAAAAATTTTTAACCGAAATAGATCGGGAACTGTGCGACCATCTCGCGTACGCTCTGGCGAATCTCGTCGGCCTTGGCCTCGAAATCGGTGGCTGCCTGCCAGATAAACTGCGCGATGCGGACCATCTCGGGCTCACCAAAGCCGCGGGTTGTGACGGCCGGCGTGCCGACACGCATGCCCGAGGTGACGAACGGTCCTTCAGGATCGTTCGGGATGGCGTTCTTGTTGGCTGTGATATAGACCTCATCCAGGCGGCGCTGCAACTCCTTGCCGGTGACGCCCGCCTTGCGCAGGTCGATCAGCGCAAGGTGGTTATCGGTACCGCCGGAAACCAGGTCGAAGCCCTGCTTCTTGAGCGCCTCTGCCAGCACCTGCGCGTTGTGCGCGACGCGGATCTGGTAGACCTTGAACTCCGGCTTGAGTGCCTCACCGAAGCAGACGGCCTTTGCCGCGATGGTGTGCATGAGCGGGCCGCCCTGGGTGCCGGGGAAGATCGCCTTGTTGATCTTCTTTGCGATCTCTTCGTTGTTCGTCAGGATGACGCCGCCGCGCGGGCCACGCAGGGTCTTGTGCGTCGTGGTCGAGACAACGTCGGCATACGGTACCGGGTTCTGATGCAGGCCTGCGGCGACCAGGCCGGCAATGTGGGCCATATCGACGAACAGGTATGCGCCTACGCTGTGCGCGATCTCTGCAAACTTCTCAAAGTCGATGGCGCGCGGATACGCCGAAGCGCCGGCAATAATCATGCGCGGCTTGTGTTCCTCGGCCAGCTTGCGCACGCCCTCGTAGTCGATGCGCCCGTCTGCGTCGACACCGTAGGGGATAATATGGTAGAGCAGGCCAGACTGGTTAACCGGGGAGCCATGCGTCAGATGGCCGCCGTTGTCCAGGCTCATGCCGAGCACCACGTCGCCCGGCTTACACAGCGCCTGGTAGACCGCCATGTTGGCCTGCGCGCCCGAGTGCGGCTGTACATTGGCAAACTGCGCGCCAAACAGCTTGCAGACGCGGGCAATTGCCAGGTTTTCTACCTCATCCACGCATTCGCAGCCGCCATAATAGCGCTTGCCCGGATAACCCTCCGCATACTTGTTGGTCAGAACCGAACCCATCGCAGCGAGCACCGCTTCGCTTACGATATTCTCCGAAGCAATCAGCTCGATATTGCGGACCTGGCGCTCATATTCCTTCCGAATCAACGCTCCAACTTCCGGGTCGAACTCGCTGACCAAGTTCATCGCATCCTGCAGCACCATGTAATTTCCTCCTTAAACATCTGATATAGCATCGGCCATCTCTCAGGCCGTATCAATCACATATAATGATTATTGCATATTTCCTAGAAAATGCAACCGCTATTCAGGCGCTTTTTGGATTTTTGGCATTTTATACGTTTCTTTTCTGACA
>DWWZ01000166.1 GCA_019119435.1 Candidatus Butyricicoccus avicola
TGACTCCGGATATGATGTGCTTTGTTGATTTCAGCGAAGACTGTTTCGAAGAGGAAGGGGTTTATGCGGTCGTGATTAGTGTATCAGGCTATGAGGATCTTGCGTTTACCGTTGTCAATCAAGACGGAACCGTCAGCATAGGCGATGCAGTCTCAGAATGACAGCAGGTACCGGATAAAGGCCCGACGATAAACAGCAGTCGATACAATCCGGCCTGCACATTGATCTTCCAGAAACAAGCGGAAGACTGGAAAAATCAGATCACAGGCATTACTGTCAATGGGATAGCCTATGAAAAAGGACAGAACAGTTATTCCTTGGAAGAAAATCAATGGTATGTAGAGCCCTATCAAAATGTTGTAAAGTTCAATTGTACTGCGATGGAGAAAGGGGAAAATACGATTGTCATTTACGCAGATGGCTATGAAGATTTGACGCTTACCATTGCGGTTAATGAAGCAGGAGAAGGCAGTCTGGTAGAAGGAGTATAAAAACCCTTTTAGCATCAGAAAGCCCCAAGCACACAATGCCTGGGGCTTTCTGATTTTTTACTATTTACAGGACAATCAATTCTTTAGGGGCCAAGGTCAGATTTTCGCTGCCGTCGGCGGTCAGGAACAGCATGTCCTCGATGCGCACGCCAAACCGTCCGGGCAGATAGATACCGGGCTCGGCGGTCAGCACTGCGCCTGCGGGCAGTGGCTGTTCACTGCGGGTGGAGGCATTGGGCGACTCATGGATATTGAGCCCGACCCCGTGGCCGAACCCATGTCCGAAACAGTCGCCGTAGCCGGCATCTGTGATGACCTGGCGCGCTGCGCCGTCCACCGCCTGCCCGGTCACACCGGCGCGCGCCACCTGAATGCCTGCGAGCTGGGCATTCAGCACGGTCTGGTAAACCCGGCGCATCTCGTCGGTCACACTGCCGACCGCGACGGTGCGGGTCATGTCCGAGCAGTAGCCGTCATAGATGCAGCCAAAGTCCATGGTGACAAAATCGCCCGCGGCGATGGGCTTGTCCGAGGGCACGCCGTGCGGCTTGGATGAGTTGGCGCCCGAGACTACGATGGGGTCAAAGGACATGTTTTCGGCGCCGTAGTGCAGCATGAGATAGGTCAGCCGCGCCGCGATCTCGTGCTCGGTCACGCCGGGCTTGATCTCCTGCAAGATGTCGGAGAACGCCCGCTCGGCGATGCGCTGGGCGCTTATGATCTTGTCCAGCTCGTCGCGGCTCTTGACCGCGCGCAGGGAGTCCATAAGGCCGCCCTGCGGGACGGCCTGGGCGCACAGACTGTCCGCCCAGCGCAGATAGTCCGCATGGGTCAGGCAATCGTCCTCAAGCGCTACCGTTTTAACGCCGTCCGCGCGGATGAGCTCGTTGACCACCCCGGCATAGGACCGGCCAGGGACGATTTCACGCACTTCGGCGTCGGTGATCTTGGCGCGTGCGGCTTCTATGTAGCGAAAGTCGGTATAAAAGACTGCCTGTTTGGCCGAGACATAGACCGCGCCTGCGGTCGAATGGAACCCTGTCGCATAGCGGCGGTTTTTCTCGTCGGTCAGGACGATCGCGTCCAGGCCGTGTGCGGCCAGCGCCGCACGAATCTGTCCTATCTTCATTCCAGCAGCCCCTTTACCGCGTCCACGGCGAGCAGGTAGCTGTTTTTGCCGAAGCCGGCGATGACACCCGCGCAGACCGGCGCGATGACCGATACATGGCGGAAGTCCTCACGGGCATGCACGTTGGATAGATGGATCTCGATGACCGGCAGGCGGACGGCCGCGATGGCGTCGCGGATGGCGATCGAGTAGTGGGTGTAGG
The DNA here is from genome assembly GCA_019119435.1 of Candidatus Butyricicoccus avicola. Lineage (GTDB taxonomy): Bacteria > Bacillota > Clostridia > Oscillospirales > Butyricicoccaceae > Butyricicoccus > Butyricicoccus avicola. Next base: position 1,823 of record DWWZ01000166.1, read on the forward strand.
CGCCGGCGTTTAGAAGGATGGCGTCGCAGTCCTCGCGCGCGGCGTGGATACGGTCGATGATGGCGCCCTCGGAGTTGGACTGGAAGACCACGCAGTCCATCCCGTTTTTCTGGCATTTATCCACGACCTCTGCATTGATCGTGGCCATGGTATCCCGGCCGTAGATGCCCGGCTCACGCTCGCCGAGCAGGTTGAGGTTGGGGCCATGGATGAGCAGGATCTTTTTCATAAGCATTTTTCCCTCCGTTCCGGATTTCGGCTGTAGCCAAGTTCTATTATAGCACAAGGGCCGGGCGAACGGGAGCCCCATTGCGCAGCATTACAGCAAAACGCCCATAAGGGCGGTCATGGCCGGAAGGGTCACGAGGGACAGTAGCGTGGTCAGCGCCACGACGCGGGTGGCGTACAGATAGTCGGAGCCATACATCTGCGCGAACATGGCCGAGGCCACGGCTGTCGGGGCGGCCGTGCCGACGAGCAGGGTCAACTTGGCTGTATCGCGGAGCGGAATGCAGCACAAGAGCGCGATGGTCAAAGCGGGAATGAGCACAAGGCGCACGGCGCTGACCCGCCAGATGCGCGCATCGGTGAAGCAGGAGGCAAGGTCGGTCTGTGCCAGATAGCCGCCCAGCACGAGCATAGCAAGCGGCGTGTTGAGATTGGAGATGTGCGTCAACGCCGTCGTGATGTCAGCGGGCAGCGTAAACGGGGAGAGGAAGAGCACAAGGCCGAGCAGCGCGGCGATAACGCCCGGATTGCACAGGATGCGTGTGGGAGAAAACCGATAATCGCGGTTGACCTGCATGACGCCGTAGGTCCACAGCGCGATCGCCATGACCACGATGTGCGCCGAGCCCAGAAAGACGCCGGTCTCGCCGAACATGGCGCTCAAAAGTGGCAGGGCCATAAAGCCGTTGTTGGGGAACACGGCGCACATGCGGCAGTCCCGGAAGTTTGCCGCGCGGCCGGGACGGTAGAGCGCGTTTGCCAGCACGATAGACCCGGCAAAGATGACGCAGGCACACAGAAAGGTCACACCGAGCGTGCGCGCGAGCGCCGGGTCAAAATCCCGGTTGAACGACGAGAGCACACAGCAGGGCATGACGATGGTGTTGAGCAGCATGGACAGGCGGGCCGTCGTGTGGTTATCCAAAATTTCCCGCCGGAAGATCAGGTACCCGACCAGCATGAGCAGGAACATGACAAGGATCTGGTGAAAGACGATCAGACTGTTTTGCAGCATGGACATAAAAAATCCCCCCTGGAGATAAGACGTGACTGGTTTTATGATAGTACCAGGATGCGCGTCCTGTCAATGCCCGGCATAGTCCGGCTGCGCGGCGCATAGGATAGCGGCAGAGAGGAGGGCGAAGCATGAAGTGGATGAGACGGGCGCTGTGCACGCTTTTGTGCGGATGCGTCCTGTTTTCGCAGGCGGCCGCGCTGCCTGAGATGGGTGCGCTCAAGTCCAAGGCCGCCGCGCTCTACGCCGCCGACGGCACCGAGCTGTACGCCTATCATGCGGATGAACCGCTGCAGCCGGCGTCCGTGACCAAAATTATGACCATGCTGCTCATCATGGAGGCGGTGGACAGCGGGCGGGCCAGCCTGGATGACATGGTGACCGGTTCGGCCCATGCGGCCAGCATGGGCGGCACGCAGATCTGGCTGAAAGAAGGCGAGCAGCTCACGCTCGATGAGATGCTCAAGGCGATTGCGGTCGGCTCAGCCAACGACTGTGCGGTCGCCGTGGCCGAGCATCTGGCGGGCAGCGAGGCGGCCTTTGTCGAGCAGATGAATGCGCGCGCCAAGGAGCTGGGATGCACGGGGACGACCTTTGTCAACGCCAACGGCCTGGACACAGACGGGCAAAAGACGCTGACGACCGCGCACGACCTCGCGCTCATCTCGGTTGAGCTGCTGCGGCACCCGAAGATTATCGACTACACGAGTATCTGGATGGATACCATTCGGAACGGCGCCTTTGGCCTGGCCAATACGAACAAAATGCTGCGCAAATATGACGGCATGATCGGTCTCAAGACCGGGTATATCTCCGAGGCGGGATTCTGCATCTCGGCAGCCGCCGAGCGGGACGGTCTGACCTTGATTGCCGTAGTCATGGCTGCGCCCGACAAGGATGCGCGCACGGCCGATGCCAGTCAACTGCTCAATTATGGCTTTGCAAACTTTGCCGCCTACACGCCCGACGTCTCGGCGGCCTGCGGGGATTTGCCGGTCGTGCTGGGAAAACAGCCGACGGTAGGCGTTGCCTGTGACGATCCCGGTACCCTGACGGTCCAAAAGGAGCAGGCAGCGGGCATGACGGTCGCCTTTGACCGCCCGGACTCCATAGAGGCCCCGGTCACAAAGGGCGAGCAGATCGGCACGGCCCGCGTGCTGGACGCAGACGGAAAGACCGTGCGCGAGCTCGCGCTGCGCGCCGCAGCAGACGTGGAGCGGCTCGGATTTCTCGATCTGTTCGGCGCGCTGTGCCGCGCGGCAGGCGGCGGCGCATAGACAGCAGGCCCAAAAAACTTTTGCAATTTGCTAAAAAAACGGCGCGAAGCGGTTGTTTTTTTGTACAGGGTATGGTACCATAAATACAACCTCATTGGGTTCGGGCCGCAGGGACGTCCCTGCGGACGGATTTGAACTAGGCTAGGAGGAAGTACAATGGTAAAACTCATTATGGGCGCTGCCGGCACCGGCAAGACCAAGACGATCATCGATCTGGTCAATGCTGCGGTCAAGGAAGAAAAGGGCAGCGTTGTCTGCATTGCAAAGGGCGATAAGCTCAAGTTCGATATCTCCCATGACGCGCGCCTCATCAACGTCAGCGATTATTCGGTGGACAGCTATCCGACGCTGCTCGGCTTTGTTGCAGGCCTGCATGCGGGCAACTACGATATCTCCAAGGTTTACATCGATGCGCTCTACAAAATCGTAGATTCCAAGGACGCAAGCGACGCGGAGAAGTTCCTGCTCGACCTGGATGCATTCTCCACCAAGCACAGCGTTGACTTCGTCATCGCGCTGAGCGAGGAGACGATCCCGGCAACCGACGTGATGAAGAAGTATCTCTAAGGGACCGACACGGCGGCAGGAAAACGGCGCGGCCCGCTAGGGCTGCTGCGGATACATAGGATTCCACATTAGGCCGCGATCCATCCGCAATTCGGGCATAGAGCCATACAATTAAGAAAAAATGACGCAATCAGTCAGATTGCGTCATTTTTTTGTGTTCATTTGCCCGCAGGAAGCCGGCACGGCAAAAAATTTTTGGACAATTTCGGAAAGCAGCTTTTGTTTTGCCAAAAGTTCGGCATACTGTATAGCAGATGTGCGGGCGCAGCCCGGGCATCAATCGGCCGTAGGAAAGGCGGGGAGAACGGCATGAAACAGGAACAGCCGCGCACATTTTGGTGTTGGCTTGGGCGAACCAGCCAGATCGGGTTTGCTATGGTGCTGCCGGTTGTCGTCTGCACGGTTGCGGCCAGTTGGCTGTCCCGGCGGTATGCGCTGGGCGGCTGGGCCGTGTTTACCGGGCTGGCGCTCGGGCTTTGCGGCGCGGCGGCTGCATTTGTCAAAATCGTGCGGCCATTTTTGCGCGCGGCATCCAGAGACAAGGAGGAATGAATATTGCCTGACTATACACTTGCCGCTGGTATTGTGCGGCGGGTAGCGGTCCGCATGGTCCCAGGGGCGCTGGCCTTGGCGGCAGCGCTGTGGCTGGCCGGCTGGAAGGCTGCGGCTGTGGGGCTGTTGGCCGGCGCCGCGTTCGCGCTGTGCAGATTGTATCTGCTCGCGCACGCGGCTGTATGCATAGCCTGCCAGTCCGACCCGGGGCGCGCGCAGCGGATGGCCGCACACTCTTACGCCGTGCGCTATGTGCTGACCGCCCTATTCCTGCTTGCGGTTATCCAGACCGGCGCGGTCAGTCTGCCGGCGGCCATTTTGCCGCTGTTTGCGCCCGGGTTCGTCTTGGCGGCCGGTCATCTTTGGGGGAAAGGAGGGGAATCCTTGCGTGGAGATCGAAATTAGCGGCGCCAAGGTGTACTGGCAGTCAGATATCTCGCTCCCGCTTTTTGGACGGATCTTCATCTCGGAGACCATGGTCAACGCCTGGGCCGTGATCGTGCTGATCTTGGGGATCAGCCTAGCCCTGACGCACGGGCTGCAAAAGATCCCGACCGGCCGGCAAGCCCTCTTGGAGAAGGCGATCCAGATGGCGGACGGGCTGGTGGAGCAGACCATGGGGCCGGGCTGTGAGGGTTACACGCCCTATCTTGTGACGCTGTTCCTGTCGTCGGTCTTTGGTACACTGGTGTCGCTCGCTGGACTGCGGCCGGTCACGGCCGACCTCAACACAACGCTTGGCTGGGCGCTCATCACGGTCGGGCTGATCGTGTACGCCAATCTGCGGGCCAAGGGGCTGCGCGGCTATCTCAAGAGCTTCCTGGATCCGGCCTGGCCCATGCTGCCGCTCAACCTGCTTGGCGAGATCACGACGCCGATCTCGATGAGTTTCCGTCACTTTGGCAATATTGCCGGCGGCACGGTGATCATGGCGCTCGTCCTGGGCGCGCTGGCCGCGCTCTCGTCGGCCGTGCACCTTCCGGTCCCGCTCTTGCAGATCGGCCTTCCTGGCATCCTGTCGCTCTATTTTGACCTGTTTTCCGGCGTCATCCAGGCGTTCATCTTTTGCATGCTGACCCTTGCGAACGTTGGCGCGGCGCGCCAGGGCTGAGGGCGCGCAATCATAAAAACAAGGAGGAAGTCAAATTATGGATCCCAAAGCATTTGTCGCCGGCCTGTCCGCGCTGGGCGCGGGCATCGCCATGATCGCAGGTTTTGGACCGGGCATCGGCGAGGGATATACCGCGGGCCAGGCGTGCGCCGCGATTGCCCGCCAGCCGGAGTCCCAATCGGACATCACACGCACGATGATCATGGGCATTGCCATGGCGGAATCGACCGGCATTTACGCGCTGGTCGTCGCGCTCATCCTGATTTTTGTCAATCCGCTGATCGACCGGGTCGGCTGAGGCGCGCGGCCCAAAGCCGCAGATCATTTGAGAGGAGGAATTTTGCATGGAAGGATTGACCCGAGCATTTGTCGATCTCAACCTGTGGTCGGTGTTTGTTACCCTGTGCAACACGTTCATTACCTTTCTAGTCGTCCGGCATTTTCTGTTTGGACCACTGCGCCGCCTACTTGCCAATCGGGAGCGCGAGGTGCGTGGCTTGTATGCGCGGGCCGAGACCGAGCGGCGGGAAGCGGCGGCTATGAAGCGGGATTATACCGTGTCCATGGAAAATGCACGCCGGGAGGCGGGCGAGATTGTTGCAGATGCCCGCAGGCAGGCCGAGGCCGCGGCGCAGCAGATTGTCGGGCAGGCACGGCGGGAAGCGGCCGCCGAGCGGCAGCGCGCGGATGCCGGGATTGCCCGGGACCGCCGCCGGGCGATGGAGCAGCTCAAAGGGGAGGTCGCCGGCCTGTCGGCCCAGATCGCCTCGCGCATGGTGGCGCGTGAGGTGCGGCCAGAGGATCACCGGCGGCTGATCGAACAGTTTATTGATCGGGTGGGGGAGAGACATGGCGTCGGTTGTCAGTGAGCGCTATG
>DWWZ01000167.1 GCA_019119435.1 Candidatus Butyricicoccus avicola
GCCTGCCCGCTGCCGTAGACCACAAACAGCGTCTCCGGGTCATCGCTGGCGCCCAGCGTCGTCTGATAGGTCTGCACGCCCGGCTCGCTCTGGACGGCATCCAGATAGCACCAGCGGCTGTGGAAGAGGAAATCGGGAACCAGCAACACGAGGTTGTTTTTGCCGTCCCCGATATCAAACAGTATGGCCTGGCAGTCGTCCAGCTGGTCGGTGGCCAGGATCTCGGGCGGCTGGCTGGACATCGTGGCTTGCCCGAGGGCCTGGACCAGGTCATCCTGGCTCTCGATCTTCATGGAGCCCGCCCAATGGCTGGTCACAAGAAAACCTGCAATACATACGGCCAGCACCAGCACGACCGCAAGAATGGTCTTGCGCTGGCTTTTCTTTTTGTTGTCCATCGTGTCCTCCTTGTTTATTCGTCGCGATGTTGCTGCTCGCGCTCATACTGCTCCATGCGCGCATATTTGGAGCGCATCATCTGGCGGCGCTTTTGCCGGCGGCGGCGCACGCGGATGATATAGAACGTGATGTACAGGATGAACAGCAGGATGACGACCAGCAGGATGAGCTTAAACAGCGGGGTGCTGAAGAAGTTCTCAAGCAGGTAGGCATAGTAGAGCACCTCGGACATGGATACATCGTTGAGCGCGACCAGATCGACCGAACCATAAATCACGCCGTCGCGGGACAGCGTCAGCGTGCCGAGCTTGTCCCCCTTCGTGACTGGGGCAACGAGGTCCTCCTGGACCGAGATCGTCCGCTCAAAGTCGTCAATGGTCAGGTCCTTGAGCACGGTCGCCGTCAGGTCGCTGCCGGCAACCAGCATGAGCTTGTCCGCCTCGGTCGAAAGCCGGATGGGAACCTCCTGGATCTCGGTGCCCTGCTCGATCAGCGTCCGTGATTCGTAATTTTCATAGGCCCACTCGAACAGTTCCTTGGTCTCGCTGTAGGTGAGCGGCTGCGCGGCACCTGCCGGGCGCTCACAGCCCAGCATGACCGAGATGAGCTCTGAGCCCTTCTTCTCGGCCGACGCGACCAGGCAGTAGCCCGCCTGGCTGGTGTGGCCGGTCTTGACGCCGGTGGCGTAAGCGTAGTAATACGGGCTGTTGCGCGAGAGGATGAGTTGGTTGGTGGTTAGGATGTACAGGTTTTTGCCGTTCGGATGCTCGGCGGCCTTGTTGGTCGGGTCCAGGTTTTTCTGGGCCGTGCTGACGATATCGGCAAACGTCTCGTTCTTCATGGCCTCCTGGGTGATGCGGAACAGGTCATGCGCCGTTGTGTAGTGGTTGTCGTCGTGCAGGCCGTTGGGGTTTACGAAGTGGGTGCCGGTGCAGCCGAGGTCGGTCGCGCGGGCGTTCATCTTTTCTACGAAGGCATCCACCGAGCCCGAGACGAACCGCGCGAGCGTGTTCGCGGCCTCGTTGCCTGACGGCAGCATGAGGCCGTACAATAGGTCCATGACCGTGACCTCCTCGCCTGCGACAAAACCGGCCTTGGACGCATCAGCGCCCACGCCGTTGAAGTCCTCCTCCAGCACCGTGACCTTTTGGGTCAGGTCCTGCACGTTCTCAAGGACAATGAGCGCGGTCATGATCTTGGTAGTCGAGGCTGGATACCGCTTCTCCTCGGCGTTCTTTTCGTAGAGCGGCAAGCCGGTCTCCGGGTCGCCGAGATAGACGGCGGTAGCCTGGATATCGGGCATGGACACGGCCTGCGCCACGCCGGGGCATAGGGCCAAAAGACATAAGAGCAGGACAAAAAAGGCGGCGATATGCCGCCGGAGAGCGGGAAAAGTCATTCTTCGGGTTCCTCCAGCGTAAAGTCTTCGTCGGAAAAGCGTCCGCGGATGACCGCCGGCTTGGGCGGGATGCGGCGCAGGGGATCATAGCGGAATGCGCGGCAGGCGTGTTCCCTGGGGACGACGCCCTTCTTGCGGCAGGCGACGTGGCTGTCGTCCAGCGGCACGGCGCGTGCGCAGTATAGGCAGCGCGGCTCGATATCCCGCCGGAACAGAAAGCGGTTGATTCGCAAGGTTCGCGGCACCTCCTGACAGTACAGATTTTGATAGATACCCCCATTATAGCCGATTATGCCGCTGTTTTCCAGAGAAAGTTATGAACGCGATCGAAATTGCGCAGAACAGCACGCCAACCGCCGGACGGCCGGGCAGGGTGGCAGGCAGCGGGGCAAAGACCGGGGCGGGGGCAGGCAGGGCGGACTGGACGAGCATGGTCAGCGCAGCGGCGATCAGGCCATGCAGGACCTTCCCATAAAAGAGGCGCCGCAGCGACAGGCCGTTCACCGCGGCGGCGGTCTGGCACAGGACGGATAGACCGCCGAAGCCGACCAGCAGGCTCATCGCGGGCAGCAGGCCGCGCCCGGCGCTTTCGGGCAGCAGCACAAGGCCGCTCGTCATTTCCAGAAGCCCGGTAGCGAGCGGCTCGGCCGCCTCGGCCGGCGCGCCCAGAAACCACAGAAGCGGCGCGCAGGCCACCTGCGCAAACGAGAAAAAGCCGGCGGCTTCCAGTACGCGGCGCAGCATGGAGAAGAGCATAATGAAGGCGGTGATCTTGAGGCAGGAGCGTCCGGCCTGCTCGGTCGCCTGGGTCAGGCACTGGGATAAGGGCAGCACGCGGGGCTGTGGGCGCGGGCCTGCTTTGGGGGGCGCGGCCCCGCGCCCGGCGATGGCAAGCCCGGTCAGAAGTGCGGCGGCAATGTGGATGAGATACAGCAGGATGCCCGTGCGCACCGAGCCGCACAGGCCGGCGCCGCACACCCCGACAAGGAAAGCCGGGCCGGTGTTATTGCAGAATCCCAGCAGCCGCTCAGCCTCGCTTTGTGACAGGGCCCCGCTGTCGAACAGGTCGCGTGTGGCCTGCGCCCCGAGCGGGTAGCCGCCGGTCAGTCCTAGGACGAGAGGGCCGGCGGCAATGCCCGGCAGGCCATAGGCCCGCCGGATGAGCGGCGCGCACACACGCCCGAGCGCGGCCGCAGCGCCCGAGCGCAGGAAAAGCCCGCCGATAACGAAAAAGGGGAAGAGGGAAGGGAGCGCTGTGGACAGCGCGACTTGCAGCCCCTCGCCCGCACCGCGGGCGGCTGCGGACGAATAGGGCACGACGAGGACAAAGAGCGCGGCCGCGGTCAGCGCGGCGAGATGGGCGGAAAAACGGCGCATAGGACAGGCCCCCTTGACGGCGTTCGGAAAAATTTGGGTTTTGTCCATCGTATGCCGGGCGGTCTAGTTTCATGCCCCGGCAGCATAGATTAGGGGGAGAAAGGAGGCGATGGCCGATGGGGCTGCGGGCCTTTTATGCCGCGCTCGGCCGGGCGGTCCAGGGCACGCCGCGCGTCGAGGTCGAGGGCGGACGCCTGGTTGTCGAGTGCCATCGGGGTGTGCGCGCCTACAGCGAGACCTGCATCCGGGTGGACTGTCCGGGCGGGGAGGTGTGCATCGAGGGGGAGCGGCTGACCTTGGAGGCGCTCTCGCGCGCCGAGGTATCGGTGCGCGGCCAGGTACGGCAGGTGACGCTGCACAGGACGGGGGGATGAGGTATGGTTGGACGATGGCTGGCCGGGGCCGCGGGCGAGGTGCGCATCCGCGTGCGCGGCGCTGCGGTGGAGCGGTTTTTGAATGTGGCGATGCGCGGGGAGGTCGGGCTGTGGGACGTGCGCCGGATAGACGCGCGCACGCTGGAAGCCACACTGTCCCTGCGTGATTTTTATGCGCTGCGGCGGATGATGGGGCGGACCGGCTGCCGCGTGCATGTCATTGGGCGCCGGGGCCTACCGTTTTGGGCCGCACGCCTGCGCGCGCGCCGGGTGCTTTTGGGCGGGGCGGCGGCCCTGGCGCTCGTGCTCGTCCTGCTGACGCAGTTTGTCTGGGTGCTGGAGGTCGACGCCGCGCCCGGCGTGCCGGCTACAGCCCTGCGCCAGGTTCTGCGCGAGACGGGTATCTATGAGGGGGCGTGGCTCGGCGGGGTGGATACCGATGTGACCCGCCGCGCTATCCAGACCGAGATCCCGGAGGCCGGAGTCATTGCCATCACCCGCATCGGCAACGCCATCCGCGTCGAGGTTGATGTAGCCGTCCCCACCCCAGAGCGGATTGACCGCAGCGCGCCGACCGGCCTTGTGGCCACACGCCCAGGCGTTATCAGCCGGCTGGAGGTCACCGGCGGCCAGGCGCTCGTGCAGCCGGGGGCGGCGGTCGAGACCGGTACGCTTTTGGTCTCTTCCGCCGTGCCCAATACTACCGAGTGGGGCCAGCCCCACCGCGCGCACGGCATGGGCCGCGTCATGGCCTATACCAGCCGCACCGCCGAGCTTTTGTGCCCACTGACCCGGATCGAATATCAGGACACCGGCCGGGAGCAGGTGCGATACGCGCTGGTCCTGGGGACGCGGCGGATAAATTTGTATTTAGGGAGTGGTATTCCCGCAGGCAGTTGTGATAAAATAATAGAAAAAACAAGGCTTTCGGTCGGCAGCCGCCTGTTGCTGCCCGCCGCACTCGTGCGCGAGACGTACCGGGAAAGAGATGCCGTCCCGGTTACGCTGGACGCCGAGACCGTGGGCAGCGCAGCGGCCCAGCAATGGCTGGACGAGTTGGCCGCGTCGCTCGATGGGACCATCCTGGACAGCCGCTTTACGCTGGCGGAGGAGGACGGCGCGGTGCGCGTGCGCATCACGGCCGCCTGCGAAGAACAGATTGCTGCCGAAATGCTTGACCGCACGCCCCTGCCAGAGCCGCCCGAACAGGCGCAGGCAGAGGACTAGGCGCGGCCGGGCCGCCTTGTCGCAAAGATTTTCACCCCGCAGGGACAGAAAGGCACGACAAACGATATGATAGAAACAACCATGCAGATGGAGCAGGCTGACCTGATGATCGCCCTTTTCGGCGCATTTGACGAGAACGTCAAGCTGATCGAGCGGGAGCTCGGCGTGTCGGTGGTCAGCCGGGGCACCGAACTGAAGATTTCGGGCGAGCCCGAGGCGGTCGGCGTGGCCGAGCGGGTGTTCGCGGCGCTTCTGGAGATGGCCCGCCGCGGCGAGCCCGTCGGCACCCAGACCGTCCAATATGTCATTGGCCTGGCGCGTGAAGGCCGGGAGGAAGAGGTCCACACCATGGGGCGCGACGTCCTGGTCATCACGGCCAAGGGCAAGCCTATTAAGGCCAAGACATTGGGACAGAAAAAATACATGGAGGCCATCCGCAAAAATACGATCACCATGGGCATTGGACCGGCCGGTACGGGCAAGACCTATCTGGCCGTGGCCGCTGCGGTCGCCGCGTTCCGTGATAAGCAGGTCTCGCGTATTATCCTGACCCGCCCGGCCGTCGAGGCGGGCGAGAAGCTGGGTTTTTTGCCCGGAGACCTGCAGAGCAAGGTCGATCCTTACCTGCGTCCGCTCTATGACGGGCTGTTTGACATGATGGGCGCCGAGACCTTCCAAAAACATATGGAGAAGGGCTCGATTGAGGTCGCCCCCTTGGCTTATATGCGCGGCCGTACGCTGGACGACTCCTTTATTATCCTCGACGAGGCGCAGAACACGACGCCCGAACAGATGAAGATGTTTTTGACCCGTATCGGCTTTGGCTCCAAGGCGGTCATCACGGGCGATATCACCCAGATCGACTTGCCGGACGGAAAGACCTCGGGCCTTAAGGAGGCTGCGCGCGTGCTGGCGGATGTGCCGGATATCGCCCAGTGTTACTTGACCGACAAGGACGTTGTGCGCCATGAGCTGGTGCAGCGCATCGTCAAGGCATACGCCGACTATGAGAGCCGCAGAAGAACCCATCTGCGCGAGGAACGGCCGGCGCGCGCCGTGCGTACCGCCGCCCGGCCTGACCGGCAGGATGCCCCGCGCACATTCAAGCGCAGGTTGGAGGGAAGAAGATGAACCATCTCATTCGTGTGACCGCCGAGGTCGAGCTGCCGCATGAGGACGAAGTCCGCGCGCTGATCACGCGCTGCGCCCAGCAGGTGCTCCAGAGCGAGGGCGTCGATTTCGACGCCTTTATCGACGTGACGATCGTCGATGGGCAGACCATCCGCCAGATGAACGCCGAATACCGCGGCAAGGATACCGTCACCGACGTGCTGTCCTTCCCCATGTACGAATTTTGGAACGGCGTGCCGCAGGAGGAATTGGAGTACGACCCGGAGATTGATAAGGTCATGCTGGGCGATATGATTTTAAATTATGACCGCGCGGTCGAACAGGCCGCCGATTTCGGCCATTCGCCCGAGCGCGAGTGCGGCTTTTTGACCGTGCACTCGGTGCTGCACCTTCTGGGCTATGACCACGAGCGGGACGAGGCCGACCGCAAGCGCATGCGCGGCAAGGAGGAGGACAACCTCACGGCCCTTGGCCTGGTGCGCGCATGATGGGCCACGAGATCCGCAAGCTGCGCCAGAGTTTCCAGTATGCGGTGCGCGGCGTCCGGCTGTGCGTCGGAACCGAGCGCAA
>DWWZ01000026.1 GCA_019119435.1 Candidatus Butyricicoccus avicola
CGGAAGCTGATGATGGAAGGACCGGCACTTTGGGCAAAAAGCGTTCTACGTTAGGGACTTGGCCGGGCAAGCCGGCCACAGCCTTGCCGGAAAACAGTCCACCGGACTGTTTTCTAAATCGGCAAAGGTGACTGGCGACGGCCTGGGAAGATAACTCGACGCGCACACGAAAGAGCAGTTTCGAAAGAGACTGCTTTTTGTTTTCTATAAAAAAGACGTCAGAAAGGACTTGCTGATTATGATTGTGATTGTATGCCTGGATGATCGCGCAGGGCAGCTATTTCACGGCCGCCGACAGAGCCAGGACCGCGCAGTCCGGAAAAATATCCTGTATGAAACACAGGGGGCGGCCTTGTGGATGGATGCATATTCAGCAGGGCAGTTCGACAGAGAAACTGCTCGAAATCTGCACGTAGATGAAAATTTTCTTGACAAAGCGTCAGCAGGCGCGTACTGTTTTGTGGAGGGCCGTGCCCTGACGCCCTATACGGGCCAGATCGAACAGCTCATCGCCTATCGCTGGAACCGTGTTTATCCGGCAGATGTCCGTCTGGATCTTGATCTGACTGCTTGGCATTTGGTACGGACAGAGGACTTTACAGGACATTCTCACGAAAAAATCACAAAGGAGATCTATATCCCATGAAAAAACGGCTGCTTGCCATCTTTTTATTGATTTCTGTCCTGCTGCCGGGATGTATGCCCAGCAGTTTCGGACGCACGGATTCTGTCTCGCTGGCAGAGATCCCGCCTTTTTCCGGCGAACCGTATGTGGTGCTGGAGGACAACCAGCCGGATTTCCCGGAGGAGGATTTTACGAGCGAAAGCTTTGAGGAATACAGCCCGCTGGATGCGCTGGGGCGCTGCGGCACAGCCTATGCCAATGTAGGTGTGGAAACCATGCCGACCGAGGAGCGCGGCACCATCAGCAGTGTCAAGCCAACCGGATGGCACAGCGTACAATATGACTTTGTAGACGGCAAAAACCTCTATAACCGCTGCCACCTAATCGGGTTTCAGCTCACAGCCGAGAATGCGAACAAGCAAAACCTGATTACCGGGACCCGTTACATGAATGTAGAGGGCATGCTGCCCTTTGAAAATATGGTAGCCGATTACGTTTCTGAGACCGAGAACCATGTTCTATATCGTGTAACCCCGATCTTCGAGGGCGATAACCTGGTTGCAAACGGTGTGCAAATGGAAGCAGAGTCGGTGGAGGACCAGGGACAGGGGATATGCTTCAATGTCTATGTCTATAACAGTCAGCCGGGTGTGACCATCGACTATGCGACCGGAGAGAGCTGGCCTTCCGACACCGAACAGCCCGAAGATGGGCAGGCAGCCACATACATTTTGAATACCAGCTCGCACAAGTTTCATAAACCGGACTGCGGCAGTGTAAATGCCATCAGTCCAGCGAACAAGAAGCGCTATACCGGAGACCGGGAAGACTTGATCGAGCAGGGCTATCAGCCTTGCGGGACTTGTAAGCCGTAGCATAAAAAATCTGGTCAGAGCGGACGGGAATCTTAATTTCCCGTCCGTTTTTTTTGCGCAAATGGCAGAGAAAAGGGAAGTCTGGCAAAAGCCTTTACACGATAGGGCGGCGCGTACGTGAAGGGGACTTTCCTATATGTAAAGGAGTTAAACTTTACATGTATATTCGCGGATCGGCGAGACAAGTAAAAAAGCTTTACAGCATTCGGATAAACATTGCATTGGATTCTGGATTTCCGTATAATAGAAAGGAAGAACCTGGAGAGGGGGAATGGACATGCAAGGAAGGGGACAGATACGTACACGCGACCTGACCACCGGCAGCATCACAGGAAACCTTCTGCTGTTTGCCCTGCCGCTCATGGCGGGCAACCTGCTGCAGCAGCTCTATAATGTGGCAGACACTTGGGTGGTCGGCCGGTTCCTGGGAGCGGATGCGCTGGCGGCGGTCGGATCGGCGTATACCCTGATGACGTTTTTGACGTCGATCCTGCTCGGGCTGTGCATGGGAAGCGGCGCAGATTTTGCGCTGCAATATGGAAAACGCGATTTTGACCGGATGAAAACCGGTATTTTTTTGTCATTTGTACTGATATTCGCGATTACAGCCCTATTAACCGCCATCGTCTATGCAGGAATGGACGGGATTCTATGGGTCTTACAGGTGCCGGCCGCCATTATGCCGATTATGCGGGAGTACCTCATCTTTGTATTTATCGGCATCCCGGCGACCTTCCTCTATAATTACTTTGCCAACCTCCTGCGTGCGGTGGGCGATTCCATGACACCGCTCCTGTTTTTGGCCGCCTCGGCGATCTTGAATATCGTGTTGGACCTGTTTTTTGTCCTGGTCACACACTGGGGCGTCGCAGGTGCGGCGATTGCAACTGCAATTTCCCAGTATGTCTCGGGCGTGGGGCTTGCACTATTCACGGTGCTCCGCTTCCGGGAACTGATCCCTGGGCAGCGGCACCGCAGATGGGATACTGGGGTATTGCGCGAGATTGCGCGGCTGTCCGGTCTGACCTCGGTGCAGCAGTCGGTGATGAACTTCGGCATCCTCATGGTGCAGGGGCGGGTCAACAGCTTCGGCCCGTCGGTCATGGCGGCTTTTGCCGCCGCAGTCAAGATTGACTCCTTTGCCTACATGCCTGTACAGGACTTTGGCAATGCCTTCTCGACTTATGTTGCGCAGAATTTTGGCGCCGGGCGGCACGACCGCATCCGCGGCGGCATTCGCAGCGCCGTGGCGTGCGCGGCGGCCTTTTGCCTGCTGGTGGGCGGGCTGGTCTGGCTCTTTGCCAGGCCGCTCATGACCATCTTTGTCGACCGGTCAGAAATCGAGATTCTGGCCATCGGCATCCAGTACTTGCACATTGAGGCCGCCTTTTATTGCGGCATCGGCCTGCTCTTCCTACTCTATGGCTATTACCGGGCAATCGGCCAGGCGGGGATGTCGGTCGTCTTGACCGTCCTCTCGCTGGGCACGCGCGTCGTTCTGGCCTATGCGCTGTCTGCCGTCCCACAGATCGGCGTTGTCGGAATCTGGGTATCTGTGCCGATCGGATGGGCGCTGGCCGACCTTGTGGGCGTATGGATTTTGCGCCGGCAAATGCGGCAGGGAATTTTGTGAGAGAAAGCAAGAACACCGCTTGACAGCCGCCATACAAGAGGCTAAGATTAAGGGACAATATAGATAATTTTGCCGGGGCTGCGGCCAAAAACGGCAAGGGATTCAAAGGGGAATGAAGAAAGAAATGAGACGGAAATCCTATGAGATTGACATGTGCAACGGGCCGTTGCTCAGCCGTATCCTGCTGTTCGCCTTCCCGCTGATGTGTTCGGGCATTTTGCAGCTCCTGTTCAACGCGGCGGATATCATCGTCGTCGGCCAGTTTGTCGGCAGCGATGCCATGGCTGCCGTCGGCTCGACCAGCTCGCTGATCAGCCTGCTCGTGAATTTCTTTATCGGCATTTCAGTTGGCGCAAATGTGCTGGTTGCGCGGTTCTATGGCGGCGGGGATGTCAAGGACGCCCGCGAGACCGTGCAGACCGCACTGGTGACCGGCCTGATCGGCGGCTGCATCCTGGTCGTGCTGGGCATTGTGGCATCGCGGCCGATGCTGACGCTCATGGCCACCCCGGCAGAGGTGCTGGACCAGGCAACGCTTTACATGCGCCTGTATTTCATCGGCATGCCGGCGACGATGCTGTATAACTTTGGTGCGGCGATCCTGCGTGCGGTCGGCGACACGCGCAGGCCGCTGTACTTTTTGCTGTTCTCTGGCATTTTTAACGTCGGCTGCGATCTGCTCTTTGTCATCGTGTTCCATTGGGGCGTGGCCGGCGCGGCCGCCGCGACCGTCATTGCGCAGATTATCTCTGCGATCCTGGTCGTCATGTGCCTGACCCGAATGGACGGTGTCTGCCATGTCAACCTGGAGAACATTCACTTCCACCGCGAGAAGTTTATCCGCATCATGCAGATCGGCCTGCCCGCCGGCCTGCAGAGCGTGATTTTCAACATCTCCAACGTGCTCATCCAATCTTCGGTCAACTCGTTCGGCGCGATCACGGTCGCGGGCAACACGGCGGCCAGCAACATCGAGGGCTTTGTCTATACCTCGATGAACGCGCTGTATCAGACCTCGCTGAGCTTTACCAGCCAGAACCTGGGCGCAAAGAATGATAAGCGCATCGACCGGGTGCTGTGTTACTGCCTGGGGCTGGTGCTCATCATCGGCCTGGTACTGGGCAACGGCGCGCACCTCTTGGGGGAACACCTGCTCGGCATTTACTCGAGCGAGGCCGAGGTCATCCAGTATGGCATGATGCGCCTGGGCGTGGTCAGCGTGACCTACTGCCTGTGCGGAATGATGGACGTCGTCGCGGGCAGCGTGCGCGGCCTGGGCTATTCGGTGCTGCCCATGCTGGTCTCGTTCGTGGGCGCCTGCCTGTTCCGCGTGATCTGGATTTTTACGATCTTCCGCTGGCAGCACACGCTGTTCATGCTGTATGTCTCCTATCCGATCTCCTGGGTGTTGACGCTGGCTGCCCATCTGGTCTGTTATCTGATCGTCCGCCGCAAGGTATTTGCGGCCATGCGCCGGGCAAGGCTGCGTGAGCAGAAGGAAACGGCATTGGAGGGCAAGGCATGAAGATTTTAAATATCGGATCGCTGAACCTAGATTATGTTTACCAGGTGGACCGGTTTGTCCAGCCCGGGGAGACCCGGCACGCCCGCACACGCACGGTTCAGCCGGGCGGAAAAGGACTCAACCAGTCGGTCGCGCTGGCCCGGTCCGGGGCGGATACCTGGCATGGCGGCACCTGCGGGCAGGACAGCGCCCTGCTCCTGGATACCCTGTATGCGGCTGGGGTGCATACCGATTGGCTTACCCCGGTGGATGCGCCCAGCGGGCACGCGATCATCCAGGTAGACGGGGCAGGGCAGAACTGCATCTTGCTCTACGGCGGGGCAAACCAGTGCCTTACAATGGGACAGGTGCAGGCTATGCTGGACCGATGCGGGCAAGATGACATTGTCCTGCTGCAAAATGAAACCAATCTGGTGGCGGAGATCATCTATGCGGCAGCCGACCGTGGGCTGCGGGTGGCATGCAACGCCGCGCCGGTCACGGACGCCTTGCAGGCAGCGCCGCTGGGTAAGTTAACCTGGCTGTTGGTCAATGAGGTCGAGGCTGCACAGCTGGCCGGCCTTTCGGAGGCCGCGCCTGCAGCCGCGATGGACGTACTTCATATGCGGTATCCGCAAACCGCAATTGTTATGACGTTGGGAGAAGCGGGTGTCTGGTACCGGGATGCCCAGTTAGAACTTCGCCTGCCGGCGTGCAAGGTCCGGGAGATCGTAGACACCACGGCTGCGGGCGATACGTTTTGCGGTTACTTTTTACAGGGCGCGGCACAGGGGCTGTCGGTGTGTGATTGCCTGATGCGCGCCCAGGCTGCAAGTGCTATTGCGATCGGCCGGATAGGCGCCGCGGGATCGATCCCGGCGGCGCAGGAGGTCGAGGCATTCCTGAAAACACAGCCGGAGATATCCGATCTGACGTGATGAAAAATCTGCCCAATGGGCGGATTTTTTTGATAAAATAAATTAGACAAAATAAGAGTTTTGTCTAATTTAGGGCTTGGTCAAATCATCTAAAAGAGTATGGAAAAAATGTATAATCCCACTAGTTGCTTTATATTGACCTAAATATATATCAGATGTATAATTTTTTTAAGATATTTTCTTGATTTTTATATCTGAACGAGGTGATATAAATGAAACAAAAGAAAAAAATCAAATTATGGATGGGGATTATTTGGAGCGCATTCTTGATGACAGCTGGAAATGCATATGCTATTGATACTCCACAACATATTTCGGATAATATTCTGAATGGATTTCAGGGGATTGAAACAACAAATTTTGGGGAATTGGGATATAATTATGCCATTACAACGCCTGATTTTGAAAGAGATTTAATTTTTGGGTTTTCCCCTGATATGGCGAGCCCGAATAGCCGGTATACAGAGATATTTGGCCTTGGCGACGGGTGGGGACTTAAGATCCCATTCCTTGAACAGGTAAATGGACAATGGATACTCCATGAAGACCGCGGCCTGGAGTATCCGGCGCAGTATCAGGAAGAAACAGATACATTTGAAATTTTGCATTATCCGAGTGAATATACATTCTCCCGACAAGACGAGGATACTTATTTGCTGGAAAAAGGTTATGGAGAACAGATTTCTTTTGCAGTAGATGGCCGGGTATTGCAAACTACAGATGCGTTGGGAAATATTACGGTTTATGAATATGATAAGGCTGGACAACTTAGCCGCATGATATTCTCAGATGGTACGGAAGTGCGATGGGACCGTCTCGTATGATATCAACACGGATGGTACATTAACTGTCCAGACATGTAAAGAATCTAGCGAAAGTATAGATATCTTGGAAGATGTCTATAATGACAAAGGTCAACTTATCCATTATGAGACAAATGATGCAACTGTTTCGTTGGAATACAATCAGAAAAATAAGATATCTAAAATGATTGAAAATGGTGTGCAGACAAAATATACATATTCTAAAAATGGATTATTAGATACAGCCAATCAAGATGGATTGGTGACAAAATACTCTTATTATGATGATGGTACACGTAGGACAGTCCAGACAAATACAGAGGTTATTTATTATAATCAAGACGGAAGCATTCAGGAGGTTAAGCAAAACAAGGACACCTTTCCTACAAAAAATAGTGATTTTACTCGTGATCGTCTCATGCAGTCTAATGATAGCCTAGAACCTTTGCGCCCTCGATCAGATAACATTGATCTTTCGCGAATTATTACAGAATAATTCCCAACAAATCGATGAGGAAAAAGAACACCATATGGTGTTCTTTTTTTTGAAAAAATCTGCATCCGGGTGCTTGACAGAATGAAGAAACAGTGGTATCCTACAGCCAGATCATATGACTGACGGAACCGTGGGGCTTACCACATGAAGTATGATCCTGTTTGATTGCCGACCGTCTGGGCATAAGTTGCCTGGAGGTGCGGCTTTTTTTGTTGCCTTTTGGCTGGAAAAAGCTCGCCTTCAGGGCCAAGGAGCAAGCAAATGACCGGATTTTTACACTCGATCGAGTCCATGGGCACGGTGGATGGCCCAGGTATCCGCACGGTGGTGTTTTTGCAGGGCTGCGCGCTGCGCTGCCAGTATTGCCACAACCCGGACACTTGGCATGCCCAGGGCGGCCAGCAGATTACGCCCGAGGCGTTGGTGAAAAAGCTGCGCCGTTTTCAGCCGTATTATGTCCGTTCGGGCGGCGGCGTGACCTTTTCGGGCGGCGAACCACTCCTGCAGCCGGATTTCCTGGCCGAGTGTCTCAGGCTGTGCAGGGCTGAGGGCATCCATACCTGCATCGATACGGCGGGCGTGGGCCTGGGTGACTATGACGCCATCCTGCAAAACAC
>DWWZ01000168.1 GCA_019119435.1 Candidatus Butyricicoccus avicola
CTGACCACCGCGCCGGTCGCAAAGGCGCTGGCCACTATCATCGGCGACCGCACTTGCGAACTGCAAAGCGGCCGGGAGGCTGGTACGCTGGACCCCGAAGGCAAGCGCCGGATGCAGTCGGAGCTGGCCCTGCTCGAGCAGTATCTGCATGCGGTCGAGCAGCAGGGCGAATCGGAGAACGAGAAGGACTTTGACGTGCTGCGCGCCCGGTTCGGCGCGCAGACCACAGCGCGCGCCGAGGCCGTTACTCTGGCCGGTCAGGGCTTGGACCATGCCTTTGCCTTCTTGGAGCAGGCGACCGGCGAAAGCCAGGAGATGGTGCTGTTTGCGACCGAGCTGACCGCAAACCCGTACACCGCATGGTACATCCAGAACTGCGGCTGTGAGGCGTACTTCCGGCACAACCAGGCGCTGCTGTTCGACGATACCCGAAGCAAAATTCTGGATGAGATCCACAAGGCGAAAGAAAGCCACTGATTCAAAACCCGGCCGCAGCCGAGCACGCGCCGGGGAACTCGCCCCTGGCCTCCGATTTCGCCTGCCGACGGGAAGTCCGAACCATTCAAAAATCCAAAAGGAGTCCTTTTATGCAGCTTTCCTTTGCCCCCTTGGAGGGCATCACCGGCTATCGCTTCCGCAATGCGCACGCGCGCTGGTTCGGTGCAGCCGACCGCTACTTCACACCCTTCCTGACGCCCAACCAGACCTATAAATTCACCTCGCGCGAGAAAAATGATGTCCTTCCGGAAAACAATACCGGCCTAACCGTCATCCCCCAATTGCTCACGAACAATGCCGAGCACTGTCTGTGGGCGCTCGATGTGCTCAAAAAGCAGGGCTATGATGAAGTCAATCTAAATTTTGGCTGTCCGTCGGGAACGGTCGTGGTCAAGGGAAAGGGGGCCGGCATGCTCGCTGATCCCGACACGCTGGACCGCTTCCTGGACGCGGTATGTACCGGATTTCCGGGCAAGATTTCGGTCAAAACCCGCCTGGGATTGCAGTCATCCGACGAATTTCCCCGAATTTTAGATATTTACAACCGCTATCCGCTGTCCGAGGTCATCATTCACGCCCGGGTGCAGAAGGATTTCTACACCGGCAAGCCGGACTGGGACGCATTCCGCCAGGCGCTCGCGGTCTGCCGCCATCCGGTGTGCTACAACGGCGACCTGTTCACGGTTGCGGACTATCAGCGGTTCTGTCAGGCGTTCCCTGATGTCCAGCGCGTCATGCTGGGCCGGGGCTGGATCGCGAACCCCGACCTCGGCAACCAGATCCGCGGCAAAGCGATGCTGGACAAAACGCGCCTGCGCGGCTTCCACGACGAGCTGTATGCCGCCTATCGGGAAGGGCTGTCCGGTGAGACGCCCGTCCTGTTTAAGATGAAAGAGCTGTGGTTTTATCAGCACTGGCTGTTCACGGACAGCGACCGGCCGCTCAAAAAGATTCGGAAAGCCAAGCGCCTGCGCGACTATGAGGCCGCGGTGGACGAGATGTTCGGCCATGCGCTCTTGCCGGAGGCAGGATACCAGCCAGTGCGGTAAGCGGAAGTTTTCCGGGTGTTTCCCCGAAGGAATGCCGGGCGGGACCGATGACAAGGAGGTGAGCCCCATGCGGCTGTGCATTGCAGGTGCTGGAACGGCTTATGGAGCCGGACTGTGACACAAAAAACGAGCTGTTCCAGCAAAAAGGAGAATTTTTATGAGACTGAGCGGTACAGTATATTCTGAAGTCCTGGAGATGGACACCGATTTGACCGTCATCACCCCGAACGACCTGCGGGATGCGCCGTATCAGGTAGTCTATCTGCTGCACGGGCTGTGCGGCAACAATAAGACCTGGCTGGATTACACCATGCTGCCGTTTTACGCCGAGCATGGGCAGTCTATTTACATTTTGCCCGAGGTTGGGCGCAGCTTTTATGCAGATATGCGTTATGGACAGCGCTATTTCACCTACATCGCGGACGAACTGCCCGATATTGTGCGCCATGTCTTCCGCGTGTCCGCCGACCGGGCCCACACAGCCATCCTAGGCGGGTCGATGGGCGGTTATGGCGCGCTCAAGTGCGCGTTGGCCCGCCCGGAACGGTATGCGCTGTGCGGCGCTTTCTCCTCGTGCTGCCTGCTGCTGCGCGAGGGATTGGAAGACGCGCGCAGGAATGGGATGGACGGCTGGGGCGCGCAGATGCCGCGCGATTTTGCCGCTATTTTTGGCGATGACCTCGCGTGGACGCCGCAAAATGACCTGCTTGCCCTGGCGGAACAGGCCCAGGCGGCCGGGGCCGTGCTGCCCAGGCTCTACCTGACCTGCGGCCGGCAGGATGGGTTCTATCCCGACCACCTGCGCTTTTTACAGGCGCTTTCTGATCTGGGCGTGCAGGCGGAATTTGAAACATGGGATGGCGTACACGATTTTCCCTACTTTAATGAGGCGCTGCGGCGCACAATCGCGCGCTTTGCGCTGTGAGAGGGAACAAAGGCGCAAAGCCCGAGGGCCGTGCGAATCCGCACGGCCCTCGGACATTATTTTTTTGTGGGATGCCGGCGTTCTGCGGGCAACTGTACACGAGATATGGAGCAGAGCGGCCCTCATTGAAGCGGAACGTCTGCCAAGCGCTCCCGATGATGGTTATAGGAGAGCAGAATAAATGCCGTGCAGGCGGTCAGCGCCTCGCCGATCGAATGGCAAAACCAGATCGATTCGCTGCCAAAGAACAGGGGCAGGACAGCGATCAAAATGGGGGGCCAGATGACGCTGCGCGAGAGCGACACGATAAGCGCCTTTTCGGTTCGGCGGGTAGATTGCCAGAACGAGATCATCAGGATATTATAGCCCGCCAGGAAGAAGCCGCAGAAGTAATACAGGCTTTTGCTCTCTATGAAATCGATCAGTTCCAGATCATTGGGGTTGAAAATCGAGAAGAAATAGCGCGAGAAAAAGACGATTAATATATAGCAGACGATGCCGACCACGAGGAAGACCTTGGTGGCAAAAATGCGCATGGCACGGCCGCGCGCGACCTCTCCGGTGCCGGTGAAGTAGCTGAATACCGGCTGAAGACCTTCAGCCATGCCCAGGAACAGGGTCAGGATGATGAGCATCAGGTAGCCGATGACCAGATAAGCCGCAAGGCCCAGCTCGCCGTAGCCGTGGCGGGCGATGGCAGAGTTGTAGACAAACGTGATGATGCCGATGGTAAACTCCATGATAAATGAGGGGAAGCCCAGCAGAAAGATCCGGCCCATGCGCTGCACCCGCAGCTGAAATTTGGCAAAGAACAGGTTGCCCCTGCGCCGCAGGAAATGGGGCAGCAGGATGATGCAGCTAAAGATCGGGCCAAGCGCCGTGGCCAGCGCCGCGCCGCCGATTCCCATATTCAGCGGGTACATGAACACATAGTCCAGCACGATATTAGACACCGAGCCGAACGCCAGGGCAAACATGGCAAGCCGCGGCCTGCCATCATTTCGCGCCAACCCGCTGAACAGGAAACTCAGGATGAGGAAGGGCGAGAACGTGACGATGTACCACATGTAACAGATGGCTTCGTCATGGATCTGCGGCGTAGAGCCCAATAGGCTTGCGAGCGGATCAATGAACAGGTTGCCAAACACGATGACAAACAGGCCCAGGCCCATGGCGCAGACAACGGCGGTATTGAATACCTGCACGGCTTTATCCTTTTCTGCGCGGCCGATGTGGCCGGAGATCAGGACACCTGCGCCGGAGGCAATCGCCATAGACAGCGCAATGAGGACCTCAATGAGCGGAACGGATACGGCCGCAGACGCCATGGCATCGGTGCCCAGCCGGTGGCCGATAAAGACGCCATCTACAATCATGTAGACCGAGTTAAACAGCAGCCCGATCATTTGCGGGATCGCGTATTTGGCAAACAGGGTATGTGTCTTGCCTTCATACATGAAAATCAATCCTCCAGATCAATAAAAAAATAAGGCCTGCGTTTGTGTAACGCAGGCCTACTACACAATAAAAATGAAACCCCGGCGGGTCAATTTTATTTGGAACTTATTTCGTTGCGGGCGGCTGCTGGATCAGCTCGATGGCTTCTTTTCCCGTGAGATGGTCGATCTCCATTTCCAGCATACACAGTGGCGCCCATTCTCGGTCGATTGCGCGCTTCCGGTCGTCCACAGGCGCATTGGGCGCATATTTGGCGGCCAATGCGTCAATCGCAGACCGCTTTTGTGCATCGTCCGCCAAAATACGGATGCGGCCGAAGGCGATCACGCTGCGAAAATAGGTCGTGTATTCCTCCGGGACGATCTCGTCCTGGTCAATGACGCAGAAGGACGCCCGGGGCTCTCGCTGGATGGCGTCCAGCTTATGGCCGGCCTTGGCACAGTGGAAATAGAGCTTGCCGTCCGTGTAGACATAGCTGAGCGGCACGGCGTAAGGATAGCCGGCGTCCCCGGCGAGGGCCAGGACACCCGAAGTTCCGCGCCGCAGGATCGCGGCGCACTGTTCCGGCGGCAATGCCTGCCGCTTTCTGCGCATGTCTCGAAACATGATATCTCCTCCCTGCAAAAAAAATACGCCTTTCCCCATTCTTTCAAAGACCTAACAGAATGGGACAAGGCGTGTACCCGGTGGTAACTTCCAGCATAGTATAGCAACTGCGCGGAAAAAAGTCAATGGCTTTTTTTCAAGATTTCCGTATGCCGCCAAGCGGCATGCGGGACAGACAAAAATCCTGGCGGCTGGCCGCCAGGATTTTTGTGGTCATGGGAAGAAAAAGGCAATCAGGCTTCGGCATTCTTGCCCTCGCGCTCGAGCAGCTCACGCATCATCTTGTCATAGCTCTTATCCAGCTTGTAGCAAGCGGCAATGAGGAACATGATGATCCACAGGGCGATCGGGACGTAGAGATAGAAGGCCTCGATGGTCGAGATGGCTTGCGCGGTCTGCTCGGCGGCGGTTGCCTTCATGCCGTCGAACGCCGCCATGGACAGGATCGCACCCATAATGGCCGAGGTAAAGCCCGAGCCGGCCTTCTGGCCCATGCTCATGGACGAGAACATCAGGCCCTCGACGCGCACGCCGTGCTTCCAGTGGCCGTACTCGATCGCGTCGCCCGGCAGCGAGTACTGCACGCCATAGAAGGGGGCGATGCCAAAGCCGCGGATGATGCAGGATACAACGCCCAGCGGCACGCTGTGGATGTTCAGCAGGAAGAGCAGCTGGCCGATAATACCCAGCAGGCAGCCAAAGCAGATGAGGTTGCGCTTGCCGAACTTGGGCAGCAGCATGGGCAGCAGGGCGATGCCGATGATCGTGCAGATCTTTTCCGCAGAGGACAGCGGCATAACCAGGTTCGCGTCGCCCAGGACATACTGGCAGTAGTAAGTCAGGTCGGTGCCGATGATGACCTGGTATGCGGTGTAGGTGATCATCAGGCCCAGGGCGATGAGGAAGTAGCGGTTGGTGAAGGTGATCTTAAAGGACTTCCAGAACGGGATATCCTCTTTTTTGCTCTGCGGTGCGGCCTGTACGCGCTCGGTGCAGGTCGCGTAGGTGTTGAGCAGGACGAATACCGAGAGGATCGAGTAGCCAGCGGTGACCAGAATCCAGGACAGCTGCTCGTTGCCGATCACGCCGGAGACGTAGTTGATCAGCGGCAGGGTGAACGCGGTGATGACCATGCTCGCGGTGATGGACAGCATCATGCGGATGTTGCTGATGGTGTCGCGGTCGCGGCGGTCGCGGGTCATCAGCGAGCCGAGCGCATGGAACGGCTGGCTGATCGCCGTGTAGACCACGGTGTTCATCAGGTTATAGGTGACGAAAGCGTATACGATCTTGCCGATGTTGCCGATATTGGGCATGGTAAACAGCAGGATGGCTGCAATGGCATAGGGGAACGCCAGGCGCAAGATCCAGATGCGCGCCTTGCCGTACTTGGAATGGGTGCGGTCGATGATGGTGCCCATCGCCACATCGGAAAAACCGTCAAAGATACGGGAAATCAGCATAATCATACCGACTGCGCCGGCCGAGATACCGACGACGTTGGTATAGAAATAGATGAGCAACGTCGACGTCATGGTATACATGAGCGTCAGTGCCGGGTCGCCAAAGCAATAGGAAAGCTTTTCGCCGATCGGCACCTTGATGAACTCATTCATGTCCTTTCCCTTTTGTTTGAAATTGAGAAGCTCTGCGAGTCCGCCTTTCATTTTTACAACTCCCTTTTTGTGATGTGATTCTATATCCAGTGGGGAGAGCCCCCACATAACAACGGGAAACGCTATTTTTTCGCGGTTTCAGGGAAGAAGTCGCGCGTAATTGTTTGCGTTCGCGTGAACGCAAACGGCGATAAAGAAAAGCCGCAGAGCGACTTGGAATGTATCTGGATCGGGCGGCGGAGGGAAAAGACGCCGGAAAATGCGCGCCGCCATGTGGGAATATTTCCGCTTCTGGTTTTAAATTAACACATATTTTGCCCGGCTGCAAGCTTTTTTCGGGATAAATGTCCCTTTACAGAAAAATTTGTAGGCTGTCACAATTCAAGGATGAAGAATTTGGTAAATATAGACTACAAATTATTGCTTTTTACAGGATGTGCACGAGCACGGATTGGAAAAATGGTAGGACCACGACGGGAGGGGTTCGGTGGATTTGATGCGGGATAGTGGAAATAAAGTTTCTTTTTAGAAGGGGGATAAAGTGGGGAAGTATCCAAAAAATGTCTTAGATTATTTATACAAATTTTTGCGCGGCATTTTGTGGCGTGTGCACAAGGCTATGCACAGATCGGTGAAGTTTGTTTGCGTTCTCGAGCACGCAAACGGGCGTACTGGTACAAAAAATCGGGCGGAGACAGGTTTAGAGCCTATCTCCGCCCGATTGGCGGGGCGTTATTGCTGCATGGGGGCAAATTGCAGCACAATGCCAACGACGGCGGCAATGGCGATATAGACGACCGGGCTTTTCTTAAATTTGCGGATACACAGGAAGATCACGATAAAAAAGATGATCTTGGGCAGATCGACCCAGCCGGCCAGCGTTTGCGCCTGTCCGAGCAGGCGGTTCCAATCGATCAAGCCGACCTTTTTGAGCACGTCGAAGCCCGCAGCGGCAATGAGGCCGGTGACAGCCGGGCGTAGGCCGTAAAATGCGCCTTCGACCAGCGGGCTGCTGCGGAAGCGCTCGAGTGACTTGGACACGAGGACCACGATCAGGATGGAGGGCAGGATCTCGCCGAGCGTTGCCAGGATGCCGCCGGGGACACCGGCAACGGTGAAGCCCACATAGGTAGCCATATTGATGCCGATCGGGCCAGGCGTGGACTCCGAGATGGCGATCATGTCGGTGATGAGGGAGGGCGGGAACCAGCCGGTCGATTCGCTTAGGCGCTGCAAGAAGGGCAGCGTCGCCATGCCGCCGCCCACGGCAAACAGGCCGATCTGGAAAAACTCCCAGAAAAGCTGGAGGTAGATCATGGGCGGCCTCCTTTCTTGCCGCGCAGACGGGGCAGGACGCACTGCAGGGCGACGCCGAGCACAGCCGCCGCAAGGACGAGCAGGATGGGCGAGGCGCCAGCGGCCTCCATGAGCACGAAGACCGCGACGCAGACGGCCGCGCCGACCATGTCATGGACACCCTTGCGCCACAGGCTGAGGACAGTGTTGAGGATGAGGGCGATAACGCAGACCGAGATGCCGGAGAATGCGTGCTGTACGGCCGGGATATCCTGGAAGTTTTGCAGAAAAGCTGCAATCAGCGTGATAATGACGAGGCAGGGCGAGACCGTGCCTAGGGCGGCGGCAACCGCGCCGGGTACGCGGCGCACGTGGTAGCCGATAAACACCGAGACGTTGACGGCGATAATGCCGGGCAGGCCCTGGCTGACCGCATAGAAGTCCATCACTTCCTCGCTGGTCACCCAGCGCTTGCGCTCAACCACCTCCCGCTGCAAGATGGGCAGCATTGTATAGCCCCCGCCGAATGTCACCGCCCCCATTTTGAGGAAGGTAAGATAAATTCCTATTAAAGTTTTCATGGAACGACCTCCTGCGGCACTGTTGAGACCTTGCCCGGCGCGGCCTGTGCCCGCCGGGCAGCTATCTCTATTGTAGCATAGCATGCGCCAATCCAAAAGATAGGATGCCAACCGCTTTCAAATAGGCGGGATTTCTGTTATACTGAGGGCATCCAGGACCATGCGCATTTGCCGCGTGACCGTGCAAAGGAGGAACAAGCAATGCGGACGAACGCGATCATCGATGGGCATTTACACCTATCCCCAACCCGGACGCAGACCCGCCTCAGCAACGTAGATGACCTGTGCGCAATTGTACGCGGCGCCGGGCTGGAAGCATTGTGCGTGCAGAGCATCGTGCTCTGGCAGGCGTGCGACCGCCTGCGCAACCCGGCGGCGCTGCTGCTCAAACTGCGTCAGCCGCAGGCCTATGCGTTTGGCGGGCTGATGCATCCCGCACCCGGCACATTCCTTGCGCCTGAGGCCTATGCGGCACAGGCGCTGCAATTGCGCGCGGCAGGATTTGATGGGATCAAGCTGTTCGGCAAACCGCAGGTGCGGCGCGCCCTGGGCGTGCCGTTCGACGCACCGGTGTGGCGCCCGCTGTTCGAGACGCTCGAGCGGGAACAGATCCCGGTCCTGTTCCACCTGGGCGACCCACGGGAGTTCTGGCATTGGGAGACCGCGCCCGCCTTTGCGCGGGAGAACGGGTTTGTCTACGATGCGCCCGACGATATCCCCTTTGACCAACAGTATGCGGAGATCGACCGCCTGCTGGACCGCTTCCCAGGGCTGCGCATCGTCTTTGCCCACTTTTTCTTCCTGTCGGATGACCTCCCACGGCTTGCCGGCTTCCTAGACCGCCATCCGTCCATGCGCATCGACATTACGCCGGGCACAGAGCTGTATTTTAACCTGTCCGCGCAGATCGACGCGGCGCGCGGCTTTTTCCGGCGCTATGCGCGGCGCATCCAGTTTGGCACCGACAACGTCGGCGTGCCGCCCGGGCAGGCGTTTGACCCGGCGGCCGAGGCGGCCGCGCGGGTGCAGGCCATCTGGGAGTTTTTGGCACTGCCGCGCACCGAAGCATGGGGGCCGTCCATGCCGGGCCTGGCGCTGCCCGGCGATCTCCTGGAACGGGTATGCCGGGAAAATTTTCTGGACTTTGCCGGGGCGCAGCCACGGCCAGTTGATCCGGAGCGGGCCGCGGCCTTGGCGCGTGCGGTTGACCGCGAAGTGCGCCGGATGACTGTGGACAGACAGGTTCAGGAGGAGACTCACGCGGTCTGCGATGCCCTGTGCCAGGCGTGTGCCGGATGACAGACGCACGGCCTGAAGGCACGGCAGGTTCAAGTGGATAGGGTATTGACGAAATGGTAAAA
This sequence comes from Candidatus Butyricicoccus avicola, assembly GCA_019119435.1. Classification (GTDB taxonomy): domain Bacteria; phylum Bacillota; class Clostridia; order Oscillospirales; family Butyricicoccaceae; genus Butyricicoccus; species Butyricicoccus avicola. The sequence continues at coordinate 9,391 of DWWZ01000168.1, forward strand.
CGCGATGCCGAAATGCCGATAGAATGCCAGAAAAAAGAGTATATGCTTGGGCGTGTACAGGCCGGAGCACGGCCGGCCAATGACGCGCAGCAAGACATCCGGGTCGCCGTGGGCCCAGCAGAAATTGGCCAGCCGTTCGATGCTGCGCGCGGTCGCGCCAAGGGATTTCCCAAGCTGCCGTGCGACGTCGGGATAGATGTGTTTGCTGATATAAACGTCGTCCGGCGGGGTGTTCTGCACGAACAAAATGAACGCCAAAAGGTCAACGGCGCACGCCAGCGGGGCAATATTTTTTCGGGTCGGACCGATTAGGGAGAGAATGAGCCATTCTGACTCTGTCATGACAAACCACCTTTTCAGATAGGATCAATTCAGTATATCAGTGGGATTCAGAAAATCGGCGAAAGCGGAAAAAGAAAAAAATTTGCCCCTAGGTGGAGGCAAAGGAAAAGCAAGAGAAGGATCTCTTGCTTTAAAAGACCTTATTTCGACAGGTATTTGGAGACTTCGGCAGGCATTTCCGGCTGATAGTTCCAAATACAGGTCACGCCGCTCATGGCGCCGCTACCGACCAGGAAAACGAAAGCCGCAGCAATGCGGGCCGCATGCTGAGAAAGCTTTTTCGCGTGCAGGGAAGCTGTGAGACGTTTGAACATAATCAGATTTCCTCCATTCAAAATAAGAATTGACAAGAGCATCTTAAAAACTGGACACTGCGGAAGGTAGACCGCGCCCAGCATGCCCCACAAAAGGAAATAAGTTACGGCCCGCCGTTGCAGGCAGAGGAACTTTTCTTTTTGTGCTAAGGTTAGGATATTATTTGGATGTTCAGCGATCCCGAGTTTAAAAATATAGCCGCAGCAGATCAGGGCGATCGCCAGAAGAAGATAGGTGTTCCCAAAGAGAAATCCCCATAGGCAGATCCCGTAGGTGCACAGGGTTGCCAGATAGCATTTCAGCCGGGTATCGGCATGCAGGCCGCCCAGATAATGGCGCAGGAGAGGGTATACGCACAG
>DWWZ01000169.1 GCA_019119435.1 Candidatus Butyricicoccus avicola
CCATATCGCCACAGCGCATAGCACGGGGCCAGGAAAAGTAGCCCCGCGCAGGGCGTCCGTCGGCCAAACCCCGGGATTGCTACAGATTTTTCTTACCTTTTCCTGCAAAATATGGTATAATAAATTTGTAATGTGCGGGATTCTGTCTGTCCTGGCCCCGTCAGACGGTTTCTTCTCACATCCGCCGCTTCCCCTATGGAGCGTCCCTGTCACCTTACGCGGGCCATCGCTGGGAGGCGGAATATGTATCAAATCGGACAATACATCATGTACGGAAGCATCGGTGTCTGCCGCGTGAAGGATATTGCCGACGGTGCGGCCATCGGTCTGGAGGACGGCCGCTACTATGTGCTCGATCCGCTTTACGAAAGCGGGACCATCTACACGCCGGCTGATGCGCCCAAGGTGTTCATGCGGCCGGTCATCACACGCGACGAGGCCGAAGCGCTCATTGACAGCATTCCTTCTCTGGAGGCTGAGCCCGACCACACACGCAACCTGCAAGAGCTGCGCGCGCACTATAAGGCGGCGACCGAAAGCCATGACTGCACCCACCTGCTCGCCCTGACAAAATCCATCCGCGCCAAGCGCCGCCAGCAGCAGCGCCATGGCCGCAAGCTGGGCCAAGTAGATGAAAAATTTATGAAGCAGGCTGAGACCTGCCTGTTTGGCGAGTTTGCCGTTGCGCTTGGTATGGACATCGCCGAAGTGCCGGACTATATCGACCAGCGCATCGCATCTGGCCCGATCTCGTAAAAGCGGAGAAGTCCCTGCGGACTTCTCTTTTTTTGTCCGCGCTTCCCTCCCGCTCTGCCCCCCAAAAGTGCCGATAGTCCTTGCCAGCCCCTGGCAAAACTGGTACAATATACACGATACAGGGCCCACCCTGCCCGGCCCGAAAAAGCGAGAGAGGACGTGACCTGACCACGTGATTGAAATTTTAAAAACTATCCTGTTCGGCATCGTCGAGGGGATCACCGAATGGCTCCCGATCAGCAGCACCGGACACATGATCCTGCTCAACGAGTTTGTCCAGCTTGACGTCTCCCAAACGTTCTGGGAGATCTTCTTGGTCGTCATCCAACTTGGCGCCATCCTTGCCGTCGTGCTGGTCTACTGGACCGATATCTTCCCCTTCCGCGTGCGCGGCCGCTGGGGGATCGACGGCAAAAAGATGAACATGTGGGGCAAGATCCTGGTGGCCTCTATCCCCGCCGGCGTGATCGGCATCCTGTTCGACGACGTATTCAACGCCCTGTTCTACAATTACCAGACGGTCTCCATTATGCTGATCCTGTTTGGTATCCTGTTCCTGATTATCGAGAACCGCAACCGCTATATGGTGCCGCGTGTGCGCTCGATCGCTGCGATCTCCTACGGCACCGCCTTCCTCATCGGCGTGTTCCAGCTCATCGCTGCGGTCTTCCCCGGCACGTCCCGTTCGGGCGCGACCATTGTCGGCGCGCTGCTTTTGGGCGTCTCGCGCACGACAGCGGCCGAGTTTACCTTCTTCCTGGCCATCCCGGCCATGTTCGGCGGCAGCGCCATCAAGCTGCTCAAGACCGGCCTGCACTTTTCGGCCAGCGAGTTTGGTCTGCTGGTCCTCGGCATGGCTGTGGCGTTTGTCGTGTCGATCTTCGCCATCAGGTTCCTGATGAGCTACATCAAAAAACATGATTTCAAGGTGTTTGGCTGGTATCGCATCGTGCTGGGCGTCATTGTCCTGATCTACTTCGCGGTCTCCAGTATATGACCTCACTTTGTCCCGCATCGGGGACAAAGTCCCGCAGCCCCTTTGCGGGATCTACAGCAGCGAAAGGCGTCGCCTATGGGCGGCGCCTTTTTGTGCCTGTTGGCCGCCTTCCTTTCTGGGCAAAAAAAAACTGCGCCGCCTGCCGGCGGCGCACTATGTATCATTCGGGTGGGGCAGATGGCCCGCACTTTGTCCCGCATCGGGGACAAAGTGCAGGTCATCTGCCCTTGCGCATCTCCGGATGCTGTTCCAGCCAGGCTTCCAGGGCGTCGACGATGATCGTGCTGAGGTCATCATAGCAGGCCTCGCTGAAGTGCCCGGCCACATACTTGCGCGCATGCAGCATGGCGGTGCGCATGCTGCTGTCATAGCGCTGCCGGCGAGTCTTTTTCCGGCCCGTGATGATCTCGGCCGCCGCGTCGGTATCCCATCCGCTCTTCTCCAGCGCTACGAGCTGGGCGCCGGTTGCCTCGGAGACGAGATGGATATACGGGGCGATCGCGCGCTGATGCTCCGGCGACAGCGCCGCGACTTTTTCCCCCGCGCGGATAGACAGTTTCCCGCTGTCCAGCGCGGGCAACAGCTCAGGGACCAGCGCGCGCAGCGCCAGATACCGATACACCTGTGAGCGTGAGGTCTGCATCCCTTTGATATATGCCGATAGGGTATCCTGCGCGCCCAGGTCCGAGCGCGCGCCCTGGTTTGTATGGTTTTCCACCACCAGCCCCCAGCCATAAATCTGGTCGCTGATGGTGGTGGAGCGGCGCTGGATGTTGGTCAGGGCAAAGATATCGAGCGCCTCGCTGTCCGAACAGTTGCGAATCACCCGGGCGGTGATGGTCTTGGCCCCGGCCGCGCGGGTCACGCGCAGGCGCTGTTCCCCCGCAATCAGCTCAAACCGGTGACTGCCCTGCTTCTGCCGGACGATGATGGGTTCAAAACTGCCGCCATACTGCCGGAATGCCGGCACAGCGTCCTGCACTTCCTCCTCCGACCAGCGGGAAAAATCCGATGCGCCTTTGAGCGAAAAGGGATCGATCTGGTCGACCGGGATCTCGTAAAAATCTTGGGCGGCGGTCAGGCCCTGTCCGCCGGCGCGGACGATATCCAGAATCTTTTGATCGCTGTGCCCCTGATCGAGCGCTGCGATATCGCTGTCTAAGATGGCGTCCATTTCGTCCTCATCCATGAGGAATTTCTTTTTTGCCATGGCTTATCCCTCCCCCAGCAAGCCTAAGATCTCGTCCGTCCACGCGGCATAATCCTGCGCGGCCGTCGATGTGCGCGCATACGACCAGATATCCTGCTTGCTCGCCATGGCCTCGGGGACCGCGATACACTTGCGGATATGGGTCTTAAATACGCGGGTGTTCATCTTTTTCGCCATGCGCTGCATGAACTTTTCATAATGCCGGTGGATGCGCACGTTCTCATAGCGCGTGAGCAGGAAACCCAAAATCTGGATACTGCGGTTGAAGTCCTGGCGCTCGAGCACACGGATGGTATCGTACAGCTCCAGGATGGCCTCGCGCGAGGCCTCCTCGGCAAACGCAGGGATGATGACCTTGAGGGCGGGCCAGCACAGCAGGGAGAGCGTCGTTAAGTAGCCAAGGTCTGGATTAGAGTCCACAATCACATAGTCAAACCGGTTCTGCGCCGCCATATCCTGCAGCTCGCGTTCCAGCCTGTGGGTGTCATCCTGCGCGGGATCGGTCACCTGCGCATACCGTGCCTGCAGCTGGGCAAGGAGCGCCCTGGGATCGTCCCGCAGGCTGCGATATTCCTCAAGCGAGAGCAGCGGTGTCCCTGTCCACTGATACATGAGATTGGACGCCGGCGCCAGCATGCCGATGGGCGTTGGCACCAAGACCTCCTCCAAGCGGCGGTCCCCTCGGAGCACGTCATACATGCTGGGCTGTTCGCTGCCGCGCTGGATGGGCGCGCCGCAGATCATATCGAGATTGCGCTGGGGGTCCATAGACACCAGCAGCACACGCTTGCGGTGAACCTGGGTCAGCACCGAGGCCAGGGCTGCCGCAGAGGTCGTCTTGCCCACGCCGCCTTTTTGCAGGATAAACAATAGCACTTCCATTTTGGCTGCTCTCCTTTGATCTTCCGGTTTCCTGTTTTCGAAAACAGCAATTTTTTTCCCTTTTCTGGTAGATTCATTGTAACATGGTTTTCAAATCCTGTCCAGCATGCTTCCCGTCGAAGCGGCGCGGATGATGCCGGCTCCTGCGCCGGACTTTGTCCCGCACCGGGGACAAAGTTGCTTCCCCTCTTCAAACAGAACCTCGTCCCGCATCGGGGACAAAGTTCCGCTTCGGGGAACCGGTGCGTCTCAATTGACAAAAATACAGAAAAATATTATACTGACAGTACAATTCCCGGCAAAGGAGAGATTTGGATTGACTCATATTCCCAATACCGATGAGGAAGATCTAGACCTCATCCGGCTGACCGAAGTGGACCGGCTGCTCAACGATTTCGAGGATCAGGTTGCAGAGACCGTCAAGCTGGAGCCGGAAGTGGTCTCGATCACTTCCGCGCTGCCGGCCAAAGTCTACAAGACCAATGACAAGATCTCAAACAGCCTGCCGAACCTCATGGGACAAGGGCCGCAGGACCTGCGCATCGAGGGCCGCGACAGCCCGGTCGAGATCACAACCCGTGTCACGCTGTCCTGGGAGAGCCTGCAGAGTATCTCCAAGGACCTGCAGATGCTGACCGAAGACCAGCGCTTCTCCCTGTTCGACCGCTCGGTCTTTGACGCGGTCTGTTCGCTCTTCTATTCGGGTACAGTCTATTTCACGGCCTCAACCGTCTTCAAGACCATGACCGGCAAGGGCCCGGACGCCAAGGTTACCGAATCCCAGCGTAAGGCGGTCACCGAGAGCATCGAAAAATGCCGGTACTGCAACATCACCGTAGACTTCTCCCAGGAGTCTACTTACTATCCCGAACTTAAAAATATCAACGGCGATCCAGCAGCGACCGCATCCTTCTCCGAGAACCTGCTCAACCTGCGCCGCATGACCATCATGGTCAATGGCAAAAAAGTGGAGGGCTGGAAAATCCTATCCAAGCCCATGCTGTTTGCCTACTCGCTGTCCAAAAAACAGATTATGTCCTTCAGCTCCCGCCTGCTCAACAGCCCGGTCTCCAAAAAAGAGGACATCATCGTCATCCAAGATTATCTGCTTCGCCGCATCCAGCAGATGCGACGCCGCAAACAGCTCAAACGTTCCGACCACATCATCCTCATGGATACCATCTACAAAGTCGCTGAGATCCCCAAAGAATACTCGCTCAAAGTCCGGCAAAACAAAAAACGCCGCCTGCGCGACACCATCGCAGAAATCTTAAAATACTGGACCGAAATGGAATTTATCGGCGGTTTTGAGTTCCTGACCCAAAACCGGGAAATCCAAAAAATCCTTATCCTCCTTCCCGGAGAAAAGCCGGAAGACTACCAGGACCCGACCTAATGCCGGGTCTTTTTTCTACCCAAATACCACCATTTTTACCCTGCTCCAGGCACCCATCAGTTTTACCGATTCGAACAAATGTTTTATTTTTCTCGGCGGTTTATCCGAGATTCTCCCCTATATACCCAAGCCAACTCAGCCCCATACCCATCAAAATTACCCTGCTACCCATCAGAATTACCCTGCCTTTCTTTCGCCAAAATTTCACGGCATCAAAATTACCCGGTTCCCCAAATCTGCCAGTTCGAACCCGCCAGCACACGGCCTGAGCAGGGTAATTTTGATGCCGAGCAGGGTAAAAGTGATGGTT
>DWWZ01000170.1 GCA_019119435.1 Candidatus Butyricicoccus avicola
AACCTCGCGCAGACCATCGAGCACACCCGCGCGCTCATCGAGGACGCGGCCAAGCGCCAGCTCGTGTCCGACGTGCCGCTCGCGACTTTCCTGTCCGGCGGCCTGGACTCCTCCATCCTATCCATGCTGGCCTCACGCACCCTGCGCGCCCGCGGCGAGACCTTACATACCTTCTCGGTGGATTACCGCGACAACGACAAATACTTTACAAAAAGTATTTTTCAGCCAAATTCTGACAGTACGTATATCCCAGGCATCGCCGGCTTCATCGGCTCCAACCATCACAATGTCGTATTGGAGCAAGAAGCGCTGGCCGCGGCGCTGGATGACGCCGTGCTCGCGCGCGACCTACCGGGCATGGCCGACGTGGACTCGTCCTTCTTGCTGTTCTGCCAGGCGGTCAAGGACGCTGGCTTCACGGTCTGCCAGTCGGGCGAATGTGCCGACGAGCTGTTCGGCGGCTACCCGTGGTATCACCGCGAGGAGATCCTGTTCGAGGACTGCTTCCCCTGGTCGCGCTCGACCGCGCTGCGGCAGTCGCTCCTGCATGACGGCGTTATCCGCGACGGCAAGGCGTTTGTCCGCGCGCACTACCAGCGCACTTGTCAGTCGGCGCCCAAGCTGGACACCGACAGCAAGAAGGACGCGCGCATGCGCGAGATGTTCGCGCTCAACCTGCAATGGTTCATGGCCACCTTGCTCGACCGCAAGGACCGCATGAGCATGTACTTTGGCCTGGAAGTCCGCGTGCCGTTCTGCGATCACCGCATTGTGGAGTACGCCTACAATATGCCCTGGGACATCAAGGCCCTGGACGGCCGGGAAAAGGGCATCGTCCGCAAGGCATTTGAAAACGACCTGCCCGCGGACATCGTCTGGCGCAAAAAGAGCCCCTACCCCAAGACCTTCTCGCCGGCCTACACCCAGATTGTCTCGGATGCCCTGCGGGAGAAGATGCACGACCCAACCTCCATCCTGCCCGAGCTGTTCCGTCTGGACGCCATCGAGGATCTCATGTCCCACCCGGACGACCTGCCCGAACCCTGGTACGGCCAACTCATGCGCACGCCGCAGATCTTTGCCTACCTGCTGCAGATCGACCGCTGGTTCCGCGCCTATCAGGTCGAGCTGATCTGATAGGCCCGGCTTCCTGCGGACAAAATCGAGAAGAGACAAAAAAAGCCGCACATGCGGCCAAAAAAGCGCGCTCTGCGCGCGCATATAACGCCCGAATGGGCGTTCTTTTTTTGTCCGGCCGGCGTTCTTTTGCCCTGTATATCCCAGCCGGACGGATACGGGTGCCGGTTTCCTGTCCGCTTTTTTTGTCAAAAGCGCACAATCCCCATGCCTTGACAACCATTTCCAAACCGCTTATACTAGAATGCGGCAGTTAGTTTGAATGCAAACTATATAGGTGGAAGGGAGTGTTCCCCTGTGTTTTTACATGAACTGCATTACCTGTTGCTGATGGGCTTCAGCCATTCCAACCGCACCATTGTGCGGCGGACCGGGGCGCTGGGCCTCTTGCCCGGGCAGCCCAAGATCCTGGAGGCGCTGACCGCCTACGACGGCTGCACACAGAAGGAGCTTGCGCAGGTGTGCGCGCTGGATAAATCCACGGTCACAAGCGTGCTCTCGCGCATGGTGGCCCAAGGGCTGGTGCGCAAGGAGGCGTGCGCGGACGACCGGCGCGCCGCCCGCATCTATCTGACCAAGTCCGGCCGTCAGCAAGCGCAGGCCGTGGCCGAAATCTTTCACGCGGTGGACGCGCGCGCCCTCGCAGGCATCTCCGAGGCCGACCGCGCGCAGTTTTTGCGGACCTTTTCGGCCATCATCCAAAATCTAAATACCTTGGAGGGAGAAGAAACATGAAACAACATCACTATGTCAGCCGCTACCTGTGGTTTGTCCTGGGCGTGCTGATCAACTCGTTCGGCGTCGCGCTCATCACGCAGGCAGCCCTGGGCACCTCGCCCATCTCAAGCATCCCCTACGTGCTCAGCCTGCGCTTCCCGATCACGCTCGGCGAATTCACGTTCATCCTCAATCTTGTCTATATCCTGGGGCAGATCGTGCTGCTGCGCCGGGCTTTTCAGCCGATCCAGCTCCTGCAGATCGCGGTCAACGTCATCTTCAGCGCTTTCATCGACGTGAGCATGAACCTGCTGTCCTGGCTGCAGCCCGACCACATCGCGGTCAAGCTCATCGCGCTCATCCTGGGCTGCGCCATCCTGGGCGTCGGCATCAGTATCGAGGTCGCGCCCGACGTTCTGGTCGTGCCGGGCGAGGGCATCGTGCGCGCCATGACGCAGGTCAGCGGCAAGCGCTTTGGCTCGGTCAAGGTGTTCTTTGACTGCACCCTGGTCGCCATCGCGCTCATCCTGTCCTTCCTATTCTTCCACGGACTCAACGGCCTGGGCCTCGGCACGGTCATCTCGGCGCTCATCATCGGCCGCTTTGTCAATCTCTACAACCGCTATCTGCCGCTGATCCCCTACCTGCGAAGCCTTGCGGCCGCACCGGTCACAGAAGCTGATAGTTGAGCCCCTGGCTGGCCGAATACCAGTACAGCATGCCATGCCCCCGCCGCGGCAGGCGCACCTGCAGATCCCACTCGGGATACTGCTTGATGAGGTTCATCTGTCCGCCCGTGGCAAAGGCGACAAAGGAGATATAGTCGTCCTTTGTCATGGGATGGCTGCTCGTCACATACCAGTCGTTCTCGACTTCCTCCACGTGCAGCTTGTCCGCGCCCTCGGCCTTGTGCGGCGTGAGGGCCTCCAGTGTGCGGCCGCAGCAGGATACCGCAGCGTTGCCCGTGCACAATGTCACATTGCCGCACACCGGGCACACATAAAACTTGGCTTTTTTCATATTTCCTCCTACAAAATCATTGGATTTGAGACCGCCGGACAGCATCTGCGCCAGATCGACGTCCAGGGCGGCCGACAGGTCGGCCAAAAGTGAGATGTCCGGGCAACCCAGCCCGCGCTCCCATTTGGATACCGCCTTGTCGCTCAGGCCCAGGCGCTCGGCCAAGGCCCGCTGTGTCAGGTTCTTTTCGCGGCGCAGCGCACGGATGAGCGCGCCGACTTTTTTCTGATCCATCGTACCATCACCTTTCTCAGCTTATCAAAAAATCTCCGCCTGCGCAATCGACGGTTGGTAGAGTTTGCAAAAAAGCGCTTATCCTGTCCCGATATCGTCCGGTATCGGATGGGATAAGCGCTTTTCTCTCACTCGACCTTGCCTTGATAGGCCTCTCCCCAGTCCCACATGGCGTCCAAAATGGGCTTTAGGCTGCGTCCCAGCGCCGTCAGGGTGTACTCCACGCGCGGCGGGACCTCCGGGTAGACCGTGCGGCGCACCAGCCCGTCGGTCTCCATCTCACGCAGCTGGGCGGTCAGGACCTTCTGGCTGACCCCGCCGATGGATTTTTTCAGCTCGCCAAACCGCTTGGTGCCCGGCATCAGGTCGCGCAGGATGAGGATCTTCCACTTGCTGCTGATGAGGGTCAGGGTCGTCTCCACCGGGCAGGCCGGCAGTTTTTTTTCAGACATCGTTCGCCCTCCGTTCCTTGTCTATCTGTCTCGGTTCTTTCGGATATTTTTATTGTAAGATACCTGCCAAATTGTTGTCAAGTGCCGCCCTGCAAGCCGGCTATCCCTTCCTGTGGGTACTATAATGCGCCCAAACGCAGCGGTATCTCCGGCATTTTTGGCCGCCTGCATTTCATTTTACTTCACGCCAATCGCGCACCATCCTTACTCTGAAATGATAGATTTCCCTTGCCCAGGGGACGCTGCCTTGACATCCTAATGATATTAGGATATAATGCTAATGTTATTAGGATTGGAGGCGGTTCTATGTTCCATAAGGGACTAAACAAAGAAATTCTTGTTGCCGCGGCGCAAGAACTGATTGAGCAGGATGGCTTTCAGCAGTTCTCCATGCGGAAACTGGCAGAAAAACTGGACGTAAAAACAGCATCCCTTTATACCCATATCGAAAGTATGGAGATGCTTTTTACGGAAGTTGGTTTATCTGCATTAAAAGCGCAACAGGAGTATTTAATGGGGGCAGTAAAAGAAAAGCACGGCGATGATGCAGTAGCTGTGTTGGCCGGCGCATTTCGCAGATTTGCTTTTGAGCATCCGGAACTTTACCGGTTCATCGTGCAGATCCCCACCGGCGATGATGCGGTTTTGAAGGAAGCGGCTACTATGACTGCGGAGCCGTTTATGCGCGTCCTTGCGGATTATTCTATTTCTGACTACAGGAGGATGCACTGGCAGCGTGTCCTTCGCGGGCTGATGCACGGCTTTGTATCTGAAGAACAGGCGGGATACTTCTCGCACTATCCTATTTCCATTGATGAAAGCTACGAAATTGCTGTCCGTTGTGTCATTGATGGACTACATAAGGAAGAAGATGACCGCCATGACTGAGGAAAAAGCCTCCCTTTTTGCAGATGTTCCGGTCAGCAAAGCCGTGCTGACCCTTGCTGTGCCGACGGTAATCAGCCAGCTCATCACGGTCGTCTACAATATGGCAGATACCTTCTTCATCGGGCAGCTTGGCGATCCGCTCCAGGTTGCCGCCGCGACCCTTGCCATGCCCTGCTTTATGTTTCTGACCGCGTTTGCCAATCTGTTCGGGCTGGGCGGCTCAAGCTTAATTTCCCGCTGCCTTGGGTTGGGTGACCGAGCGAAAGCTGGCCACACGGCCGCCTTCTGTATCTGGACGGGCATTGCGGCGGCCTTTCTCTATGGAATCGGCATTTTGCTCTTGGAACCTGTCTTGTTTCCGCTTCTCGGTGCGAAGGCGGAAACATGGGACTATCTCAGACAGTATGTGTTCTGGACGATTGGTGTTGGCGCCGTTCCTACTGTGATGAATGCAGAGTTCGCGCATTTAATTCGCGCCGAGGGGTACTCCAAAACAGCAGGATTCGGCGTGGCCCTCGGCGGTATTCTGAATATTGTGCTTGACCCTCTTTTCATCTTTGTGTTCAAGATGGATATTGCCGGCGCAGCCATCGCGACCATGCTTTCCAATTTGATTGCCATGCTGTATTTTATTGGCTTTTTACTGCGTATCCGGGACAACACGGTCATTACGCTGCACCCGAAGTCGTATTCCTTGGGACAGCGGATTCCTCTGGAGGTCGTGACAGTGGGGCTGCCTGGCTTTGTGATGACGATGATGTCCACCATCTCCAATACGGCGCTCAATCATATTGTTGCAGGATATTCCAACACAGCAGTGGCCGGGATGGGCATTGCAAAAAAAATCGACCTGTTGGCTTATGCCATATCACAGGGAATGACGCAGGGAACGCTCCCCTTGATTGGATACAATTTCAGTTCCGGCAATGTGCGGCGGATGAAACAGTCGATCAAAACGGCCTTCCTATATAGTTTGATCGTGGCTGCCTGTGGCGCGGTCGCGCTCTATTTCTTCGCCGCACCGATTGCGGAAGTGTTTATTTCTGACGCCCAAACCGTCCACTATGGACAGACCTTTTTGAAAATCATCTGTTTGGCCTGCCCCACAACCGCGATCAATTTTATGGTCATTACGGTCTTTCAGGCGATCGGGAAAAAGGTACAGCCGTTGTTTCTTTCGCTGCTGCGCAAAGGCAGTCTTGATCTCTTGCTTATGGTGCTGCTCAACAACATAATGGGCATTTCCGGTATCGCCTGGGCAACTCCTTTTGCGGATTGGGTCGCGTTTGTGATTTCTCTCGCGCTGATCATCCCCTGCGTAAGGAAGCTGGATACCAAAGGTGAACGGATGTAGCAGCGCCCCATTTTCGCCATAACTGCCGGCTGTGACAAACGCGGCCAGCAGCGCTGCTATAAGTCTCCCCATTCTGCTGCATCCGGATCATCTATTGTAAGGCCTTGACGGCAGACAAAGCAAGACGCATGGTATCCTTTTGGTAACTATACCACAATATTGTGCGTACTTTACAGTGCTTCCGGACGGCGTTACAATAAGCGCAGCAAAGGGGGCCAGGCGCCGGCCTCCCGCCAACCCAAATCCCTAGGAGGTCATTTCCCATGAATGAAGTCGTAACTTTCCTGAACGAAAACCCGGTACAATATCTGGCAACGGTCGGCCGCGACGGCAAGGCCAAGTGCCGCCCCTTCATGTTTTCCGGCGTGCTGGACGGCAAGCTGTGGTTCTGCACCAACAACACGAAGGATGTCTACAAGGACATGCAGCAGAACCCCAACATTGAGATCTCGGTCTCCAGCCCATCCTACGCCTGGATCCGCCTGAACGGCGAGGCCGTGTTTGAGGACAACATGGCGGCCAAGGAGATGTGCATCCAGAACCCCATCGTAAAGGGGCAGTACGGCGAGGCCACCAATCCCATCTTCGAGGTATTCTATCTCAAGGACGCCCATGCCGTGATCGCCGACTTCTCCGGCAACCCGCCCAAGGAGTACAACCTGTAAGCAGGACTTCTCAAATATCTTCGGGCCACGGCGGAATCCCTGACCGGCAGTGACAGTCTGCGAACTGCAAAAACAGCCGAAGCGGTGCAATCCCGTTCCCGACGGTAAGAGCCCGGATGAGAGGAGGATATGACAAGAGCAGCCCCGCAAGCGCCAAGCTTTGCGGGGCTTGTTCTAAATCCAACTCATATCTCGACAGGCTGATCGCTTCTTTTGGCGCGTTGATCCCCTTTATCAAGACCAAATTAGATGTTGTGCTGTTCCATACCTTCCCATTTCATTTGCTGAAAGGAATTGGAGTCAGCGTTGTTCCTATGCTGCTTTCCAAACGGCTTACCCCCATCTTGAAGGGCAGGCAGAACTAGGAGGTTCCTTATGCAGACGAAAGAGTATTTGCAATATATTGCCACGAAAATCCACTCCACCGTTTTTGCCACCGTGGACGGCGAAGGGCGGCCCGTCACCTGTGCCATCGACATCATGGACTATGATGCAGACGGGCTCTACTTCCTGACCGCCAAGGGCAAGAACTTTTATGACCGGCTGAAAGCCAATGAGAACGTTGCCTTTACCGCCATGAAGGGAAAAGATACCCTGTCCTGTGTGGCGATATCGGTACAGGGCAAGGCGAAGGAGATCGGGCCGGACAGGCTGCCCGACCTGTTCCGCAAAAATCCCTATATGGAGAAGATTTATCCCGATGTGCGCGCCCGCAGCGCGCTCACGGTCTTCAAAATCTATGCGGGAACGGGCGAATGGTTTGACCTGTCCAAGCTGCCGGTCGAGCGGGCCAGCTTTTCTTTTGGCGGGGCGCAGGCAAAGGAAACCGGCTATTTTGTAACGGACAAATGTATCGGCTGCAAGCTGTGCTATGCCAAGTGCCCGCAGAAGTGCATTGACATTTCGACAAGGCCCGTAGTCATACAGCAGGAACACTGCCTGCGCTGCGGGAATTGCGATGCGGTCTGCCCGGCAAGGGCAATCGAGCGGAGGTGAAACCATGACACAGGACGAGAGACTGGATTTCCTGCTCCGCTATCTGCTGGCGGAACGCAAAGAATATGCCAGCATCCGTATGCCGGACAGCGTATCGGAAAAGCGCCATCTTTTGCGCAGCCTGATGAACGTGCGCCCGCCGATCCCGGCCAGCGCGGAGTTTTTAGCCGTACAGGACGCCTATCTGCAAGCGCGTCTTTCAGAACGGGGCGTGACAAGGCTGGGGGAGCTGAAACCGGCGCAGCCGGGGATCTATCTCTGGCAGGGCGACATCACCACCCTGGCCGCCGACGCCATTGTCAACGCGGCGAACAGTCAAATGCTGGGGTGTTTCGTGCCCTGCCATGGCTGCATCGACAATGCCATTCACACCTATGCCGGTGTGCAGCTCCGCTTGGCGTGTGCCGCGGCCATGCGGCAGCAGGGCCAGGAAGAGGCAACCGGCCATGCCAAAATCACGAAAGCATACAATTTGCCCTGCCGTTTTGTGCTGCACACGGTCGGCCCCATTATCTGCGGCAGCGTCACCAAAGCCGACCGGGAACTGCTGGCAAGCTGCTACCGCTCCTGTCTGGACCTGGCAGCAGAAACCGGCCTGCACAGCGTGGCCTTCTGCTGTATCTCCACCGGCGAATTCCATTTTCCGGGTGAACTGGCGGCAGAGATCGCCGTGCACACCGTCCAGGCATGGCGGCAGCAGCATCCGAACCAGATCGAGGTGATTTTCAATGTTTTCAAGGACAGCGATTATGAAATCTACCAACGCCTATTCCAATAAAATATCCCGTCTGAAACAAGAACTGCATACGGCGGACGCAGTGGTGATCGGCGCAGGAGCCGGGCTTTCCACTTCCGCTGGGCTTATCTATACCGGCGAACGCTTTCAGAAGTATTTTGGGGATTTTATCGCCAAGTATGGTTTCCGCGATATGTATTCCGGCGGGTTCTATCCCTTTGACAGTCTGGAAGAACACTGGGCCTATTGGAGCCGGTATATCTATATCAATCGCTATCTGGATGCACCAAAGCCGGTTTACCGCGACCTGTTCCGGCTCGTGCAGGAAAAAGACTACTTTGTCCTCACGACCAATGTAGATCATCAGTTTCAAAAGGCCGGTTTTGACAAGCGCCGGCTATTCTATACCCAGGGCGACTACGGCCTGTGGCAATGTTCCAAGCCCTGCCACCAAAAGACCTATGACAACAAGGCGGCCGTTTGCCAGATGGTGGAAGCGCAGGGGTTCCAAATAACAGCGCAGGGGCCGGAATTGCCGGACAGCGTTTCCCCCGCCATGACAGTTCCCACCGAATTGGTGCCGCGCTGTCCGGTCTGCGGCCGGCCCATGTCTATGAACCTGCGCGCGGATGACACCTTCGTGGAGGACGCCGGCTGGCGCCGGGCGGCCGGCCGGTACCAGGACTTCCTCCGCCGCCATCAAGGGCTGCGCGTGGTGCTCCTGGAGCTCGGCGTCGGCGGCAATACGCCCGGCATCATCAAGTTCCCCTTCTGGCGCATGGCGGCCGGCAATCCCGCGGTGACCTACGCCTGCATCAACCTGGGCGAGGCGTACGCGCCGGAGCAGATCGCCAGCCGGTCAATCTGTATAGACGCCGACATTGGTACCGTTCTGCGGCAGCTTTCCCGCCGTGCGGGCTGAGCCGGAACCGCCCCCAAAAAAGATGGCAGCCGGGCAGGCTGCCATCTTTTTTGTTCGGCGCTCGGCCTGCTATGTTTCACGTGAAACGCTACTGCCAGCAGCAGAACATCTGGACAATCTCGTTCCAAGTCTTCTCGTCGGTCACACCGTTGTCCGGCAGGCCGCACGCGCGCTGCACGCGCCGCACGGCCTGCCGGGTGAATTCATCGTACGTCCCGTTTATGGCCGGACGCGCCAGATTGATATAGTGCCGGCTGAGCGCGGCCAGCATGGCTTGCAGCAGCCAGACCGCGTCGGCCTGGCTGCCCGGCTTGAGCGAGGACTTGAGCGAAAACAGCGCTTGGTTCATGCGTCTACCTCCCTGGACTGGATGCGGTTAGCCTCGTGGGCGAGCGTGTCCCAGGTGATGGGCCCCACGATGCCCGTGGGCGTGATGCCGAGCAGCGACTGGGCGGTGATGAGTGCCTCGGTCGTGCGCGGGCCAAAATTGCCGTCGGCGGCGATCGGCTGGATCTCGGGGAAGGCCGTCGACAGGATGTTGAGCCAGTTCTGTACCTGCCGCACATCCTCCCCGGTCATGCCCTGCACCAGACGGCGCGGGAACAGCGTGACGGGGGCGTTCAGCGCCCAGTCCGGCAGCGCGCTCCTGATATCCTGGTAGACTTCGTTGAGCTTTTCCCAGGTCTGCGGGCCGACGATACCATCGACCGGCAGGCCGTAGTCCTCCTGGAAGATCCGCACGGCCTGCTCGGTCAGCGGGCCAAAGTCGCCGTCGATCGGGACGATGGCCTGGCCGGTAAAGAAGATGGTGATGGCCGCCAGGTAGTACTGCAGCACGCGCACATAGTCGCCCTTGTCGCCCCGCCGCAGATAGCGCGGGAAGATCCCGGTCACATCCTCCAGGCGCACGCCCTCGCTGTTGAGCTCGGCGAGCTGTGTGACCGCCGTGTACAGATACGCGATCCGGTACCAGGTGCCCTTGCCCACGATGCCGTCGGGCGCCATCTGGAACACCTCCTGGAACTTGCGCACGGCGTTCAGCGTGTCCTGGTCAAAGACCCCGTCGACCGGATAGATCTTGGGAATGGCCGGATAGTTGTTGGAGATGCGGTTGAGGCGCAGCTGGATGGTGCGCACGTCGTCCGACACGTCGCCCAGGCGCAGCGGCGTGCCCGGATAGGAGCCCAGGTTGGGTGCGGTCGGTGCATCGCGCACGATCTCAAGGTCGGGCCCATAAAACTCGGTCAAGATCTCGAACGGCGTCATCCCTGCCTCGGCCAGCGGGACCGTCCCCCATTGGCTCAGCCCATCGCAGGTCACCCGCACGCCGTCACAATACTGCGCAAAGAAGGGCTCGACCGAGCCGGGGCGCACCAG
>DWWZ01000027.1 GCA_019119435.1 Candidatus Butyricicoccus avicola
ATCATCATCGGCGTCGGCGCGGTCATCGCGCTCGTCGCCTCCATCCAGGGCATGGCCACCCTGACCCGCCTGCAATACGAGGCCATGGGCACAAACCAGATCACCGCCTCGGGCTGGGCGCTCAAATCGGCCGACTGGGATACCTTCGAGGACATGCTGGACGGCGAGCTGGCCGGCCGCATCAAGGGCTGGTCACCGCAGAGCAGCTACTATGACTGGCAGTCCAAGGGCGTACAGTACCGCACCAAAGTGCTGTCCAACCAGGAGTCCAACACCCGCATCTATTTTGGCAACCAGGACTACAGCACGGTCACCAACATGACCTTGACAGCCGGCCGCGATATCTCCGAGACCGACTGCCGCTATCGCGCCCGTGTGTGCCTGATCGGCGAGGCCGTGCGCAAGTATTTCTTCGGCGCCATGAGCCCCATCGGCCAGGATATCCGCATCGGCAGCAAGAGCTTTGAGGTCATCGGCGTCTATGCCGGCAAGTACGGCGGCAAGCTCAACTCGGGCGACCAGCTCATCGTCCTGCCCTATACCCTACAGCCCTATATGATGGAGGTCGGCTTCTACGACAGCCACGACTACATCATCCAGGCGCGCGCCCAGGAGGACATCCAGCCCATTGTGGACCGCATCAATGAGGTCATGGGCCCGCGCGTCGGTGAAAACGGCTATTTTTACTGCGAGTCCAACGCGCAGTTCCAGGAGCAGGCCCAGGCGTCGAGCAACCAGATGGCGCTGCTCGGCGGCGGCGTTGCGGCGATCTCGCTGTTGGTCGGCGGCATCGGCATCATGAATATCATGCTGGTGTCGGTGACCGAGCGCACGCGTGAGATCGGCATTCGTATGGCTATCGGCGCGCGGCGGCGCGATATCATCGGCCAGTTCCTGATCGAGTCGGCGGCGGTCTCGTGCTGCGGCGGCGTGCTGGGCATTGCGCTCGGCTGTTTCGGCTCGGCGGTGATCGGCAACCTGCTGCTCGCGCAGCAGATGGAGCAGATGTCGGGCTGGATGCCCGATATCGAGCACTTCACCGTGCTGCCCTCTGCCCCGCTGGTCATCGGCGCATTCCTGTTCTCTGCCCTGCTCGGCATCATTTTCGGCCTGTATCCGGCCAACAAGGCCGCACGGCTGCAGCCGGTCGATGCCCTGCGCTCGCAATAAGTAAGGAGGAAAAGATATGGTGAAGCGATCCTTTACCTGCCTGTCCCTGGCGCTCGCGCTGCTTGCCGGCTCCGCTGGGGCGACGTTCAACGATATTACGGACGAAAACCTGGCCCAGGCGGTGGCCTCGCTCGACGCGCTCTCCATCATGCAGGGAGACGGCGCGGGCAACTTTGAGCCCAACCGCAGCCTGACCCGCGCCGAGTTCACCAAGCTCGCTGCGGCCTCGCTTGGCGTATCCGACGCAACCGCCTACCAGAGCTATACCTTGTTCCCCGACGTCCTGTATACCCACTGGGCCTCGGGCTATATCGCGGCCATGATGAAGGCCCCGGACCTTGCCAAAAAGCAGATCATCCGCGGCAATCCCGACGGTACCTTCACCCCAGAAAAGCCGGTCACCTACGGCGAGGCATGCACCATGCTGCTGCGCATGCTGGACTACACGACGGCCGATGTCGGCCCCATCTGGCCCTCGGACTATGTCGTCAAGGCCCAGTCGCTCGGCCTGACCCGCGGCGTGGCCGCCCATGGGGAAAACGACCCAATCACGCGCGCGGATGCGGCCATCCTGCTGCGCAACACGCTGCGCACGCCCACCAAGGAGGGCGAGAAGCTGTACGCCGCGCTGTCCGGCGGGACCCCGGTGGAGAACTCCATCCTGCTTGCGACCCCCGAGACCGACCCCTCGCTGCCGGCCGGCCAGTTGCGCTTCTATGAGTCCGGCGAGATCGTCAATCGCCCGGCCGCGCACGCGCTGGACAGCGCGCTTGTCGGCGCGCGCGGTACCGTACTCTTCGATAAGCTCGCGCCCAACAAGGTCAGCTCCTTCCTGCCCGAGGTGTCTGAACGCGAAACCTACACGGTCCAGCGTGCCGAGCGCCAGCAAATTGTCACCGAGGAAGCCGGGCCCATCCCCATCGGCCGCAAGGTACAGGTCGTGGTCGAGGGCGAACTGCGCGACTATATTGAGGCGTGGTTCGACATCCGCCAGGGCGAAAAGGTCAACCTGTACTACGACAGCGACCACAACCTGGAGCTTGTCGCCGTGGACAATGCCTTTGTCTCGGGCGAGAGCTACGTTTGGGGGATCGATCCGGTATCCATCCCCAAGGGCTACCGCATCGAGCGCAACGGCGCCACCATCCAGGAGGGCGATATCCAGAAGTACGACGTGGTCACGCTCCGCCCATCCAGCCAGACCGCTCTGGTGTCCAACAAGCGCATCACCGGCCTGTATGAGGATGCCACCCCGTCCTTCCGCTTCCCGGAAAAGGTCAAGGTGCTCGCCACCGAGTTTGCGGTCTCAGAGAAGGCCGCGCCCTCGTTTGACAACACTGAGCTTGGCCGCAAGATCACGCTGCTCTTTGATGCCAATGACCAGGTATGCGCCGCCCTGCCCGAGAGCGAGCTGTCGGCCTCGATGCAGGGCATCGTGACGGCGACGAGCGAGAACCAGGTCACCGTGCAGCTATTTAACGGCCCAACCATCCAGGGGCCAATCGAAAAGGCGGTCAGTGACGTGGCTGTCGGCCAGATGGTGCGTCTGTCCCAGGATATGGACGGCAACCTGCGCGTGACCGAGGACACCCGCACGGCGCGCAATCCGGGCGACTGGATCGTCTCGCGCGGCGTTTTGGGCAGCAAGCCGGTCGCGCCAGACGTGCAGGTGTTCGAGCGCATCTCGGAGAACGGGCCGCTCTATCAGCTCGACCTGGAAGATATCGACAACGACGTCATCCCCGGCAAGCACATCGAGACCGTGGTCACCGACCCGTCGGGCACGGTCATCGCCCTCATCCTGGACGATGTTACGGGCGAGAGCTGGGTCTGGGGCCTGGTCGAGGGCGCATCCGAGGTCACCTATCGCATCATCGGCACCGAGGGCGAGGACGACTACATGGAGATCCCGATCTACGACTACAAGGTCAAGATCACGACCCTGGTAGACGGCGAGCAGAAGACCTACACGATCGATGTGGTCGACCAGGTGGACGATCTCGTGGGCAAGCCCACGCCGCTCGGCCTGCCGCGCGCGGCGCTGTCCAACACGGGCGAGATGAACCTCGTCTCCAAGAAACCCATCCGGGTCGGTGCGGTCACGCTCCAGGCGTTCGACGGCTATGACAGTGTCAAGACCGACGACGGCATGTATCCGATCGCGGACGATGTGCCGGTCTATGTCTCGCGCACCGGCAAATTTATCACGCTGCGCCAGGCCAAGGCCGATTATGACGCCTTCGTGCTCTATGCGGATATGCCCCTATCCGAGGGCGGCCAGATCTGCCTGATCTCGGTGGCATAACCCCAATATTTCCATCGTTCCGCCTGCTCATTCAAAAGCGCCGGCCTTCGAGAAGAAGGCCGGCGCTTTTTCGTATGCCGCGCGGCAAAGGAAGGCCGGCACGGGGGTTGTCCGTGCCGGCCAAAGAGAAAAGAGCTTTGCATGAATGGGAAATGTTTGCTGGCAGCCCTGCTGCCTGGGGATTAGGCTAGGTAACCGTTCAGGGTATCCAAGCGCTCCTGTGCGTTGTCCGTGGTCACGATCTCAGCGCCGGAATCGACAAACTCTTCAACCGTCTCTCCTGCTGCAGCCTGGCAGGCGGTCTCGACGGCCTTGTATGCCATGTCGTACGCGTTCTGTGCGACCGACATGGTCAGCTCGCCATTGAGGATCGACTCACAGGCCGACTTGTCGCCGTTAAAGCCCAGGAAGATCGTGTTCTCATAGGCCGCATTGCCTGCCGCGGTACGCGCCGCCGCCATGGCCATATCGTCGTTGTTCGCACAGATAATCGCAATGCCTTCCGGGAACTTCTGCATGATCGCTTCCATGCAGTTGACCGCACGGTCGGCCGTAGCGTCGGCATACTGGGTCTCTTCCTCCAGGAAGTCGCCGCCGCTCTCCTCAATGCCGGACATATAGCCTGCCTTGCGCGCCTCGTTGGTCGGCTCACCCTGGACGCCGCAGATCTCAATGGCCTTGATCTCGGTCCAGCCAGCCGCCTTGGCCGCCTCGACCGCTGCCTCACCGCCCAGCTTGGCCGCAGCCTCGTTGCCGGTGCCGACAAAGCTGACCACCTCGGGCGTATCCGGGATATCGCTGTCCAGTGCGATGACCGGGCGGTTCTCACCCTGGACCAGGTTCTTGACCGTGTCGGGCTGCAGCGGTGCGATAATGTATGCGTCGTACTCCTCGGTGCTCAGATCGGTCTCGATCATGGACATCTGCTCCTCGAATGCGGTCTCCGAGGACGGGCCCTTGACGTCTACCGTGATGCCGTGCTCCTCGCCGTATGCCTCCGCGCCAGCCTTGCAGTACTGCCAATACTCGGCCGCCAGCGTCTTGAGAATCACACTGACCCGCTTGACCTCTCCGCTGCCCTCGGCGGCCGCTGTGCTGTCGGCCGATGCCTGCGCGCTGTCATCCTGGGCCGTGGCGCTGTCTGCGCCGCTGCAGGCCGTCATTGTCAATGCCATTGTGCCCGCCAGGGCCGCCGCGATCCATCTTCTCTTTTGCATGATTCGGTCTCCTCTTTCTCATATAAATTTTTTGCCCTCTTTTCGCCGGACGGGGCCACCCGGAACCGGGTATAAAACCACAAAAAAAGTTGTCATTTCCGAGGTTTTATCCCGTTTTCTGTTATCTATATGATATCTTTTCCGGCAATAAAAAGAAATGAGGAAACTTGCTATGCAATTGATAAATTTTGCTGTCTTCCCGCACTCCTGCACAATTCTTATAAAACTCAGCATCCATTTTTATGCATTCTGACGAGGATTCTTTCCCTTTCTGCGCATGCTGTGCGCAATCGGCGCAGCATGCGCAAGATCGGGCTGCACAAAAAATCCCGCCTGTACCAGATTATGGTACAGGCGGGCCTTGCTTTTTCAGTGAGAAAACCGGATGCTTTATGCGAGGTAGCTGTTCAGCGTATCCAGGCGCTCCTGCGCGTTGTCTGCGGTGACAACCGAGGAACCGGAATCAATAAACTCGGGCAGTTCCTCGCCATTGATGAGCTGGACAGCTGCATCGACTGCCTGATACGCCATGTTGTACGGGTCCTGTGCGGCCGCCATGGTCAGCTCACCGTTGAGAATGGACTCACAAGCAGACTTAACACCGTCAAAGCCCAGGAAGATGGTATTCTCATAGGCCGGGTTACCTGCCGCGGTACGAGCCGCTGCAATCGCCATATCATCGTTGTTCGCGCAGATGATCGCTACGCCTTCCGGATGCGTCTGGATGATCGCTTCCATACAGTTAACCGCGCGGTCAGCCGTGGCATCAGCATACTGGGTCTCTTCCTCCAGGAAGTCGCCGCCGTTCTCCTCAATACCTGCAATGTAGCCAGCTTTACGGGCCTCATTGGTGGGTTCGCCCTGGACGCCGCAGATCTCGATGGCCTTGATCTCGGTCCAGCCAGCTGCCTTCGCCGCTTCTACCGCGGCTTCCATGCCCTGCTTTGCCGCAGCCTCGTTACCGGTGCCGACAAAGGTCTTGACCTCGGGCGCGCCTTCGATGTTGCTGTCGAGCGCGACGACCGGACGGGTCTCGCCGGCGATCAGGGTCTTAACCGTGTCCGGCTGCAGCGGTGCGATGACGTATGCGTCAAAGTCTGCCGTGTTGATGTCG
Organism: Candidatus Butyricicoccus avicola; assembly: GCA_019119435.1. Lineage (GTDB taxonomy): Bacteria > Bacillota > Clostridia > Oscillospirales > Butyricicoccaceae > Butyricicoccus > Butyricicoccus avicola. The sequence continues at coordinate 5,807 of DWWZ01000027.1, forward strand.
GTCTCGATCATGGACATCTGCTCCTCGAACGCGGTCTCAGAGGTCGGGCCCTTGATGGAAACCTCAACGTCGTCATGCTCTGCATCATAAGCCTCTGCGCCGGCCTTGATGTACTGCCAGTACTCAGCCGAGGAGGTCTTCATGATGACGCTGATCTTCTTGACGTCTCCGCTGCTCTCAGCGGTGCTCGTGCTGTCGTCGGTCGAAGCTGCCGTGTCGTCAGTGCCGCCGCATGCGGTGAGAGTCAATGCCATCGCGCCGGCCAGGGCTGCTGCCATCCATCTTTTCTTTTGCATGATCATTTTCTCCTTCTTCTACGTCGGATTTCCTGCCGCCCACGGGTATGGGCGGGCTCTCTGTGAAAAGCACACCTTGCGACTGTGCTTTTCTTTACTTCACACATATAATACCTGTTTCACGCAAAAAATTAAATGCTTAATCTTGCTTTTTTCTTCATTGATATTGCTTTCTTATATTTCTATTGCACAACTTATACAGTGTATTTCCATGTGCTTTATGCAATATATCCTATTTTCCTGTGCTTTGCACATAAATGTGCTTTTCGCTGCTTCAAACCGGATATCTTCGGAAAACGCTGGGCGCCAGCCCCACGCGATTACTGAAGGCGTTGGAGAAGGTCGTGACATTTTGATATCCCACGCTCTGTGCGATGCTCTTGACCGACAGGTCGGTCGTCTTGAGCAGGTGCTTAGCGCGATTGAGACGCACCAGGATGATGTATTCATGCGGGGAGTAGCCGCATTCCCGCTTGAACAGGCGTGAAAAATGGTACTGGCTCATGTGGACGCTCTGCGCGATATCCTCCAGGGTGATCGGTTCGCTGTAATGTTCCCGGATAAAGTGGATGGCCGTCCCGATGGGGGAATCCGGGCTGTCCTGCGCATCCGGCGGCGCGCTGTCGTCCAGCAGCGCCGTCAGCACGCCACCCAGCTTATGCGACAGGCGGACCTCCCCGGGTAACTGGTCGTTTCGGCAGGCAAAGACCAGCTCATAGATCCGATCCTTGATCTCCCCGGCGTTGACCGTATCAAAGACAAATCCCTTTTTCTGCTGCACAATCTGCTCATAAAACTGTCCGGTGTTGATGCCGTCCAGGTGCAGCCATACGAACTCGGCATTGCCGATGGCATGGTATTCATGCGGCTTGTGACAGTTGAGCATACCCGCCTGCCCTGCAGACGCGACCATTGTCCGCCCGCCGCTTGTCAGCGAGAGCCGGCCGTTGCAGACGTAGAACACCATATAGTTGTGATAGTCCTCCCGCTCGATGCGGTAATCATAATCGGTGTAGTAATAGCCGCACGACGTCATGTAGTACAGCATCCTGCGGGCCATCTCACTTGGCGTCTGGAAATACAGGTCTGATCCCGAGACCGTGCCGCGCTCTTTCCCCAGCATGCGTGTGTCCCCTTTCTCTCTCAAAAGATAAAATTCTGTTTCTCCTATTATAATCGTGTCAAACTTTTCTGTCAATTACACGTTATATACAGATTTGTTTTGGATTTTTTTATCCACTTTTTCACGTGTTATCTGCCGCCCACAAGCAGAGCAAGAAATCTAAATCGATGCGCAAATTATAAGATTCCTTCCCGCGCGCAGATGGCCTATAATAAGGGGCAAGAAAGCAAAGCGCGGCGGACGGACAGCGGCCGCGCGGCCCGAAAAAGAAGAGATATGGAGGAATACTTATGACATCGAGAGAACGCGTCCTTGCCGCCATCAACCACCAGCAGCCCGACCGCGTCCCGATCGACTTTGGCGCGACCGGCCAGACCGGCATCAGCGTCTGCGCGCTATACCGCCTGCGCGAATACCTGGGCCTGCCCAAGAAGGACCTGGACGTCTTTGAGATCGTACAGATGTTGGGCGTCGTGGACGAGGATCTGCGCCAGATCATGAAGTCCGACGTCATCGGCATGAACCGCCCAGAGGACAGCCTGGGTGTGCCCGACACGGGCGAAAAGAAGCTGTTCCGCATGCCGGACGGCACACCGACCCTTATTAACGCGGGCAATGAATTCGATATCCTGCCGGACGGCAGCGTCCAGATGTACCCGCAGGGCGACCGCACCGCACCGCCGTCCATCTACATGCCGGCCGGCGGCTACTTTTTCGATATCATCGACCGCGCGCCTGAGTACGACGAGGACAACCTGACCCCCCGCGAGGACTTCAAGAACTTCTTCTCCGTCATGTCGGACGAGACCGCGCGCTACTACGAGAAGGAGTCCAAGCGCCTGTTCACCGAGACCGACTACTGCGTCATCGGCAACCTGGCCGGCGCGGGCTTCGGCGACCCGGGCGCCATCCCGGCCCCGTTTGAAAAGCATCCGCAGGGCATCCGCAAGTTCGACGAGTGGTGCATGGCGCAGATCCTGTATCCCGAATACGTACAGGAAGTCTTTGAGATGCAGACCGAGTTCATGCTCAAGAACCTGGAGATCTACAAGCAGGCCTGC
>DWWZ01000171.1 GCA_019119435.1 Candidatus Butyricicoccus avicola
GCTCATATGGGTGAGTATATCGCTTTTCATGCGCTCGTAATTGCGCTTTCGCATGTCATACCCGCGTACAATCCAGATTGCTTCCTGCTTGATCTCGTATGGTATCCTCAATCTTCGCCCTCCCATACAAAATATTTTCTCAGCGTTTGATAGTCTTCCTTGCTCAAAAAATCTGATACGCCAAACTGATATTGTTTCGCAACATCTTCCCAGTGTCTGATATCTATATACCGTGTATGTGTTTCGTTTGCGTAATATCTAAGCCCTGCCTCATAGATATGCTGGTATAGATTATATGCAGCTTGCCTCCTCATGGCTTTCCCGGCAAATAATCCTGCAATAAACAAAGGTGCCAGAAACAGCATCATGTCCCATACCTCCATTTCAGATATCTAATGATCTGCGGTGCGTATTCAGTCATGCTTTTCCCTCTTTTCCTCGCGACGCATTCTCCGCTTTGCCAGCCTTCGGAAAAACCGTTTTGATTTCCGCATCCGCCGTGCGCCGTAGAACAAAGTGTCAAAATAGTCACGGTAGATGTTTTGCCGCTTCATCCTGTAGCTCCTCCATTCACCCGTTTATCACGCTTCCCAATACGATAACTACTACACAAACCAAAAGCCACAACGCATCCGTGCGCGCCTCTTTTTTCGCATCTGGGAAAATATCCATCATGCTCAGCGCAGCCATAAGCAACATGAGGTTCCAGAATACACCCAGAGCGCCTATCCCAATGAGCAATCCTCCTATATCACTCACCCCCATCTTCCTCCATATACTGCCATGCTATAGCATCTGTCTAAAAACGGGCAATCTAAAATCGCATCTTCTCTCCCGTAATAGTTTCTTACACATTTCCAACACACATGAATTAAACTCGGAATCCCGAAAACAGAATGCACGCACATGTAACAACTATCTCGCGTTTCGCATGTTTTGTGCCTGCACTCTCGGCAATTCCCCTTGTTTTCGCATTTCTTTCTCTTTTTGTATGGGTAACCATGCTTACAGTAAAATCTATCTTTTATTTTCGGATAGTCCATTTTCTTCCTCCATATACTGCATCAGAAAACCCGCATTGCAAGCAATATGCCATAAATGGGGCATACCGCTTTCAGGATCAACGGCTTTCCAATTGTCCCACGCCGCCAGCCCATGACGCAGCAGAGCGTCCCAATATCGTTGAGGCTCAACCTTGCGCCAGTTGTCCGGGCTTCCGTATCGTGCCGTTCCGAACTCCCTGATTGCATCCACACCCCTTATCAGCGCAGGCGGTACGAGACTTGGGCGCGGCTTTCCGCCGTCTGATTTGGCTTCTTGATTGATCTCTGGCTGGTCGTCCTCGATGATCTCATATCCCATCAGGCGGGCGGCTTCGGCTGAATGCTGGTTAACCCACGGTTCACACGGAAATTCTCCTGACTGTATGTATATAGGGCATTCAGCACAATAAAATCGAGTGCCACTGGGGTCTTTATAACAGAAGTAATGCTTTGCTTTTAGAATATGGTCAAACACACTCCCGTCCGCGCTTTTGAATTTCGCCATATCACGCCATCCTTTCAAAACGGTAATACTGAATTGCTTTGGGGTACTTATCTCGATCCACTTCACTGGCGAACATTTCATACGGACGCACGAAATACTCGTGTTCACCGTATAACGCCTGATATACGACCATCTGCTCGTGTGTTTCGGTATGCATTGCGATGCAAACGACATAATACAGGTTGCCTTTGAAATGCCGGTAAACACCGGGTTTTATCTCTCGCATTTCTGCGCCCTCCTTGTTGCATCTCCGTAGTTCGCACGGACAAAATACTGGTCTCCGCGCTTTTCTGTCAGCCGCTTCATATCCAACCTCCATTTTTCTTTTTTGCTTCGATGTTCGCCAGTACATCCCGCAAGTCAAACGCCTCTATATGGCATTTCCAGCGATCTGCACCGTACAGGCGGAAAATGCAATTTTGGCATCCATTTTGTTGCTGGCAGTAATCGGAAATGGCCTGTGCGGCCTCTACGGCTTTTTTGTTGCTAACCGCGGAATTCACCCGCTTCATGGTCAGTCCTCCTTACTAACAGTTTTCTTGCCACTTGTGCCCTTGCAAAAACCAGTCCGCAATGCACTTGTAGCACGGCTCGTTATCGTAGTTGCCATCGTTCTTCGGCTGATACTTTAGGTGGTGCTCTTGGGATATTTCATCGCACAGATAATAGTCAACACGCCCGGCGCAGACGATGTATTCAGCCATGTTTTTGACCGCCTCAACCGCCGCATCGCTCTCCTGTTTCACCTGCTCCAGCTCGGCCCGCAACTTCTCGTTTTCGGCCTGTTGCGCGGAAAGGGCGATGGCGGCTTCGTCAAACAGTCCGGAATGATAACCCAGCGAGGTACCGTTGCCCAGCCCCCTTATGCTCAACTGCTCTATCAGCTTCTCAATGTCCATCATGTGTCCTCATCTCCTTCCGGCGGGTGACGGTATGCAAGCCAACTCTTCCCGTATAGTTTGCGGGATCCATAATCGTTCAAATCAATCGCTGACGCAAGCAAAGTCCCTGTATCGCTAACTGTATATACCAATGCCCAGTAACTTTTCCCGTTTTCCATCTCGACAATATACACGGGTTTTTCAATCATGGTGCCCAATTCATCCCAAGTCAACGGCTCGTTCGGCGGGGTGAGGGTGGGCATGTATGGGACGGCAGCATTAGGATGCGCGTCCTCCCACTCCAATACGGATTTGACAAGTTCAGCGTTGTTTCGGCTATTGAATATCAGGATCATCTCTTCATCCATTTTCCCATACGGCGGAATATGAAGCGCCCAATCTCCACAAACCTCGCTGATTTTATATGTCTTTGCCATCTTTCAGCGCCTCCATTTCTCCAGCAACGTGCCACTCGTTTCCATCGTCCGGTACTTCTATATCAACGGTTCGGTATTTGTGAGTATACGTTTCGTAGCTCGTTTGTACGAAAGCCTCAAGAACAACTGTTATCTTCATGTAGTGCCTCCAATCTCTCCATTACCATGTCCACGGCCTTGTCTGTCATGGGAGCGCCGCAGCGAGGACAAAAATTGTTTTTATGGCCGTATGTGGCGTCTTTGCTGTTACACCCACATTTCGGACATTTTGGTAAATTCCATTCGCACGTTGGATAGTCCCACTCACCCCTCCACACCTTCTCCACCTGCTCCCGGCTGACGGGACGGAGGGCGGTGAGGGCAAGGGATAACGCCTCCCGGTAGCTGTCGTTTTTCGTGGAAAAGTATACCTGATTCAAGTATTTATAAGCTGATCCCCGCGTCATCTTGGCTGGGCCTCCTTCAACTTAAATTTTCCGTTTTCTCCTCCTTTCGTTTCTATACCAGTCCTTCCATTCTTCCTTAGACAAGTTTCTTTTCCTCAACTTGTCCATGAATACCCGCTGTTTGTATTCGTACACCGCGTTCCAATATCTTCTGGTTTCCTCAGAATCCACCATGAGCACCAGCGACGGAGACATAATCCCCAGTAACCAGTCTGCCAACGTTCTACACAAACACATTGGGGGTCTAGGGGGTTTGATTTTCTTTGCCATCATTCTACTCCCTTTCTTTTATACCGTCCATCAGGCATTTTCTCCACCATCTCCCGCGTGGGGCCGCGCAGGGCGGAGAGGGCAAGCGCAACGGCTTCGTTGTCGTAACCCCAAAAACATCGCTTGCCATTTTCAAGGTCATCCCAATGTCTAAGCAACTGTTCGAGTTCTTCAATCGCTTCTTCCCGCGTCATGGCTGGGCCTCCTTAGCTTTTGTCAAATCCGGTATGCGGAACCCACCCAAAACGCCACAAACGTATTGCTCCAGCACCGGGCACACATAGCCGTTGCGCACCCGCTTAATCACCATCGGGCACCAGTCAGAGAACGGGTTTCGCCTTGCAAGACAGACGGCGTATTCGCCCTCTCGTAAATTCAATTCCTCAAGAGTCAATAGTTCGGTCACAGCACTCACCTCCCAGCTTCTTTTACCCATAACGCTGTCTTGCGTCCAAACGCAGTGTGAGCGGCAGCTTGAGGCGAGCGTTCCTTCACCAAAGCTTTTATCCCGCAAAATTCGCACTCAACCAAATAGAGCTGGGATTCGCAGTAGTAGGCTCTTAACTCATGGCCGCAGTTGTCGCAAGGGAGGTTCACGCCCCTTGCGAGGTAGTCGCGTCCATCATTTTTCGCATCAAAAATGCTGTGGCATTTCTTGTCAAATTCAGTTGCGCCTTTTTTACTCGCCACTGTTTACACCCTCCCAATCAATCATCTGTCCGCACCGGTCACAAAAGTTCTTTTTCTGCTGGTTGTGCTTGCGTCCAAATACTTCTATCTGCTCCCCAACAAACCAATCGCATACAGGGCAGCACCAGGACGCACGTTCAATAATTCTTGTGTCCGCAGAACCGTCCACATAGTCTGTATGCACCATGCTTTGCTTGACCTTCCAGACCGGCTTTTTAGCCTTCTCGCCATCTGACCGTGAACAGGTATTCATGTCATGCACTGCTTCACAAATATTGTTGATGGTGTCGATTTTTCCGGCGGCAGCGTTCCATTCCGGTGAGCCAATAGGCGCATCCACGCCCTCCCATGCCTTTTCACGTTCCCGGTCAAAGATATCCCACAGCTTATCCACGCTGATTACATCGCCACGATTAGCCATGATATTCCCAATCCTCCATCTCGTTGCTGAATTTGAATGGTCGGGTTTTAGGGTCTGATACTTTCCAGCCGCCCGTGCATTCATACTGTTCTTCCAACCGTTGGTTGAAATGCTCATCCCGCACGCGAATCAGCAACGCCTTATCTTTTGTAACGGTGATGCTATTTACATTGCACATCAGGTAATCAAAGAGTTCGTCGTTTATTTCTTCGTCAAGAAGTTCTTTTCGCGTTCCAAATCCTATCGGTCTGTTTTGGTCGTATGCGTTCGTGACGTAGCAACAAAACTTCTGCCAGTATCTTGTAGCACGCAAAATGTCGTACAATGTCAT
>DWWZ01000028.1 GCA_019119435.1 Candidatus Butyricicoccus avicola
CGGCTCGGACGCGGCGGCAAACGCCATCATGACCACCGACACCTGCCCCAAAACCATCGCGGTATCGTTCACCGCCGGCGGCAAGACCTGCCATCTGGGCGGTATCTGCAAAGGTTCGGGTATGATTCACCCCAATATGGGTACCATGCTGTGCTTTCTCACCACCGACTGCGCAGTTGACGGTGATCTGCTGCAAGCCATGCTGCTCAAGGCCGTTCAGAAGTCCTTTAACCGTGTCTCGGTCGACGGCGACACCTCCACAAACGACACCTGCTGCATTCTGGCCAACGGCATGGCCGGAAACGACAAGATCGCAGACGCTTCCAGTGCAGACGGTCAGGCATTCTACGAGGCACTCGAGGCGGTCTGCATCACGCTCGCACGCAAGATCGCGTCGGACGGTGAGGGCGCTTCCCGCCTGATTACCTGCACGGTCTCAGGCGCTCCCGACGAGGACACCGCGGAAGGTCTTGCCAAGGCTGTATGCAAGTCCTCGCTCGTCAAGGCTGCTATGTTCGGTGCTGACGCAAACTGGGGCCGTATCCTGTGCGCGATGGGCTATTCGGGTGAGGAGTTTGACCCCGAAACCGTCGACGTGTCCTTCTCTTCCAAGGCTGGGGCGGTCGCTGTGTGCAAGGCTGGCCGTGCGCTCGACTTTGACGAGGAGATTGCAAAGAAGGTTCTGCTCGAGGACGAGGTCTTAATCGACGTTACCCTGCACGCTGGTGACGCTTCGGTCACCGCTTGGGGCTGCGATCTGACCTACGATTACGTCAAAATCAACGGCGATTACCGTACCTAAGGAGAATACAGCGATGAATCATCTTGATCCGGCTACCAGCGCAAACGTGCTGGTCGAAGCCCTTCCCTACATTCAGGAATATTACGGTCAGACGGTTGTCGTCAAGTACGGCGGCAACGCCATGATTAACGAAGAACTCAAGGACGCGGTCATTCACGACATCGTTCTGCTCTCGCTCGTCGGCGTGCGCGTGGTCGTCGTCCACGGCGGCGGCCCCGAGATCTCCGAAATGCTCAAAAAGATCGGCAAGGAATCCCGCTTTGTCAACGGTCTGCGCTACACTGACCGCGAGACCATGGACATCGTACAGATGATCCTGTGCGGCAAGGTCAACAAAGACCTCGTCACCCTACTCGAGCATGCAGGCGGTCAGGGCATCGGTCTGGGCGGCATGGACGGCGGCATGTTTCGCGCCAAGCGCATGACCGATGAGGAAGGCACCGATTACGGCTATGTCGGTGATATCGTTGAGGTCAATCCCCAGCCGGTCATCGACGTGCTGGCACGCGGCTACATCCCGGTCGTGTCCACCGTTGCACAGGGCATCGACGACGACACCAACTACAACATCAACGCCGATACCGCGGCGGCAAAGCTCGCCATCGCACTGGGCGCAAAGAAGCTCATTCTGCTGACCGACGTGCGCGGCCTGCTGCGCGACCCCAAGGACGAAAGCACCCTGCTGACCCGTCTGAAGGTCTCCGAAGTCCCGGCTCTCATCCGTGACGGCGTCATCTCGGGCGGCATGATTCCCAAGGTCGATTGCTGCGTCGAAGCCATCCGTAAGGGCGTAGAACGTGCCAATATTCAGGACGGCCGCGTCAAGCACTCCATCTTGATCGAATTGCTCAGCGACGACGGCGTCGGCACCATGTTTATCTAAACGGATTCCCGCCCGCAGGCGTTATGAAGCTTTCGCTCAAGCCTTTCTCGAAAGGCTTGCGGGTTCTTAGGGCAGCGCCCTGAGTCGCACTCCGCAGAGTGCGAAATCCCCTTTTTGAAACCCGGTGTCCGCCCCGGGTTTCAACCAAACCGTCGTTCTCTTCCCAATCATCCCCAGAACGACCTCACCCATCTCTCACAATAGAAGGGATCATCTATGACTTATCAGGAACTCAAATCAGAAGAACAGCAATACGTCATGCAGACCTATGGCCGCTTCCCCATCGCACTTGACCACGGTCAGGGCGCACAGCTCTGGGACGTCGAGGGCAAGCGCTATATCGACCTGGCATCGGGCATCGGCGTAAACTGCTTAGGCTATAATCACCCCGTCCTCACCCACGCCATCGAGGAGCAGATCCACAAGCTCATGCACGTGTCCAACCTGTTCACGACCGCGCCCATGGTGCAGACCGCAAAGACGCTGGTCACCGCCACCGGCATGGGCAAGGTCTTCTTTGCGAACTCGGGCGCAGAGGCCAACGAGGGCGCGATCAAGCTGGCCCGCAAGTACAGCTTTGACAAGTACGGCCAGGGCCGCAGCAAGATCATCACCCTGTGGAACTCCTTCCACGGCCGCACGGTCACGACGCTCAAGGCCACCGGCCAGACGCGCTTTCATGACTATTTTTTCCCCTTCACCGAGGGCTTTGACTATGCAGCCGCAGGTGACTTGGACGACCTCAAGTCCAAGGTGGACGGCTCGACCTGTGCCATCATGATGGAGCTCATCCAGGGCGAGGGCGGCGTCCTGCCGCAGGACCCGGATTTCGTCAAGGCGGTCCGCGCGCTGTGCGACGAGAAGGACCTGCTGCTCATCATCGACGAGGTGCAGACCGGTATCGGCCGCACCGGCTCGCTGTTCTGCTTCCAGCAGTATGGCATCCAGCCCGACGTCGTGACCATGGCCAAGGGCTTGGGCGGCGGCCTGCCGGTCGGCGCCGTCATGGCTGCCAAAACCTGCTGCGATGTCCTCGGCCCGGGCACGCACGCAACCACGTTCGGCGGTTCTCCCACCGTATGCGCTGCGGCGAACGCCGTGCTGTCCATCGTAAACGATGACAAATTCTTGGCCGAGGTCCGCGAAAAGGGCGCATACCTCAAGGACAAGATCCTGGCGCTGGGCTCCCCGTCCATCCACGGTGTGCGCGGCATGGGTCTCATGCTGGGCATTATCGTGGACGACGGCCAGCACAGTGCGTTTGCGAACAAGCTCATCGAGCACGGTGTGCTCGCCATCACGGCCGGCAAGAATGCCGTGCGTCTGCTGCCGCCGCTGACCATCACCTACGAGGAGATGGATGAGGCGCTTGCCGTTATGAAAACTGTATTCTGCAATTAAAAAAGGAGAGGAACCCTGTTATGAAGCATTTGCTCAAACTGCTTGACCTAACTTCCGAGGAGATCGTGTCCATCCTCGATTTGGCTGACCAGCTCAAGTACGAAAAGAAGAACAATATCCCCCATCCGCTGCTCGCGGGCAAGTCCCTCGGCATGATCTTCCAGAAGTCCTCCACCCGTACCCGCGTCTCGTTTGAGACCGGTATGTACCAGCTTGGCGGCCAGGCGCTGTTCCTGTCCTCCCGCGACCTGCAGATCGGCCGCGGCGAGCCCGTGCAGGACACCGCCCGCGTGCTGTCCCGCTACCTCGACGGCATCATGATCCGCACCTTTGCCCAGAAGGAAGTCGAGGACCTGGCCGAATACGGATCCATCCCGATCATCAACGGCCTGACCGACTTCTGCCATCCCTGCCAGGTGCTGGCCGACCTCATGACCATCCGCGAAAAGTACGCTTCGCTCGACGGCATCCAGCTGACCTACATCGGTGACGGCAACAATATGGCAAACTCGCTCATCGTCGGTGGCCTCAAGACCGGCATGAAGGTGCATGTCGCCTGCCCCGAGGGCTATCAGCCCGACCCGGTCGTGCTCGAGTTCGCCAAGGGCAACCCGAACTTCCTGCTCACGACCGACCCGATGGAGGCTGCTGCAAACGCCGACGTCGTCTACACCGACACCTGGGCTTCGATGGGTCAGGAGGCCGAGAAGGAAGCACGCGCCAAGGCCTTCCAGGGCTATCAGGTCAATGACGAACTCATGGCAGCCGCGCGCGAGGGCGCCATGGTGCAGCACTGCCTGCCCGCTTATCGCGGCCAGGAGATCACCGACAAGGTCTTTGAAGCGCACGCGGACGAGCTGTTCGACGAGGCAGAGAACCGCCTGCACGCGCAGAAGGCTGTCATGGTCAAGCTCATGGACGGCGAGCAGTAAACCCATCACAAAAAAGCGGCGTGCCGATCGCGTTTCCCGCGGCTGGCACGCCGCTTTTTCTGCAACTTAACCCTTATTTTCGAAAAATATCCAGCGCATGGCTGGTCAGCCCGACGAAATCGGCCCGCTCACACGTGGCGAGATGGTACTGCAAATACAAGCCGAATGCCTCGGCGTCCATGCGGTCAATCGCCTCCCGCATGAGCAGCGCGCAGCCGTCTGACGCGACATAGTGCAGACGTGTAACCTGCGGAAAAGCCGCCATCAGAGCATCCACGTCCTCCTTGCGCACCAGCTCAAACAGGTCTTTTGGCTGCGAGTGCGCGGCAAAGGTTTCCCCGTCCAGCAGGCCGTCCCGTATGTACTCCGCGACATCAATAGTATGCCGTTGGAACCCTTCGTCTACCAGGCAACCGTCCGATATCACATAGGCGGCAAAGATCACGCCGCCCGGCTTTGTGACGCGGATTGCTTCCCGCAGCGCCTGCCGCTTGTCCTCCTGGCAATAGAGATGGTACAGTGGCCCAAGCAGCAGCGTAATGTCATATCGGTCGTCCGGAAACGCCGAGAGATCCAGGGCATTGCCCTGCACAATTGTGACCTGCTCGTTGGGCTGTGTATTCTGCCGGAACCGCTCGATATTGTGCGCTACCAGCTCCACTGCATCTACGGCATATCCCTGCCGGGCCAGCGCATGCGAATAGCGCCCCGTACCTGCGCCGATCTCCAGCACGCGATCCCCAGGGCAGATATACCGCTTGATGTAGTGCAGGGTGGTAAAAAACTCCACCGCCCCATGCTGCTGCGTCAAACGGCTGTCCTCGTCATAATGATTGTAAAAGTCAATGAGATACCGGTTTGTTTCCATGTCACACCTCTTTGCATCCGGGCCGATACGGCCGTTATTTTGGGACAGGCGAGCGCCCTTCGCGCCCGCCACAGTTTCCTCTATGATACCATCGGCACGGTTTCGCCGCAAGACAGCCAGCACGCGCACCGCATCTGACCTCGCAAAATCTTTCTTTTACCCTCTGATTTTTCCTATCATATCCAAAAATTTTTCTGTTTTTATCTCTTAAATAAAAAATATTTTTTCATTCCTCCCTCACTCCGCAATCTTACCGCCGTTCCCTTTCATTTTTTCTCCGGATAGCAAAGTTTTTTTGCACAGAACACGCCGGTTATGGTATAATAAAAACCGCTATCACGCAACCAAAAAAAGAACGGGGTACGTTCTGAAAAAGAAAGGGTAAATCTATCATGTTTTTGGCCAATGCAATCTCCTGGCTGCGCGATCTCATCTGGGGCGCTCCCATGATCGTGCTGCTGTTTGGGACGCATTTATTCCTGACATTCCGCCTGCGGTTCATCCAACGGCACACGTTCCGGGCCATCCGGATGTCCGCCAAGGCCGACGAGGGGGCAAGCGGCGACATCTCGCAGTTCGGCGCGCTGGCAACCGCGCTGGCCGCGACCATCGGCACGGGCAATATCGTCGGCGTCTCGACAGCGGTGGCCCTGGGCGGGCCGGGCGCGGTGTTCTGGTGCTGGATGACCGGCGTGTTCGGCATCTCCACCAAGTACGCCGAATCGCTGCTGTCGGTCAAATACCGTGTACGGCTTAAGGATGGCTCGATGGCCGGCGGCCCCATGTATACAATCGAGCGCGGCCTGGGCATCAAGTGGCTGGCCGTCCTGTTTGCGGTCTTTGCCGTGCTGGCGACCTTCGGCGCGGGCTGCACGGTGCAGTCCCATGCCATCACCGACGTCATCCGCACCTCGTTCGGGATTGATCCCGCCATCTCGGGCGCGGTCGTCACTGTGCTGACCGCCGTCGTCATCCTGGGCGGCGTCAAGCAGATCTCGCGCGTCTGCGAAAAGCTCGTGCCGTTCATGGCGCTGTTCTATATTGTGGGGGCGGCATGTATCCTGTTTTTGAACCGCCATTTCCTGCTGCCCGCCCTGTACACCATCGTGACCTCGGCATTCTCTCTCCAATCTGTGGCCGGCGGTTTCCTGGGCTCCGCCATGATGATTGCCTGCAAATACGGCGTCGCGCGCGGCCTGTTTTCCAATGAGTCCGGCCTGGGCACGGCCCCCATCGCTGCGGCCTCGGCCCAGACCAAGAACCCGGTCCGCCAGGCGATGGTCTCCATGACCGGCACCTTTTGGGACACGGTCGTCGTGTGCGCCGTGACCGGTATCGTCATCGTATCCTCCCAGCTGCGCTTGCCCGAACTCTACGCCAACGCCGCAGACGATGCGCTGACCCAGATCGCGTTTGCCCAGCTCCCCTACGTGGGCAGCTATGTGCTGGCCATCGCACTGTCCATCTTCGCCTTTACCACCATCCTGGGCTGGTCCTACTACGGAGAGCGCTGCGTGACCTATCTATTTGGCGCGAAGCGCGTGACGCCCTACCGCATCCTCTTCCTCGCCGTGCTGTTCTACGGCGCGGTGGCCGATCTTGGCGTCATTTGGACCTTCTCCGACCTGATGAACGGCCTGATGGCCTTTCCGAACCTGGTTTCGGTCCTGCTGCTGTCCGGCGTCATCGTCAAGGAGACCCGGCACTATCTGTGGGAAAAGCGGCTGGATGAAAATGCGCCGCCCGTGCCTGAAGTGGACGAATAACCGCAAAAAAAGAGACGGACTACTGCGTCCGTCTCTTTTTCTCTTCCGTCATTGTCTGCATCCACAGTCCGACCGCTCAAAACCGACCGGCTGTGTGCCGACCGTATCGCCACAGCAGCAGTCACCCTTCTTGTCCGAATCGTTGAGGTCAAAATACAGGCGGCTGTCTCGTGTCACGCCAAAGCTGACGTTGGAGCCGGTGTCGCGCACCTTGTTGAAGGCTTCACGGAACAGGGCGTTGTGCGCCTCCTCGCGGTTGAGCAGGAAATCGATCGTCTCCTTGACGTATTTGTCGTCAATCTGACGGTAAAGATACTCATACATTACCTTAGCCCGCTGTTCGGACGCGATATTGGATAATAGGTCGGCGCACAGGTCGCCTGTCACCGAGACATAATCCGCTGTCCATGAGTAACCCGAGGCATTCATTAGGCCGGGCGACAGGCCCAGCATAACATGGGTCTCCAGTTCGCCCGCCGCATGCGCCGCGTCCAGCGTATGCCCGTTGAGCATGGAAATGGTCTGGGCGACCATTTCCATGTGGGACAGTTCCTCCGAGGCAATGTCCAGGAACAGGTCTTTGATCTCGGGGTTCTGGATGCGGAATGACTGCGACAGGTACTGCATGGCGGCTTTGAGCTCACCGTTGGCGCCGCCGAGCTGCTCTTGCAGCATGGCGGCATAGCGCGGATTGGCGCGCTCGACGCGCACCGGGTGCAAAAATTCTTTCTTGTGCTGAAACATGGGGCGTCCACTTCCTTTCCGGAGGTAGCATGCGCCAAATTTCCGCGGATTACTCATCCCGCTGCACATTTATGGCCCGTTCCAAAATAAAAAAGCTGACAGGCGCAAGACCTGCCAGCTTTTTGCATCTTTTATTAGAATGCGATCTTCTTTGCCAGATAATGGGTGAGATCGTCGATCTTGACGCGCTCCTGCTCCATCGTATCGCGGTCGCGGACGGTCACACAGCCATCCTGCTCGGTCTCAAAGTCAACCGTGATGCAGTACGGCGTGCCGATCTCGTCCTCGCGGCGGTAGCGCTTGCCGATCGAGCCGGCGTCGTCGAAGTCGACGTTGAACTTCTTGGACAGCTTCTCCCAGACCGGCATGGCCTGCGCGGTCAACTTCTTGGACAGCGGCAGGACGGCAGCCTTGAACGGCGCAAGCGCCGGATGCAGGCGCAGGACGGTGCGCACGTCGTCCTTGCCGTTCTTGTCCTGGCCGACGACCTCCTCGTCGTAGGCGTCGCACAGGAAGGCCAGCGCAACGCGGTCGGCGCCGAGCGACGGTTCGATGACGTAGGGGATATACTTCTCGTTGGCCTCCTGGTCGAAGTACTCCATCGAAACGCCCGAGGTCTTCTGGTGCTGGGTCAGGTCGAAGTCGGTGCGGTCTGCAATGCCCCACAGCTCGCCCCAGCCAAACGGGAACAGGAACTCAATGTCGGTGGTTGCATTGGAGTAGTGCGACAGCTCTTCCGGGTCGTGGTCGCGCAGGCGCAGGTTCTCGTCCTTCATGCCCAGCGACAGCAGCCAGTTGTGGCAGTAGTCCTTCCAGTAGGCGAACCACTCAAGGTCCGTGCCCGGCTTGCAGAAGAACTCCAGCTCCATCTGCTCAAACTCACGGGTACGGAAGGTGAAGTTGCCCGGGGTGATCTCATTGCGGAAGGACTTACCGACCTGGCCGACGCCAAAGGGGACCTTCTTGCGGGTGGTGCGCTGGATATTCTGGAAGTTGACGAAGATGCCCTGTGCGGTCTCCGGGCGCAGATAGATCTCGTTCTTGGCATTCTCGGTGACGCCCTGGAAGGTCTTGAACATGAGGTTGAACTGGCGGATATCGGTAAAGTTATGGCCGCCGCAGTTCGGGCAGGCAATTTGATGCTCATTGATATACTGCATCATCTGCTCGTTGGACCAGCCGGCCGGGTTTTCGCCCGTGGCCTCCTCGATGAGCTGGTCGGCGCGATGACGGGTCTTGCAGTCCTTGCAGTCCATGAGCGGATCGGAAAAGCCGCCGACATGGCCGGATGCAACCCAGGTCATGGGGTTCATCAGGATGGCAGAATCCAGACCAACATTGTACGGGGACTCCTGCACAAACTTTTTGCGCCAAGCTGCCTTGACATTGTTCTTAAACTCCACGCCCAGCGGGCCGTAGTCCCAGGTGTTGGCAAGGCCGCCGTAGATCTCCGAGCCGGCGTACACAAAACCGCGTCCCTTGCACAGGGCCACGATCTTTTCCATGGTCTTTTCGCTGTTCTTCATTTTTTGTTGTTCTCCTTTCGGCGTATATGGCGTATACACACATAGATTTAAGAGTATATACAGTTAGTCTACCAGTTTGCCGGATAAAGTCAAGGAAAAGCGCATAAATTGCCCGATAAAATTGTACAAATTTGCATCCAGATACAAAAAAAGTTTTGGGGGCTTGACGTATCCGCCTGCGCCATGATAAACTATATAGGCAAAATGATATATCGAGGTGTAGCGCAGCTGGTAGCGCGCCTGCTTTGGGAGCAGGATGCCGCAGGTTCAAGTCCTGTCACCTCGACCAAATCTCGGAAGGCCATCCTCGTTGGATGGCCTTCCGTTTTTCTATCCTTTTCGGCCGCATCGCCCGGATGGCCCGGGGCTTTGCATACCTTACCCGATTGTAAGTTTTTTCTTGCCCCGATGCCGGCCGTTTGCTATGATGGATTTGACGAAAGGGGGGCATCCCATGGATATCCTATGCTTTGGCGATTCCAATACCTACGGCTTTGACCCGCGCTCCTATCTTGGCGGGCGATACCCAGCCTCGGTGCGATGGACCGGCTTGCTCGCCGCCAAAACCGGCTGGCTGATACGCGAGGCCGGCCAGAACGGCCGGGAAATCCCGGCGCATCCGGCCGAGCTGGCCGGGCTGGCGCGGCAGGTCCAGCCGGGACAGACCGTTGTGCTGATGCTGGGCACAAATGATCTTTTACAGCATCCCTGGTGGACGGCTGAGGAGGTGGCCGCCCGGATGGCCTGTTGTCTGGACGTGCTGCGCCCCGCGTGTCCGGTGCTGCTCGTTGCACCCCCTCCGATGTGTCCGGGCGCCTGGGTGCAGGAGCCCGCGCTGCTGCAGGAGTCGGCCCGGCTGTCCGCCTGCTATGCATCCCTGGCCGCAAAATGCGGCGCAGACTTTGCGGACGCCGGCGCCTGGGACGTTCCCCTGCTGTTTGATGGCGTCCACTTTTCGCCAGAGGGCCACCGCGCCTTTGCCGCGGGCATCCTCCCGGTGCTGCGCCGCATGGAGGCCGGCCAATAGCAGGCACCGGCCTGCTTCCGGCCAAAGGCCGCAGCCCCTTATAAAAATAGGCTCTATCTGGCTTGTGCTCCAGATAGGGCCTATTTTTATCCCTCTCGCTCCCGGTTCTTGCGGGCCTCCTCGTACCAAGATAGGATATCCGGCAAGTTATCGATCAGGAACTGTTGGGCATTTTGATCGTACAGCACGGCCACATAGGCGCCGCGCTGGCTCATACGCTCCTCCTCGGTCAAGCCGAGGGCGTGCCCGCGTGCGGTCGGCATCCGGCGGTTGTGCCCGCTGCCCTGCGCGACCGTCTGCAAGATCCCATTCTCCTGCATCCACGCTGTCAGCGGGGTGCTGGTCAATGGTTTCATGGCCTCCGGGTCGATCTCGGCGTTGCACAGAGCCACTACCTGGGTGATGGTCAACGGTATCTCCGCAGGGGTGATGCGCGCATACTGCTCGGCTGTCAGCGAAAACGGCTGCCGATGCGGCCGTTTTTTTGCCCCGACCGTGCCGCCGTTGTCAATCACCTGTCCGAGCACCCCTGACACGTAAAAGAAGCAGCGAGACAGCCGCACATTGTTGAGCACCGAATCCTCCGGGAGCTCCTGTCCGGTCAGCGGGTCGATGCCGTTGGCCAGGTTATCCATATATCGCTTGGCGCGCTGCATAATTTCAAGTTCGGTCATCTCTATCTTCCTCCCTACCGGCGCGTGCGGGAACCTTTTCCCGACCTGCCTGATAGGTTTAGTGTAAAACCCGATGCAGCATTTGTCAATGCCCGGTCAATCCTTCTTGTCCACTTTACGCTCCAGCGCCTACAGGGCGAATTCACGGGCACATAGCCGGTCCATCAGGGCTGTGTTATGGCTGACGATCACAAGCCCCAGTGCGCGCTCCTGCGCCTGACGCAGCAGGAATTCCCACATCTGCGCCTGGGTGACCAGGTCGAGCATCGCGGTCATCTCGTCGCACAGCACATAGCGCGTCTGCGGGCGCAGGGCGCGCGCGATACAAAAGCGCTGCAGCTCGCCGCCTGACAGCTCGGCCGGATAGCGCTCGAGCCAGCCTGGCGCAATGTGCAGCGCGTCGAGCACCCAGTCCTCGACCGGCCCGGCCTCATACAGCGTCTCGCCCAGGCGCAAAAGCGGATCGACTGCGCTCTCTGGATGCTGCCAGATGAACTGTACTGGGCAGCAGCCCGGATAACTGTCGAGCGGCTTGCCGTCTAGCAGCACCTGGCCGCCGGTCGGCTTCTCGTAACCCGCCAACAGCTTGCACAGCGTGGTCTTACCGCGCCCGCTTGGCCCGAGCAGGCCTACCCGCTCGCCGCGCTCTACGGTCAAGTCAATCTGATCGAGCACCGCCGTACGCCGCCGGCCGCGGTAGGAAAAAGACAGGCCAATCGCCTGCAAACTCATGTCGTCCAACCTCCTTCCGGGCGCAGGCAGCGCACATAGCCGCCCTCCGCCGGCCGGTATGGGATGCTCGCCTGGGCGCGGCACGCCGTCCGGCAGTGCCGGCAGCGTGGCGCAAACTGGCATCCCGCCGGGATATCCCCGGGATAGGGCTGCGTGCCCGGGATGGGCGTAAACCCGTTCTGCGGCAGGGCCGCCCACAGCGCCTGGGTATAGGGATGGCGCAGGCGGCCGGCCGCAAAGTCCTGGGCGGCTGCCTCCTCGACGGTCTCCCCGGCGTACAGGACGGCCACCCGGTCGGCAACGGTCAATGCAAGCTCCAGATCGTGCGTGATGAGCAAAATGCCTGCGCCCGCATCGGCCAGTTCCCGAAAATGCCCCAAGATCCGCGCAGCGGCGCGCGCATCCAGGCCGGGCGTGGGCTCGTCTGCCAGGATGAGCCTGGGCGTTTCCATGACGGCGGTCGAGATGAGTACCCGCCGCGCCATGCCGCCCGACAGTTCGAACGGATAAAGATTCTCGGTGTCCGCATCCAGGCCGTACCGCGCAAGAACCTCGCGGCATTTTGCCCGTGCCCGCGCCGTGCGCTGGCCCCGACGCACTTGCGGCCCGACCCGCATGAGTGGGTCCAGATAGGTCACGCCCTGAGGAACCAGGACCATCTCCCTGCCGCGCAGCGAGGCAGCCCGCTCCGCTGTCAAGGGCATCCCACAAAAGCGCATCTCGCCCTGCATGCAGCTGTTATAGGGCAGGATATGCAAGATACCGTGGGCAAGCAAACTCTTTCCCGAGCCGCTGGAGCCCACCACCGCAACGATCTGCCCGGCCCCGACCGTGAGCGACAGGTCGCGGATGACCGGCAGGCTGCGCTGCCGCGTGCCGGCCTCATACTGCCGGAACGCGATCGACAGCCCGCGCACCTCTAAAATCGGCGTCATGGCGCCACCTCCCAATCAAAGATTTTATTCATGTACGCTTGCCGGGTCCAGCAAGCTGCGCAGCCGGTCGCCCAGGGCTGCAAAGAGCAACACCACCAGCACAAGCGCCAGCCCTGGGAACAGCGCCAGCCACCACTTACCGGTCGTCAGATACTGCATGCTCTCGGACAGGATGACGCCGATGGCCGGCTGCTCGGGCGGCAGGCCAAACCCCAAAAATGTCACACTGGCCTCGTGCAAAATGGCGTGCGGGAACTGCAAAATCAGCCCGGTCAAGAACTGCGGCAGCAGATGAGGCAGCAAGTGCCGCCGGATGATGCGCCCGCGGGATACGCCCAGCTTGCGCGCCGTGCGCACATAGGCGGCCTGCCGGAGCTGGATGACCTCGCCCCGGATCACCCGGCTGAGCGAGGGCCAATGGCTGAGCGAGACGCCGGCGACCACGCCCACAAAGCCCTTCCCAAAGGCCAGGGAGATGAGCATGACGAGCAAGATATGCGGAATGCCCATAACGAGGTCGATGCACCAGGAGATGACGGCGTCCACCTTGGGCCCCAGGGTGGCGGCTGCTACACCGAGCAGCAGCGCGATCACCGCGCTGACCACGGCCGTCAGCGCGCCGATGCGGATACTCAGCGACAGGCCGGCCAGCGTCCGGGCCAGCATATCCCGTCCCATCCAGTCGGTGCCGAAGATAAAATCAGCACATGGCATCCAATTCTTTCGCGCAAAGTCGGTCTCAAGCGCCCGGTCACCTAGGAACATACCGCTGACCAATACCGCGCACAGCAGGGCGGCGGTCACGGCAAGCAAAATCCGTGCGCGCAGGCGGCTATTCCAATGCCTCATGTGCCTCTCGCCGCCCCTCTCCGAATTTTGGGATCGACAACGCCGTACAGCAGGTCGGCCGCCAAGTTGCCCGCAAACACGATGGCCGCTGTAATCACCGTGATTCCAAGGAGCAGCGGCAAGTCGCTGCCCAGCCCTGCGGTCACGGCGGCCTGTCCGAGGCCGGGATAGGAGAATACCTGCTCAACCAGGACCGAGCCGCCAATGATCTCGCTGACCGAGGTAAACTGTAATGTGATTGCCGGGAGCGCTACATTGCGCAGTCCATGCCGCACGACAAGGGCCAGGCCCGACTCGCCCCGCGCCCGCGCAAACAGCATGTAGTCGGACGTCATGACTTCCACCATCTTTTCGCGCGTGTGCAGCGCAATGCTCGCCACGCCGGTCATGCTCAAGGTCAGCGCGGGCAGGATGGCGTGCTGGAACCGGTCGGCCAGCGTTACACTGTCCGCCGTAAGCCCGATGGGTACGGCCAGGCCAATGGGCAGCCAGCCCAGCCAGACCGAAAAGAAAAGAAGCAGCAAGAGCGCCAGCCAAAAGGCCGGCGTGCTGGAGATCAGCAGGCAATACCCGCGGATGAGCTTATCAGGCAGCCTGCCGCGCAGGGCGCCCGCCGTTACCCCCAGCGCGACGCCGAGCAGCCCGCTCAGCAGCCACGCTGCGGCCAGCACACCGGCCGAGTTCGCCAGCCGCTGCCCGATTATCTGCAAGACAGGCTGGCGATAGAGCAGAGATGTACCGAAGTCGCCGTGCAGCGCGTCGGCCAGCCAGCCGAGGTACCGCTCGGCAAGCGGCGTGCCGACGCCCCAATATGCCTCCAGCTTGCCGATCTGCTCCTGGCTCATGGAGCCCAGGGCGGTCTGGCCTACGTTGGTCTGCAAGGGATCGAGCGGCGAGGCCGACATGAGCAGAAAAGCCGCAAGGCTCACGCCCAAGAGCAAAAGCGCCATCCGGATCAGCTTTTTCCCCGCAAACTGAAGCCGGTGTTTCATTTTGTCCTCCCTCCTCTATCTTACGCCTGCGCCCAGCTCCACTGGTCTACATTGTTGACAATCGACCAGCCATGGCCATGCGGATGGATCTTCTGTTCAGCGATCTGCAGGCCGTCACGCACCCAATAGAGATGATCGACATTGACCAGCCAGATCCAGGGGATGTCGCCTTCCTGGGTGACACCGGTCTGCCCGTCCCATTGGGCCTTGCGCCACAGGTCATAGGACGTCTCGAGATCGGTGCTGGCGAGCGCGGCATCCATGTAGGCATCCACCGTGGGGTTGGCATAGGGCGAATAGAGGGCCGAGCCGGTGTCCCCATCGGTGTGATAAATGTTATAGAGCTCCATGGGCGTGTGCGCGCCCCATCCCCAGATCAGCGGATCGGACAGCGCGCGGTCATAGGCCGTATCCCAGCCCACACCCTCGATCATGGCGTCAATCCCAAGCGCCCCGAGCTGGTTTGCCAGGTCGGCCGCAAGGGCTTGGCGCACCGAATCATCGCTCGCATAGAGCAGGGTCAGCTCCGCGCGCACGCCGTCCTTCTCCCGGATGCCGTCCGGGCCCATAGCCCAGCCAGCCTCGTCCAAGAGCGCCGCGGCTGCCTCTGGATCGTAGGAGACCTCAGCGGCCTTGTTGTACCAGGGCATCTGGTCGCAAATGCTGTAGGCCGGCGTGCCGTGTCCGTTCAGCACATTGTCGATCATCTCCTGCCGGTCGATGCCGATGTTGATGGCGCGGCGCACCTGCACATCGGCGGTCAGATCATTTCCGATCGCCCGGCCCTGTGCATCGGTCCCGGCCGGCACGGCGGGCAGGTTTACGCCTCGGTTATCGACCGACTGGTACGCGGCCAAGCGATAGCCGTCTATGTCCTCCCCAGAATATGTCGCAGACGTGTAGGCGACGTCCACCTGTCCGGCCTGCGCCGCCAAAAAGGCCGCATCCTCCTCCATAAACAGGATGGTGACCTGCTGCATCTTCGGCGCCTCCCCGTAATAATCCGGGTTGGCCTCCAGGATGACCTGCTGCCCCTGATCCCACTGCTTGAGGATGTAGCGTCCCGATCCGATCGGATTGCGTCCATACGTCTCGCTGTCATAGGCATGTTCGGGCACAATGCCCACGACCGCCATGGTATAGGGCCAGATAGAGAACGGCCGGTTCATGTGGAAGGCCACGGTTGTGTCGTCCAGGGCCTCTGCACGGTCCAACATGGTGAAGTCGTTGACCGAGCTTGCCGCCTTGACCGTGTTATAGGTAAAGGCGACATCCTGCGCAGTCAGCGGCTGTCCATCGGTGAAGGTGACATCGTCCCGGATGGTGACCGTCCAGGTCAGGCCGTCGTCCGACACCGTGTAACCGGTGGCAAGGTCATAACCGATGGTCAAGTCGGGATTCGTGACCGTCAAGGTGCTCTGGATCAGCGGCTCGTGCACGTGTTCGCCCGCACCCCAGCCATAGGCCGGGTCAAATCCGGCGGCCGGCTCGGAGTTCACGTCCATCGCAATCACGACCGAATCGGTCCGGTTGGGCTGGGCCGCCTGTCCGCCGGCCGGCTGCTGCCCGCCGCAGCCGGCAAGCAGGCAGGCCAGGAGCAGACAGGCAAGCAGGGAACGCAGTCGACTCATGCGTCCGCCTCCCCGTCTGCCGCCTGCTGGGCCGCCTGCCAGACTGTCTCATAGGATACGCCCTGCGCGCGGGCCAGCGCCGCGACGTCCTCAAATTCGGGTTTTTTGTGGGCCACGCCGAAGCCTTCGGCCGTCTTGACACGCACCTGGCCCCAGGGTGTCTGCACGGTCTGGCTGCCCGGCGTGAGGAAATACTTGCCGCAGCGGCGGGCACGCAGGCCGTTGGTCGTGGTCTCGGCCAGGACATGCTGCGCCATCTCCCCTTCGCGCGCGGCCGCGCACAGCACGGTCAGCACTTGGCCGGGGCGCCCCTTCTTCATGGTGCCGGGCGTCGTATAGACATCCAGGGCGCCTGCATCCAGCAGCCGCTGGCAGGCGAAGGCCAACGCCTCGGGCGTCATATCATCCAGGTTGCAAACGAGCTCGACGATCTCCCCGTTGCCTGCCTCTGCGGTCTCGCCCAGGAAAGCGCGCACACAGTTGGCTTGCTCGAATGTTTTGGTCCCGATACCCACGCCGACCGCCTGCACGGTCATGGCCGGCATCGGGCCAAACGAATCGGCAAAGTGCGCCAAGAGCGCCGCCCCGGTCGGCGTACACAGCTCGCCCTGCACCGCGCCGCCATAGACCGGCACACCGGCGAGCAGGTTGGCCGTCGCAGGCGCGGGCACAGGCATCACGCCGTGTGCACAGCGCACCGTGCCGCTGCCCACGTGGATGGGCGATACGACAATGCGATCCGGGCGCAGAAGCGACAGGGCATAGCACACACCGGTCACATCGGCCACGGCGTCGAGCGCGCCGACCTCATGATAGTGCACGTCTCCCACCGGACAGCCATGCGCTTTGGCCTCGGCCTGTGCGATTGCGTCATAGACGGCCCGTGCCTGTTCCTTGACCGTTTCGGGCAGCGGCAAGCTACCGATGAGATCGGCAATGTGGCCGGGCGTCGCGTGGTGATGATGGTGTACATGCCCGTGATCGTGGTCATGCGCATGCGGGTGCGGATGTTCCTGCCCATGCGCGTGGTCATGTCCGTGTACGTGTCCCTGGCCGTGGTCATGGCCGGGCGCATCCGGCTCATGCTCCTCCGCGCCGTCCACGGTCACACGCATGTGCGTGCCCGCAATGCCGCAGGTGGTGGCCGGGCAGGCCTCCAGGCGGACGCCGGGCAGGCCCAGACCGTTCATGGCCGCGACAAAACCATCCTTGTCCTCCAACAGTTCATACAGGGCGGACATGAGCATATCGCCCGCCGCACCCATGTTGCATTCAATATACAGTGTTCTCATTTGGATGTCTCCTCCAGTCCTTCCATCTGGTTAATACGGCTGGCCAGATAGCCTGCGCCAAAGCCGTTATCGATATTGACCACGCTGCACCCGGAAGCGCAGGAATTGAGCATGGCCAACAGAGCGGATAGGCCGCCGAAGTTGGCCCCATATCCCACGCTCGTCGGGACGGCCACCACCGGGCAGTCCACCAGCCCGCCGATGACCGAGGCCAGCGCCCCTTCCATACCTGCCACCGCCACGACGCACCGCGCGTCCATCAGCTCGTCCAGCTTGGACAGCAGCCGGTGCAGCCCAGCCACGCCCACGTCGTACAGCCGCACAACGCGGTTGCCCATGACCTCCGCCGTCAATGCGGCCTCCTCGGCGACTGGCATATCACTCGTGCCGCCCGTGGCGACCACGATCTTGCCGCGCGCGGGACGCTCCCCTGGGAAGGCGATGCCCAACCGGGGCAGCGGATGATAGTCCAGCGGCACGGACGCCGCGACCGTCTCGGCTGCCTGTGCGTCCAACCGGGTGATAAGCACATTTCGGCAGCCGCGCGCGCCCATGGCCGCGGCGATGCCCGCGATCTGCTCCGGGGTCTTGCCCGCGCCGTAGATCACCTCGGCCGCGCCCTGGCGAATGCTGCGGTGAAAATCCACCTTGGCATAGCCGAGATCCTCAAACGGCGACTGCTTGAGCTGCAAGAGCGCCTGTTCCGGCGTAGTTTCTCCCGCGGCCACGCCGCGCAGCAGGTTTAAAATATCATATTTATTGTCCATGCCTCGTGCCTCCCTCATGTCGATGCCGGACGCGCCCGCAGGTCGAGCAGAACATCCGAAAAATCAGGCTGCAGCGCCTCCCAGATCGCGCCGCGCAGGGATACCGCGCGCGCCATCTGTTCCTCCGTCAGCTCGAGCCGCGCCGCCTGTCCCAGGATGCGCACGCGGAAATCAGAAAATCCCAGCGCGGCCAGCGCGGCTTCCGCCCGCTCGACCTTTTGCAGCAGGCCGGGCACGATGGCCTGGCCGGTCGGAATCCGGGTGGCCAGGCAGGCGTACGCAGGTTTATCCCAAGTGAACAGGCCGGCCTCCCGCGACCGGCGGCGCACCGCATCTTTGGTCAAGCCACAGATGCGCAGCGGCGAGCGCACGGCCAGCTCGCGCAGGGCGCGCATACCCGGCCGGTCGCCCGCGTCATCCGAAGCGTTGGTGCCATCCAGCAGGACGGTATAACCGTCGGCCCGGGCGCGCTGCCACAGCGCGGAAAACAGCGCTTTTTTGCAGTGGTAGCAGCGATCTGGCCCGTTCTCTGCCGCGCCGGGCACGGCCAGGATATCGACCGGGACCTCGGTCATCGGCACGCCGAGCGCATCTGTCAGGCGCTTGGCGTCCTCCCTCTCAAATGCCGGCTGGAACGCCGTGCGGACATAGTAGGCGCGCACGGCACAGCCATAGGCCTTGGCCGCCCACAGCACGAACGCCGAGTCGGTGCCGCCGGAAAATGCCACAGCCGCCCTGGGGGTCTGCGCAAAAAACTCTTCTAACGTCATCTCATTCCTCCCACACAAAAAAAAGAAGGCATCCGCTCGTCTGTCAGCAGATACCTTCCTGGTACCAATTGTCGCAAAACAGGCCGCAATGGGCCCAAACAAACTGTGTCACCGCGCGGGCTGTCTGCATTTCCGGACAAGCGCGGCTTCTGCCGCGTTCCCCGGCTTCCTGCCGGAGATTCCAGGAGGGACATCCCGCGTCTTCTGTTTTAGTATAACAGTTGGAGTGCACTCCATGTCAAGCGCCCGGCCGCATTTTTTTTGCGCAGCCCGCCCTCCGCGCCCGTAGGCCAGACGGCAAAGTGCCGCCTCCACGCGATACTTTTACCGCTTTTGTTGTCAAGCCGTGCGCTATCGGGTACAATAGAATCAGATTCTCCAAATTTTGCCAAAATCCGCCACAGGACTGCCTGTGTGCGTTTGTCCCCGCTTCAGGAGGCCTGTTATGCTGCAAAATCTGTTCAACTATTGGTATGATCTGGAATTTTTCAGTCCCTGCTGGCCGGTCGACCCCTCCCGGGACATCGACCTGGCCGGGCATCCCCTGCCCTGGCCGCGCCCGGCCGACCAGGCAGTACGGTACAGTTACGACATCTATCTCGGCAAGGCCAAGGCCTGCCGCTTGGTATCCAAGCTGATGGACACGCTCGGCATGCGCGCAGAGGACCGCGCCCCAGAATACGACAACGCCCTTGTGTGCCTGTGTGCGCTTAAAGTGGACCAAGCGGGGCAGTATGTCGCGGGGTCCTTTGGGCTGTCCAGCTTTGCCTGGGCGATCTCCTGCCTCATGGCTGCGCACCGGCTGGATGCCCGGCTGGACCCGTCTGCACTGGAAAAGCTGCAAGCCCGCACAGACGAACAGCTCTGCGAGGCCTATGCCCTGCCCGGCAAGCCGCCTTTTTGCAAGGCTGACCTGATCCGGCTGTACCGCACCCTGCTCCGGCAGTTGGGCTTTGCGCCGGAAGTGTTTTTCGAGGCGCTCTGGGCGCGCCCCAAAAAGCAGCACGCCAATAAAGACGGCTCCTTCCCGCCGCTCGACCCGTCGACCGAACTCGTCCAGAGCTTTTACCTGCGCGACCTGGCCCGCATCCGGCAGGCGCCCGGCCCGCTGGTCGAGCAGTATGCCCTAGCCCTGCAATCGCCCTGTCCTACCCGTATCCAGATCGATTGTGACGTCCAACAAATGCAGCGCTGGCTGGATGCCGCCGCCTTCCCCCTCGGGTTGTGGCCAGCGGCACACAACCCCTGCCTGATGCAGCAGCCCGCCGTCAACCTCGCCATCGCTCCAGATGCGCCGCCGCTGTTTTCGGTCAATGGCCCGCCCGGCACCGGGAAGACCACGCTGCTCAAGGAGATCGTGGCTTCAAACGTCGTGCAGCGCGCCATACACATGGCCTCCTATGACAAGCCGGACGATGCATTCACCGCCGAGAAATTCCAGACACCGCCCGACCCTTATACCCAGAATTTTTACCGGCCCGACCCTGCGCTCACGGCCTATGGCATCCTGGTTGCCTCCAACAACAACGCGGCGGTCGAAAACATCTCGGTCGGCCTGCCCGAATCCATCTCCAAGGATCGCACCGGGCGTTTTTCCGGTGCCGATGCCGCAAACCCAGGCCCGACCTATTTTGCCGATCTGGCTTCAGCCCTGCTCGGCAAGCCCGCCTGGGGCCTCATCTCCGCCCGGCTGGGCAAGCGCAAAAATATTGCCGATCTGCGGGAGCGGCTGTGGTGGGCTGGGGACGGCTTGACCCTCAAGGCCTACTACGAGCAAGAACTGCCCGACTGGCAGGCCGCCCGGCAGGCGTTCCGATCTGCACTGGACGCCGTGCAGCAGGCTCGGCAGGGCCTGGTCCAGGCGCAAGCTGACCTGCGCGCACAGCGGGACGCCGTGCACCGGCAGGCTGCCGCCCGGGCCGCCCTACAGCAGGCGCAGGACGCACAGGCTGCCGCACAGCGCGCATGGGAGGCCGGTAATCAGGCCCAGCAATCGCTCAAGCGCACACTGGCCGCGCAGAACGGGGCCGCCGCACTGCTCAAAAACCAGCTTTCGTTCATAAAGCGCACCTTCCCCAAAAAATTTGCCAAGGATCCCCTGGTCGCAGGCTGGCTGGAAGCCCAGCAGACGGCCGACCAGACCGCGCTGCAGCTCAAAGACTGCGCGCGTACCCTGCCCGCGCTCGAACAAGCCCTCGCGCAGGCACGCGCGCGCACAGACCAGGCCGCGCAAGAGCGGGCGCAGGCTGACACGGCACGGGCGCAGGCTGGCCGCGCGCTGGCGGTCCACCGCGAAACCCTGGGTTCCCAGCTCCCCGGCCCTGCATTTTGGCAGGACATCACGTCCAACCAGGAGGCCCAGACGGCCTGTCCCTGGACTTATGCCGCATACGACCGCCTGCGGGAGGAACTATTCTATCAGGCGCTCATGCTGCACAAGGCTTTCGTCCTGTCCAGCAACCGGGTCAAGCAGAACCTGATGCGGCTCTTTGCCCTCTGGGGCGGCAGGCTGGAACCCACTGACCGCAAGGCGGCTTATGGTGACCTGCTCAACACCCTCCTGCTCATTATCCCGGTTCTGTCCACCACCTTCGCCTCGGTGCAGACATTCCTGGAAGATGTGCCGCCGGGTGCCCTCGGCCTTGTCATCATCGATGAGGCAGGACAGGCCACACCTCAGAGCGCGCTGGGCGCGCTCTGGCGCACCCGACGCGCCGTCATCGTGGGCGACCCGCTCCAGGTTGAGCCCATCGTCACCGTCCCCAAGGAACTCATCCGCCGCTTTGCCGCCGAACATGCCATCCCGCCCGCCTATCAGCAGGCCGAGCTGTCGGTGCAGATCCTGGCCGACCAGTGCAACCCCTTTGGCGGCCTGCGGCAGATCGGTGGGGAACCGGTATGGCTCGGCTGCCCGCTGGTCGTACACCGGCGCTGTATGGATCCCATGTTCCGCATCGCCAATCAGGTTGCCTACAATGGCCGTATGTTCTCAAAAACGGTGCCACCAGCCCCCGCGCGCGCCTTCCTGCTGCCGCGCTCGGTCTGGTTCGATATCCGGGGCGCCGAGCACGGCGACCGCAATCACACAGTAGACGCCCAGATTCAGGCTGCCGCGCAGCTTTTCGTGCGCGCACTCGCCGTATACCACGGCCTGCCTGACCTGTACCTCATCACCCCCTTCACCTCGGTTGAGCAGTCACTGCGCGAGACGCTGGACGCGCTGCTGCAAGCCCATCTGCCCGCGATGTCCCGCCGCGATATCAGCGGCTGGCTGGACACCCATTGCGGTACCATCCATACCTTCCAGGGCCGGGAGGCCAGTGAGGTGCTTCTGATCCTGGGCTGCGACGCAAACAGCGGCAAAAGCGCAGCCCTTTGGGTGGGGCAAAAGCCCAATATGATCAATGTCGCCGTTTCCCGCGCAAAATACCGCCTGGGTGTGATCGGCGACCTCGACCTATGGCGCCATGTCCCCTATGTGCAGACCGTATGCCGTACGCTGCCCGCACAGGGACAAATCTTTGACGCCGTGGATTGACGCCGTTCCCACACCGATGTTATGATACCCTTGTTGTATGTCTTATCGCCCCCGATAGAAAGGATGTTTTTCCCATGGGCATGTTTATGCAAACCTTTCACACCATCACCCCCGAGGATGCAAAGAAGCTGATGGACGAGAAGCCCGTGACGATCTTGGATGTGCGCGAGCCGTCAGAGTTCGCCTCCGGCCATATCCCCGGCGCGCGCAACCTGCCGGTCGGTTCGGTCCGGCGGGAGGCTGCGCAGGCCCTGCCCGACTTAGATGCTACCATCCTGGTCTAC
This sequence comes from Candidatus Butyricicoccus avicola, assembly GCA_019119435.1. GTDB lineage: Bacteria > Bacillota > Clostridia > Oscillospirales > Butyricicoccaceae > Butyricicoccus > Butyricicoccus avicola. The sequence continues at coordinate 22,414 of DWWZ01000028.1, forward strand.
TGCCTGACCGGCGCGCGTTCCGCAACCGCCTGCTCGATCCTGACCGAGCTTGGCTATACCGCCGTATACGACTTCGGCGGCATCGCACTCTGGCCTTATGAGATCGAGGACTGACGGCGCTGTCCGCGCAGCAAAGACAATCTCAGGTTTTTTCCACAAAATACGGCAAAAACAGACAGTTTTTGCCGTATTTTTAACTTTTCCGAAAAACCATTTTATAATAGTAATAGACAAAATTGCTAAAATGTTTCCGGTTTTCTTGCGCTCCCGCAAAATAACATTGATTTAAGCCTGAAAAAGTGTTAAAATTGTCCCATCGTACAGAGTTAAAATTGGCCGCACAGCGGCTATATTTCGTAAAAATTGTTGACAAAGGGATGGTTTTTTATGACTTACAAGATCACCGGCTATCAGCCCGAGCGGCTATTCCACTTTTTTGAGGAGATCAGCGCAATCCCGCGCGGCTCGTCCAACGAAAAGGGGATCAGCGACTATCTCGTGGAATTTGCCAAGGCGCGCGGCCTCTGGTGCCATCAGGACGAACTCTATAACGTCGTCATCAAAAAACCTGCCAGCGCAGGCGCCGAGGACAAGCCCGCCGTCATGCTGCAGGGCCATCTGGATATGGTCTGTGAAAAGCTGGCCGGCGTCGCGCATGATTTTGAGAAGGACGGCATTGACCTGATCGTGCAGGACGGTGTAGTCACCGCAAACGGCACCACGCTCGGCGGCGACAACGGTGCGGCCGTCGCGCTCATGATGACCGTCCTGGATGACGACTCGCTCACCCATCCGGCGCTCGAGTGCGTCTTTACCACCCAGGAGGAGACCGGCCTGACCGGCGCATCCGGTCTGGACAAGTCGCTCATCTCGGCGCGCACGATGATCAACCTGGATTCCGAGGAGGAAGGCATCGCTACCGTCAGCTGCGCGGGCGGCATGCGTTTCACCATGACCCGCCCGGTGACCCGCCGCAGTGTTTCGGGCAAGCTGCTGCGCGTCTCGGTTGCCGGCCTGTTGGGCGGCCATTCGGGCACCGATATCGATAAGGAACGCCAAAACGGCATCATCCTGCTGGCCCGCCTGGTCAACCGTGTGCTGCACAGCACCCAGGCGCAGCTTGCCCTGTTCCAGGGTGGCTCCAAGGACAATGCCATCCCGCGCGAGGTGGAGGCCGTTCTGGTATGCTCCCCGGCCGAGATCGAAAAGGCAGAGTCCATCGCGCGCAGCCTGGCCGCAGATTTTGCCGACGAGCTGCTGCCGTTTGAGCCTGATTTCACCTGCGCAGTCTCGGTCAGCGACGGTACGGCTGAGGTCGTATCCGAGGCCGATGCCCGCGCGTTCATCAGCGCCATCTGCCTGGCCCCCAACGGCGTCCGCCGCCGCAACATCAAGCAGGACGGCTTTGTCGTGACCTCGCTCAATCTGGGCGTCGCCCGCCTGGGCGATACCGACGCCGTGCTCGTGTTTGCGCCGCGCTCGTCGGTGGCTTCGCTGCAGGAGGACACCAAGGACCGCCTGTACCTCTTGGCTGAAACCTTTGGCTTTGACTGCGCTATCTCGGGCGCATACCCCGGCTGGAGCTTTGCCGAGCATTCGCCCATCCGCGACACCTTCGTGGCCAGCTATCACGACCTGTTCGGCACCGAGCTCAAAATCGAGGCGCTGCACGCAGGCCTTGAGTGCGGCCTGTTCTCGGATGCGCTGCCCGGCCTGGACGCCATCGCGGTCGGCCCGACCATCCGCGGCTGCCATACGCCGGACGAATATCTGCCGCTCGACTCCTTCGCGCGCTTCTACACGCTGCTGACCGACGTGCTGGCCCGTCTGGCAAAGCGCTAAAAAACGGCCCCCATCGGCAGGCTGTTCTGCCGGATTGCATAAATTTCCATTCCTGTCATTAAAAAATCTTTCCTTTTGCTGACAGGGATGGTATAATGGCGAAGTTCGTCAAACATTTGCTGCTTTCTCAGAGCATCGCACAAAAAGAGGAATTAGAAAGGAAAACGCATTCATGCCAAACAACAAGAATGATTTCAAGCCGTATATCCCGGCCGACCGTGTGGTCCCCGAGTTTACGGTGACTTCGATCTTGATTGGCGTCCTGCTGGCAATCATTTTTGGTGCTGCCAACGCATACCTCGGTCTGCGCGTCGGTATGACCATCTCCGCATCCATCCCTGCGGCGGTTATCTCGATGGGTATCATCCGTATGGTCCTGCGCAAGGACTCCATTCTGGAAAACAACCTGGTCCAGACCATCGGCTCAGCCGGTGAGTCTGTTGCAGCCGGTGCGATCTTCACCCTTCCCGCGCTGTTCCTGTGGGCCAAGGAGGGCCTCATTGATTCGCCCAGCCTGATGACGATCTTCCTCGTCGCGCTGGTCGGCGGCCTTCTGGGCGTGGCCTTTATGGTCCCGCTGCGCCAAGCGCTCATCGTCGAGGAGCACGGGACCCTGCCGTTCCCGGAGGGAACGGCGTGTGCTGAGGTCCTGCTTGCCGGCGAGCAGGGCGGCGCAAAGGCCGGCACGGTCTTTGCGGGCCTTGGCATTTCGGCTATCTACAAGTTCGTCACAGACGGCGTCAAGCTCTTCCCGAGCGAGGTCGTCTACAACGTGCCCGGCTATGCAGGCGCGGCGGTCGGCGTGCAGGTCCTGCCTGCGCTGGCCGGCGTCGGCTATATCTGCGGCCCCAAGATTTCGAGCTACATGCTGGCCGGCTCGACCCTGAGCTGGCTCGTGCTCATGCCGATGATTGCCCTGTTTGGCGGCGACGCCATCGTCTTCCCTGGCGACAAAATGATCTCGGCGTTGGCGCCGAGCGACCTGTGGGACACCTATATCAAGTATATCGGTGCAGGCGCGGTTGCTGCCGGCGGTATCATCAGCCTGATCAAGAACATCCCGCTTATCGGCCGCACCTTTATGCAGGCCATGCGCAGCATGAGCAAAAACCACGCCGCGGCAAAGCCCCTGCGTACCGAGCAGGATCTGCCGATGCCCTTCCTGCTGGGCATGGTCGTCGTCATTGCCATTGCGATCTGGCTGCTGCCGGCCTTCCCGGTCAGCCCGGTCGGCGCACTGATCGTCGTCATCTTCGGCTTCTTCTTTGCAACCGTCTCCTCCCGTATGGTCGGCCTCATCGGCTCGTCCAATAACCCGGTTTCCGGCATGGCGATTGCAACGCTCATCATTGCGACCCTGCTGCTCAAGGTCACCGGCACCGACGGCACCACCGGCATGGTCGGCGCCATCGCCATCGGCGGTATCATTTGCGTCGTCGCAGCCATCGCGGGCGACTGCTCGCAGGACCTCAAGACCGGCTTCATCGTCGGCGCAACGCCCAAGTGGCAGCAGATCGGCGAGATGCTGGGCGTCGTGGTATCCGCTGCGGCCATCGGCGGCGTGCTGTACCTGCTGGACCAGGCCTGGGGCTATGGCTCCGACCAGATCCCGGCCCCGCAGGCAACCATGATGAAGATGCTGGTCGAGGGCATCATGAATGCCGAGCTGCCCTGGGCGCTCATCCTGACCGGCGTATTTGTCGCGATTGTTGTTGAGATCCTCAAGGTCCCGGTCCTGCCGTTCGCAGTCGGCATGTACCTGCCCTTCAGCCTGAATGCGGGCATCATGTGCGGCGGCATCGTCCGCTTCATTATGGATCACCGCAAGGGCTCGGAGGCTGAAAAGAAGGAGTCGGTCGACCGCGGTATCCTGTATACCTCCGGCCTGATCGCAGGCGAAGGCCTTGTGGGCATCGTGTTGGCTGTCCTGGCTGTCCTGGGTGTCGATAAAGTCATCGATATCTCGGAAAAGTTCTCGCTCGGCCGAATCGGCTCGCTCATCTTCTTCATCCTGCTGCTTGCCTCGCTCGCAAAGGTGTGCCTCGGCAAAAAGAAGCGTAGCTAATCTGCAAACTCTGAGATACAGCATTTGCCCGATGCAGTCCGCCCGAATCCCGGGCCGGCTGCATCTTTTTTCCATCCCCTGAAAGGAGCAACGGCTATGGCCAAAAAGAAGGACGCCGGGAACTATCTGGAACTGATCCCGGTGCGCAACCCTGCATTCCCCTACACCGTCGCAGACGACGGCATCGTGACCATCTCGGTCGAATGGCAAGGCTTTTATCACCGCATCGCCCAGCGCTTTTTCCGGCGCCCGCGCGTGAGCGACATCAAGCTCGACGCCTACGGCAGCTTCGTCTGGCGCACTATAGACGGCGAAAAAAACGTATACGCCATCTCGCAGGCGCTGGAAGCGCAGTTTTCCGGCATGGACAAGGCGCTCTCCCGCCTGATCAAATTTCTGGAGATCATGCGTGACCATCATATCATCTCGTGGAAAGGGCAGACCAAATGACCTATTTCGACTACCTGCGCTATATCCCGTACGTGCTGCTGTTCGCCTTGGCAACCGCACTCATCTATGGCTGGGGCCTGTGGCGCGCCCGCAACCAGGCGCGTGACCTGGAAAGCATGCTGTCGGCCAAGGGCATTGGCCGCATCCGCCGGGCGCTCAAAAAGAACGGCCCTATGACCCGGAAGGAACTGGAATCCGTCGTCCAGGGCCTGACCGCCAGCCAGCCCTTTTCCCGCAGCCGCGTCGGCGTGACCGACCCCAAAAAATTCCTGGATTCGCTGCTGCCCTACATGCTCAAACAAAAGCTCATCGAGGAGCAGACACAGGGCAAAAAAACCGTATATCTCTATCGGAAATGATCCCAACGCATGCGCCGCCTGTGAAAGCACCAGGTCGGCGCACTTTTTATGGCCAAGCGCGGCCCGCATAAAAATTTCCGCAGTTGTCACCGAATTGTAAGTTTGGCCTGCTATCCTAGAGGCAAAGGAGGGAACATCCTATGGAAATCCTACGCTGTGAAAACCTGACCAAAATCTATGGCACCGGCGCGGGCGCGGTCACCGCGCTCGACCACGTGAGCCTGGCCGTACAAAAGGGCGAATTCGTCTCCATCGTCGGCGCGTCCGGTTCGGGCAAGTCCACACTTCTGCACCTGTTGGGCGGCGTGGACCGCCCCTCAAGTGGTGTCATCCGCATTGAGGACACCGATCTATCCGCCCTAGGCGAGGAACAGCTCGCCATTTTCCGCCGCCGCAAGGTTGGCCTCATCTACCAGTTCTACAACCTTATCCCCACGCTGGACGTGCGGCAGAACATTCTTCTGCCCTTGCTGCTCGACGGGCGCAAGCCGGATGCATCCCATTTCCGCTCGATCGTGCACACGCTGGGCCTGGAGGACCGCCTGCCCCATCTGCCGAGCGAACTGTCCGGCGGGCAGCAGCAGCGCGCGGCGATCGGCCGTGCGCTCATCTACCGCCCGGCTATCCTGCTGGCCGACGAGCCGACCGGCAATCTGGACCGCAAGAACTCCGAGGAGACGGTCGCGCTGCTCAAGCTGTCCAACCAGCGCTTTGGGCAGACCGTGCTGCTCATCACCCATGACGAAAAAATCGCATTGGAGGCCGACCGCATCATCACCCTGGAGGATGGCCGGATCGTGAAAGATGAGGCGGTGCGCGTATGAACATCCTGCGCATCTATACCCTGGACTACCTGCGGCACAACAAGCGCATGGCCTGCGCGATCATGGCGGCCATCCTGCTGACGACCACCATGCTGTCCGCCCTGTGCGGCCTGGTCTACACCACCTGGTCGGACAACGTGCGCCTGACGCGCGAGGAGGATGGCAACTGGCATGGCGAGCTGTTCGACACCACCTATGCCCGCGACCTGGACCTCATCGAAAACTACGCCTCGGTCGAGGCCACACTCATCAAGGGCCCCTGGGAGGTCGCGCAGCTGACACAGTCCACCGAAAAGCGTCCCTATCTGATCCTGCGCGATGCCAACACGGCATACTGGGATTCCATGCCCGAGGGCAGGCTCATTACCCAGGGATGTGTCCCGCAAAAGCCGGGCGAAATCGCGCTCTCCAAGCAGTACTTTGACGATTTCCCGGACACCCAGATCGGCGATGTGTGGACGCTGCCGGTCGGCGACCGCATAGCGGGCGGGACCGCCTTGGCCGAGACTGCTGCAAAGGCCGCCGATGAGACCTTCCAGGAGACCGGCACCAAGACTTACACGATTGTGGGCGAACTGGACGCCGTGACCCCCTCGACCACGCCGGCCTACACCGCGATCGGCTATCTGGACGAGCGCACGCTGCTGCCGGACGACCAGATCACGGTCTATCTGCGCTTTTCCAACATGCGCGACACCTACAAAGAACTGCCCAAAATCGCGGCGGCGCTCGGCTGGCAGACCGACGAGTACGGCGACTACAACCTGCGTTACAACGCGACTTATCTCGGCCATTATCTAGTCTTTCCCCCGGATGCATTCTTTGAGATCCGGCTGCAAAACCTGGAACTTCCGCTGTCCTTCCTGACCTTGGCAGTCCTTGTGGTGGGCGTGTTCGTGCTCATCATTCACAACACCTTTGCCGTGTCGGCCTCGGCCCGTCTAACACAGCTCGGCATTCTGGCAAGCGTGGGCGCAACGCCCCGACAAATCAAAAAATCGGTCCTGTTCGAGGGCCTTATCCTGACCGTCATCCCGCTGCCCATCGGCCTGTTCCTGGGTTTTGCCCTGGACAAGGGGGTATTCTGGCTTATCAACCACTCCAATCAGTCGCTGCGCGATGCCAACGACGTCATCTTCACCTTTGGACTGCCGTCGTGCATCCCGGCTATCATACTGACCCTCGTGACCGTCTATCTATCCGCCCTCATCCCCGCACGGCGGGTCTCCAAGATGGCGCCGATCACAGCCATCCGGCAGGGGGAGGGCGTGCGGCTCAAAAAGGCAAAAAAGCACCGTCTGCTCGCGCGCTTTTTCGGGCTGGAAGGCGAACTGTCCGCCCGGGCGCTGGATGCGCGCCGGCGTGCTTACCGGACCGCAACCTTATCGCTCATCTTGTCCTTTGTGACGCTCACCAGCCTGTTTTACATCATGTCCATCCAGACAGCCGCCGAGTCGGTCTGTCCCGATCCCTATCTGCGCGCACGCCATATCTCGTTTGCCTCTCAAAACGGGGTCCCGCTGACCGCAGCGCAGATGGACGACCTGCGGCAGACCGATGGCGTCTCTCATATTTTGTTCTGCAGCGATATCTCATTCTCCACCCTTGTCCCCGCCGAGGCACAGGACGCTGGGCTGCAGCAGGCCGACGGCTCCTTTGCCGACATTGTCGCCACGCACCAGTTCTACCCCACCGCGCAGGCCGATGTCTCCTTCCGTCTCCTGGTGCAGGTCATCGGCCTGGACGACCAGAGCTTCCGTGACTACTGCGCCGCGCAGGACATCGACCCCACGCCCTACTACCAGGACCCCGATCTGGCCATCTTTTATAATCAAACCGAGTCCCGCACCCAATCTACCCGGCGTGATCCGGTCTACTATCCTATCCTTGACTTGTCCGCGGGCGACACGCTCACACTCCATGAGCGCGTATACGACGAGGACGACACCGACACCTTCCAGCCGTCTCTGACCATCGGCGCATTTGCCGGCACGCTGCCCGCCCTGGGCGAATCCCTGTCGCACTACACGATCGCTGCCATCGTTCCGATGCAGACCGAGCAGGCACTGGCTGCGCAGAATCACAACCGCTCGGTGCGCGGCCTGTGTACGACCGGCTATGCGCTCGTGGATACCCCTTTGGCAGACCCAGGATTTTATCCGGCCATCCATGCGGTGTCTGACCGGATCGAGCAAAAGCTGGACCGGCTGTACGGCGCGGGCGACTATACCATCGTCAATATCGCGGACCAGCATGATACGTCGGTCGACGGCCAGCGCGTCATGCAGATCTGCATCTGGTTCGCCGCGGCGCTCATCGCCCTGATCGGCCTGTCCAACATCGCATCTACCGTATCCGGCAGCCTGCATCAGCGCCGACGTGAGTTTGCCATGCTGCGCTCAGCCGGCCTGTCGCCGCACGGCCTGCGCCGCATGCTGCTGCTCGAAGCACTGTTCCTCGGCCTGCGGCCGGTCTTGTGGAGCCTGCCCTTCCAGGCTGCGGTCATCGCCGCCTTCCTGTCTATCACCGAGATCACCTTCTGGGAGTATCTGCCTTACTTCCCGGTGCTGCCGCTGGCCGCCTTCCTGGCCTGCGTGCTGGCAGCCATTGTGCTGTGCTACTGGCTGGGCGGCCGGCGCCTCATGCGCGACAATATCCTGGACGCCCTGCGCGACGACACGCTCTAAGTACATCTCTCTTGCATTTTGTCCCGATACATGGCATAATAGTGCCCTAATATCTGATTTCAGGAGGGATATAACATGGATCTTGACATGCAAAGCTGGATGGCGGCGCTGACCGCGGCTTTGCGCCAGGCCTTTGGCGCAAGGCTAGTCTGCGTGGGCCTGCAGGGCAGCCGCGCGCGCGGCGAAGCTGGGCCGCAGAGCGACATCGACGCGGTCGTGCTCCTTGACCATCTGGCCATGGCCGACCTTGACACCTACCGTGCCATTTTGGACGCCCTGCCCGCCCGCAGCCTTGCCTGCGGCTTTGTCTCGGGTGTGGATATCCTGTGCGCCTGGGACAAGGCAGAACTGTTCCAGTTCTGCCAGGATACCGACGTCGTGTACGGCAGCCTGGAAGCGGCCCTGGCCGTGATCCCGCCGGATGCCGCCCGGCAGGCCGTCCACCGCGGCGCATGTGCGATCTACCACGCCTGCTGCCATAACTATCTCCATGCGCAGGCTGCGCTCGACGGCCTAACCAAGTCGCTGTGGTTTACGCTGCAGGCCAAGTATTTCTGCGATACCGGCCGCTATATCCGCCGCCACCGCGATCTGCTCCCCGTCCTGCCGCCTGCAGAACAGGCGCTCCTGACCGCGCAGCCGGGATGTCTGCGCGAACATACGGCACGGCTCTTAGATTGGGCCGCCGCCTGTATCCAGGCATATGCCACGCCTCACTGAAGCATAAAAAAAAGCGCCCCAAACGGGGCGTTTTTTTGCACGGTGATCCGCCAGCTGCCGGGCGGCCCGTTCTGTTGTCATGAATCGGTGTGTTCCCGAGGGCAGGTGATCTCTACCAGAGCCTCGATCATACGGTGCAGCAGGTTGGCTTCCCGGGTATCCGCAGCCTTATAGTAGACTTCCTTGCCGTCACGGCGGCTGACGATCAGCCCGCTCGCCTTGAGCTGCCGGAGATGGTGCGAGACCGCCGGGCTGCTCATCTCAACCAGCGCCGACAGATTCATCACGCACTCTTCGCAGTGGCACAAGATCCAGAAAATGCGGATGCGGCTGCTGTCCCCAAGCTGCTTGAAGATATCGGCCACTGCCTGGAATTCTCCTAGGGCTGGCATATGGTCAAACAGGATGGCGTCATCCTGTCCATGGTTGTGCGGCAATTGTATCTGCGACATAGAATGCCCCCTTTTCTTGCTGTATTCCTATTTTAGCACAGATCACCGCCAAGCGGAACCGAAAATTTACCAAAGCGGTCGATTTTACCCCGCAAAAATTTTTCCGAAATGCCGTAAAAAAAGTCCCGCCCCCTGTTGACTTTGCCAGGCGCTGCGCGTATAATGAAAGCATCCTAAATGATTAAATAAATGTTTAATTGTTTAAATGTTTTTTCTGAGAGGAGCACGCATCATGAAAAAGACCTACAAGATCGATGTGGACTGTGCCAACTGTGCAAACAAGATGGAAGACGCCGCCAAGAACACCCCTGGTGTCAAAAGCGCGACCGTCAACTTTATGACCCTGAAAATGATCGTTGAGTTTGAGGATGGTCAGGACCCCAAGGCCGTGATGCAGGCAGTCCTCAAAAACTGCAAAAAAGTCGAAGACGACTGCGAGATCTTTCTCTGATCCCAGACCACAGCAGGCAAAGCACCCTCCACAAGGGCGGGTGCTTTCTCAAAGGATAATATATGAGCATTTATTCATATATCGTCCGCACCGCAAGGAGGATAGGACATGAACAAGAAGCAAAAAAAGATGCTCACGCGGATCGTTGTGGCCGCTGTTCTGCTGGTGGCGCTGCATTTTGTCCCGGCGTCCGGCATTGTACGGTTCGTGCTGTATATGATCCCGTATCTGATCATCGGCTATGATATCCTCATCAAGGCCGGCAAGGGCGTCAGGAACCGGCAGGCCTTTGACGAGAACTTCCTAATGGCGGTTGCGACCGTGGGCGCCATCGCCCTCGGGCTGACCGGCAGCGGGGATTACACCGAAGCCATCGGCGTTATGCTATTTTACCAGATCGGCGAATGGTTCCAGAGCTATGCCGTCGGCAAAAGCCGCCGCAACATCAGCGAGCTCATGGATATCCGGCCCGATTACGCCAACATCGAGCAGGACGGTACGCTCACGCAGGTGGATCCTGATGAAGTCGAGGTTGGCACGGTCATCGTGGTGCAGCCCGGCGAAAAGGTCCCGATCGATGGCGTGATCGTCTCGGGCGCCTCCAGCCTGAACACCAGCGCACTGACCGGCGAAAGCCTGCCGCGCGACGCCGCCCCGGGCGACGAGATCATCAGCGGCTGCATCAACCTGACCGGCGTGCTCAAGATCCGCACGACCAAGGAGTTCGGCGAGTCCACAGTCTCCAAGATCCTGGACCTTGTGGAAAACGCCAGCTCGCGCAAGTCGCGCTCTGAGGCCTTTATCTCCAAGTTTGCCAAAATCTACACGCCTGCGGTATGCTACAGCGCCTTGGCTCTGGCTGTCCTGCCGCCGCTCGTGCGCATGCTGGGCCTGGGGCTTGCAGCCGAATGGGGCGTCTGGATCTACCGCGCGCTCACGTTCCTTGTCATCTCCTGCCCCTGCGCCCTGGTCATCAGCATCCCGCTCTCCTTCTTTGCCGGGATCGGCGGCGCAAGCAATGCAGGCGTGCTGGTCAAGGGCTCAAACTACCTGGAGATCCTTTCGCAGGCCAAGTATGTGGTCTTTGACAAGACCGGCACCCTGACCCAGGGCGTCTTTGAGGTCAGCGGCATCCATCACAATGCGCTCGAGGACGAAAAGCTGCTCGAGTATGCCGCCTTGGCCGAAAGCGCCTCCTCCCATCCTATCAGCAAGAGCTTGCAGCGGGCCTACGGCAAGGAGCTCGACCGCTCCCGCGTGACCGATATCCAAGAGATCAGCGGCAATGGCGTGATCGCCACGGTGGACGGCATCCAGGTCGCGGCAGGCAACGACAAGCTCATGAAGCGCCTCAACATCGACTGCATCCCCTGCCACCATGTCGGCACGATCATCCACATGGCAATTGACGGCAAGTATGCCGGCCATATCCTGATCTCCGACGTCGTCAAGCCCCATGCCAAGCAGGCCATTGCCGCGCTCAAACAGGCTGGCATCCAAAAGACGGTCATGCTGACCGGCGATATCGACCGCGTTGCCGAGCAGGTCGCGGGCGAGCTCGGCATCGATACGGTCTACAGCGAGCTGCTGCCCGCCGATAAAGTGGAAAAAGTCGAAGCTCTGCTGCGGGAAAAGCCCGAAAAGGCCAAGCTGGCCTTTGTCGGGGATGGCATAAACGACGCGCCTGTTCTGTCCCGCGCCGATATTGGCATCGCGATGGGCGCAATGGGTTCGGACGCCGCCATCGAAGCCGCCGACATCGTGCTCATGGACGACGACCCGCTCAAGATCGCCAAGGCCATCAAGATCTCCCGCAAATGCCTGCGCATTGTCTACGAAAACATCATTTTCGCCATCGGCATTAAGCTAATCTGCCTGATTCTCGGCGCCCTGGGGATCGCCAACATGTGGCTGGCTATCTTTGCCGATGTTGGCGTTATGATCCTGGCCGTACTCAACGCTATCCGCGCGCTGTTCGTCAAAAACCTGTGACCATCGCGCAAAAAAGAGAGCGTACCCTGCGGGGTACGCTTTCTTTCTGTTTTCCGTTCACGCCCCGTCCTGCCCCTCTCGCAGCGCGCGGCGCAGCCGGCTGAGCGTTACCGGCGTAATCCCCAGGAAAGAGGCGACATATTTATTGCTGATCTGCTCGATCAGGCCAGGATATGCCCGCAGGAACCACTGATAGCGCTCCATCGCATTGTGCTGGCAGAGCATGTTCTTGATCTCCCAATGCACCTGAGAGGACTGCTGCAAGAGACGGTTGTACAGGCTCATCGCCTCCATATTCTGCCCGACCAGGCGCATAGCTTCCTCGGTCGGGATGCACAGCACGCGGCAGTCGGTCAGCGCCTCGATGCTGATCGGCGAGGGCGTGTCCAGCGTAAAGCTGGACATGGCCGGCGTGCCGCACTGCACAACAAAACAGTCGGTGATTTCCCTGCCGTTCATGTCGAGGTAATAGCCGCGCAGGACACCCTCCAGCACAAAGACAACTTCCTGCTGCCGGGCACCGGTCTCGACAAGCACTTCCCGGCGTTTTAGGGCGCGCACTTCGGTGAGTGCGGTGAGTGTCTTGAGCAGCCCCTCGTCGGTCAGGCCAAGTACGTCCGTGTAAAACTTTTCGACCTGCACCTCAAGTTCCAAATTTCAATGCCCCTTTCGCGGGCGGTCCCGCATCCTACACGCAGGATCATCCCTCAATTGCATATCATATTTATTATACCATGGGGTATCCGGACGCTTCATTATCTTATGTTAATTTTTCCTATTTATTTCATAATTTCCTCTGTTTTATAGGATATTGTGGGCACAACAAAAGGCGCCCGGCCATCATGGCCGGACGCCTTTTGCCGTGGATTCCGTGAAACCCAGCCGGGCGGCATGCCTGCGGACGTCATTTTTCCGCATCCAAATATCCCATTGCATGAACCTTGACGTGCTTTTCGGCAAAAGCAAGGCCCGCCGCCCCGGCAAAAATAAGAGAAGAAAAGAGAAGATCGGTCAATTTATGGGGTGATGAGCTGATACTTTCCCGTGCGCAGCAGGTCGGCGAACGCGAAGCCATCTTCCGGCAGGGTCTCACTCAGGATGCCGCCTTTGGCCTCGTCCCCGGGCCGGTGACAGTCCGACCCCGAAGTCATGATCAGCCCATGCTCCTCGGCATACGCCCGCGCCAGGTCGTTGCGGCTGTCATGCCGGGGATTGAGGTTGAGCACTTCCACGCCGTCCAGCCAGGCAGCCGGTGCCGGCGTACATTTTTTGCGGAATGGATGCGCCTGGATTAGCAACGCACCGTCCGCCCGGTAGGCGGGGACAAACTGCTCCAGTCCACCGCGCATCAGCCGGTCCGGGTCAGCCAGCAGGTCATGATGGAAGCCGTAAATCAGATAGTCATTTTCCGACTCATCAAAGCGCAGCTCGGCGCCCTCGTAGATTCGGATGCCATATTTCTCGGCCTCTCGGTGCAGCCGGCGGTATCCGAGCAGGAATGCCTCGGTCTTGCTGCCCGGGGTGGTCAGATCAATATCGGCATAATCAAAGCACGCCCGATTGTAGTGATCGGTCACGCAGATCGCCGCATACCCGGCCGCCGCATAGGCTTTCAGGATCGCCTGTGCACCCAGCCAGCCGCAATGGCTGATATATGTCGTATGTAGATGGGTTTCAATCTTGTACAAGAACATTTGCCTCCTTGCCGCCGAGCAATTTTTTACAGGGCATCCTCACGGGCAGAGAGTACGTCGAGCAGATCTGGGATGCGCGTGATGACGGCGTCCGGCTGCCACATGGGGTCGGTCGCCGCGTCCTTCTGGTCGGTCAGCGCCGAGCGAATCTGCACTGCCATGCCAAAGCCTGCCTGCTTGGCCCCGCGGATATCCCGCGAGCGTGTATCGCCCACATAGATGCAATTCTCTGGCTTTGCCTGCAGCTGCCGCAGCGAGATTTCAAAGATGCCATGGTGCGGTTTGCGATAGCCGGTCACGCTGGACAGGGTCACGTCCTGGAAATAGTCCCGGATGCCGTAGTGCTCCAGCACGTTAAAGACCGAATAAAGCGAAGCCGTATTGGAGATGACACCCAGTTTGTAGCCGCGCTGCCGCAGCGCTTCCAGGGTTTGCTGCACGCCCGGCCGCAGCTCTCGGTGATAATAGGTGACCTCCCAAAAATCCGCCAGCTCCTCAGCGATGGCGCCCACTTTGCCCGGATGCAGCCCCAGGTTTTCAAGATAATACATCGGCCAGATTTCCTCGGGCTTTTTTTCCAGGGATGCGGCCTCGCTCCACGCCTTATAGCGGCTGACGCCCTGCATGACGCTGTCCCAGAACGATTCCTGCCCGCACGATACGGAAATCCCATGCCGGGACAACAGCGAAAGCAGCCCTTGGGCGGTCTGCTTTGCAGTCTCATCGCTGTACCAGATGTCCTCCAGTGTGCCGCCCATATCAAATTGTATCGTATCGAGCATAAAATCCCTCCTTATTTCTTAAAACACCAGCCGCGCCCACACCACATTGTGGTCGCTTAGCTCCTGACCCTGGAAGTCGGCCAGCGCGCTGCCCGCACGGGCAAACGTGCAGTCCGCCCGGCGCGTGGACACCACCCGGCTCTCTTCCAGCCGCAGGCCGCGCTGCAAAATCCAGTCCAGCTGCAGTTCCAGCGTTCGCCCACCCGGTAAGGGCTTGCGCCGGGTCATCGGCCCTGCATCCTGCCAGCGGTACCCCGCCGCAGCGGCCGCCTCAAACAGGGGTTCATACACGGCCATGCCGTCCAGATGCGCCCGGTAAAACACCGGATCATCGGCCATTTTGCCAATGATATCCCGATCCCGGCCGTCAAATGTATTGGTATTGAGGTCGCCGCCGATGATAACGGGCAGGCCGGCAAAAACACGCTCAGCCTCATCCAGTACCGCCTGCATCTGGCGGCGTCTGCCAATGCCATCCGTACGGTTTTCCAGGTGTACCGACACCGCGCCGAGTGCCCTGCCGCCCACATCCAGGCGGGCGAACACTGCACATCGGCCGCCGATACGCTTTTGCCGGTCAAAATACCAGTTGTATGCCTCGGGCAGGCGCAAAACCTCGGCCCACGTGATGGGCCAGCGGGACAGAAGCGCATTTCCATGGTACCCTTTTTCATCCGGCCCGGTATTGAGTTCGATAAACTCCAGACCGAATACTGCATACATGCCCAGCGCCTCGGCCAGCAGGCGGGTATTGTCCCGCAGGCCGGACCTTGCGCAGCCGTCATCTAACTCGTTGGCAAAAATAAGGTCCGCCGGCTGCAGGGCCGGGCAATCTTTCAAAAAATCGATGCTTTCATATAGCTGTACGCCGCGTTCTATGTTGAACACAGCAGCGCACAACTGGTCTGCCGGCGGCGGTGCCGCCCGGCCTGCGATGCACTTGGCTTGTGAAAACTGGGGCAGATCATCCATGACCTGCGCCTGGCTCTCGCACTCCAGCCGCCTGCCCAGCGCATTCCTTAACACCCAATCTATTTTCTCCATGTTCTCCGCCTTTCAGCGCGCCGCGCGTCGGTGACAAGTGCCGCGAATGATAAGTTCCGGCTGTAAAATGTCCACCGTTCGGCCGACCTTACCTTGGATTTGCTCGAACAGACGCAGAACGGCAGTCCGGCCGACCTGGCGTTTGTGCTGCGATACGGTGGTCAGGTTGATGCGCGGCAAACTCGCGTACGAAATGTTATCGAATCCCACGAGCGAGAGCTGCTTTGGGATATCTATGCCGCACTCATCCGCCGCCTGCAACACTTGCAGCGCGATGCGGTCCGAATAGGCAAAGACCGCATCCGGCAATTCCCTGCGCCCGAGCAGGGCGCGGATCATCCGATAGGTCTCCTGCGCACAGTCGCACTCGATCTTCTGCTGCGCATGCGCCCCCGGCACCTCTTCCATCGCCTTGTAAAACCCGCTGACGCGGAACTGCCGTGTCAGTGAGCCTTGCCGCCCGCCCAAATATAAAATATTGCGGTGGCCCAGGCACAGGAGGTACCGCGTCGCCTCGTATGCGCCGCGCTTGTTGTCGATGACCACATAACTGCAGTCATCGCCATGGTTATTGCCCAGATAAACGTGAGGCAGGCTGTGCAGGCTGTCCTGCAGGCTGTCCGCCGACGCCGCTGAAACCGGCGCAACAATCAGGCCCTCGACCTGCTGCGAAAGCAGGGCATCCACAGCCTCGGCTTCCCGCGCGCTGTCACGCAGAGAATTGCACAGCAAAACGCGGTATCCATTCTCCCGAGCGGCCTCCTCAATTGCCAAGGCGGCCCCGGCAAAGTAGTCGTTTGAAATGTCGGGCACGAGCAGGCCGATGGTCCGTGTCCGGCGGCTGACCAGGCTGCGCGCCGCAATATTGGGGATGTACCCCAGTTCCTTGCATGCCGCGCGCACCTGCGCCTTTGTCTCGGTGCTGATTTCCGGGCGGTCATTGAGAGCGCGGGACACCGTGGAAAAACTCACGCCTGCACGCGCAGCAACGTCTTTGAGCGTTACCCGCTTCACCAAACCGCCTCCCTTTCTTATTACATGCGCCTGCTGTCCTTCCAGCCAAGCCTCCAGTAAATCGTCCAACTAATCAGATTGCCAACAGCAGCTGGCCCTAGGCCGTACATCGAGATCAGATAGATCATCGTAGGACGGACCGTGGCATCCAGTGCAAAGGCCGCGACGTAAAACATCGCAACAATCACCGCCAGGCCCACGAAGCTGTACGGTACGATGCTCTTGTCCGGCAGGAAAAACAGCAGGCAGCAGCCCGCCGTCCCCGCGAGCGCGATCAAAAGCGTTTCGACCGCGCTTAGGACGGTCTCGTTTGCAATCGGCAAATTGTGCAGCGGCACGGTCAAAAAAGCGTATGCCGCAACAAAGATTACCATAAACAACAGCGCCCCGAAGAAATAGGCGAGTATTTTCGGACTCTTCCGTTTGCCTTCTTTGGTCAAAAATAGACTCATTTTGGCTCCTCCTTTGCCTCAAAACTTCTGGCAGCTGCCGCGGCAGGTGGTAACCGCCTGCCGCGTATGCAATGATTTGTTATCCAAGCAACGTCCAGAAATCACGTACTGCGTTGATGTTTTCGTAAATGGCCATCGGGTCGAAGTCGGATACATTCAGCTCGTCGTACGGGGTGGAACCTTCCGCAGGCTCGATGTCGTCGCGGACCGGCCAGCCGCCCAGCGTGTTGAATTCATTGTATCCGCTCAGGTCGCCGTCGGTGCCGCCCAGCATAAAGCGGATGAGCAGCTTGGCAGCGTTCGGATGCTCGCAGCCTTCTACGATGTACAGGGTGTTGATCGCCGGGATACCGGTGGTCGGGACCAGGTTGATGGGTTCCAGGCACCAGTCATTGTCCGCGTTCTTGCGCAGCTTGGACGACGCGCAGAAGCCGAGTGGCGGGTTGGTCTGGCCTCTGGTGCCGACCGACTCCGCAATCTCATCCGAAGACGAGGTGTAGATCGGTTCATTGTCATGCAGGCGCTTGAGGAATTCATAGCCCGCATTCTCGCAGCCTTCGCTCAGGACGAGTTCCTCACCGGTCAGATCCTTATAGGCCTGTGCCAGCTGATCGGGCACATCGCCCGTGCAGAAACCGGTGATCCAAGAGCCCCAGGATACGTTATCCAGCGGGTTCTGCATCATGATGCGGCCCTTCCACTCCGGCTGGGTGATCTCCCAGATGTTGCTGACCGGCGCGCCGTCCGGATAAGCTTCCGAATTGTAGAAGAGCTGGGTCAGCTCGATATAGAGCGGGACCTGGGTCTCAGTGTACTTGGGATCGATGTGCTCCGCGATGTCGGAGGGCAGATAGTTATAAAAGATCTTGTTCTGTACGTACTCGTTCCACAACGAACCATCCTGGTCCTTGATGTGCACAACGTCCGCGACGTTCTGGCCGGCCTCGTGCTCGCGCGTGACCTTCTCGAGCAGCTCATTGGTCGAGATATCGAACGGCTCGCACTCAATGCCCGGATATTTTTCCATGAACGCCTCTGCGATCTTGGTGCAGCGGGAGGAGATCGAATAGAACGTGACCGAGCCTTCCTCCTTGGCCAGCTCGTAGAGTTCCTCCTCGCTCTGATCCATGTTGAAGATGTCTGCCGAGGCTTCCCATTCGGTCTCGCCGTTTTCGTTGACTTCGGCTGTCTGCTCCTTGCTGCCGCACGCAGTCAATGACAGTGCCATGACTGCCGCCAGTGCAGCAGAGATCCATCGCTTATGCTGTAACATTTTCTTTTCCTCCCTTTTCGGCATAGTATTTGTTTCTATCGTCAGGCATACGCCTGTATTTACCGGGAATACTTGATGAGCCGCTGGCTCTCCTTATCAAAGACATTCATCTTATGCGG